>JAZURW010000102.1:0-5669 GCA_045606405.1 Candidatus Ornithospirochaeta sp. | reverse complement strand
AGAGGAGCAAAAGCAAGTGCCATATCTATACGATATTGCAGTTCATTCTTCCTTTGGGGATATCGCCTGCTATGTTCTTCAGACTTAGTGAGGTGCTGATGTACATGGAGATAGACATAAAAGAGATAGTCCTCCGTCTTGATGCTGTGAGGGAAATGAAAAGGCGTGGTGTTTTTGATGATTCATTAAAGGAGCTAAAGAGTGAATTCGATTGATTCAGATACCCTTTATGAAGGGGTTTTGCTGTATCGGCCTTTGGAAAACCGCAACACATGATGTATTCCATCTTCTCAGAAGGTGGTGAAATAGATATCTACCGATAATTCCACATATTGGAGATCCTGCTTTCATAGGAGAAAACTATGGGAGAAGAAAAGAAAGAGAAAATCAATTCATTTGTTCGAGAGGTTGCAGCAAAGGTGCTTGGATATGGACTTGCGATAGTCTTGGCATCTCTTGTTCTCGCCTCATTTCCTTCCTGCTCTGCAAAGCCAGAGGGAATTGAAGCAGTTATCCCTGGTCTTGATTCCGGTAGCGCGATCATGCCAGGAGAAGGGGAGGGCACGACAGCTCCACCTATTGATTCAGAAGAACCCGCGATATCCTATGTCGATATCCCAACAGGATACAAGATAGATGCAAACGGTGATTATTCAAAGCTCATCTATCCTGAGGAGCTTGAGATAGTGAATGGCAGGATGCTCTACTTCAAGGACTCAACAGGAAAGTCGCTGTTCATCAGATCCTCGGGCACATGCTCTGCATCAAGTCCTGATGAGATTCATGCCATCTTCACAGAGAAAGATATAACACTAAAGCTCAGAGATCTCACTTTGGTGTTCATAAAGAAGTGAATTATCAGCAAAGGCTAATTCATCAAACATCCCCTTTGCCCGGCCTGAAGATGAGTCGGGCATCTTCATGCGCTTTCAAATCTGAGTTGCATCGTTATTGCTTAGCTCCCTTAAAAGCATGCATCTAGGTAGAATAAATAGAAGTCTTCTAAGATTAGTGAGGATAAGCGCATTTGTCACAAGCACATCAGGGACTATCAAAATATGCGTATATGGGTAATAAGCGTAAAGAAGCGATAGCTCCTTGCCATATTTCTCTTTCATCCTTAGAACAGTCTCCCATGCCATGCAAGGAGACAAGGAGAGTGTGGAGAGGCCTCTTTGTATGCTGTCGATTTCCTCTTTGTAAGGTGTTATCTTGACAATATCTGATGAAAGCTCGATTACACTCATTAATCTTGAGATTGATTCATAAGGTGTTCTCTCCATTTTGCACTCTCCTTGTAGTGTGAAGGTAATAAGAAAAGCGGAAATGGAAAAGAAAAAACAGGAAAAATGAAATGTATATGGACGCTATTTGTGATAACGTTAAATTATAGTTATGAAGCACTACGATAGACTTTCCGGGAAATTCATCTCTGATGATAGCATCTCCCCACTCAAGGGCGAAAGAATCACAAATGAGTATCTTTTGGGGAATTTGGATAAATATATTCTTTCAGTTGCGGGCTGGCGTACTGTCTTTGCACAATCCGGAAATGAGGATGACTTCTCAAGCGCGGTGTCAGATGTTGATCTTGTGACCTCATCAATCTGCTCTGCTGCTTTTTTTGAATATCTTGAAAAAGAGAATCCAAGGATTCTTGTAGGAGCAGATGCCCGTCCTACAGGCACCCTTCTGCTTGATGTCGTCACGCGCACCTTTGTTTCCCTTGGTGCTGATGTTGACAACATCTTCATCTCCTCAGCGCCCGAGATCATGGCTTATTCAAATGATGGCTTTGACGGTTTTTTCTATATCTCCGCCTCCCATAATCCAGTGGGCCATAATGGACTTAAGTTCGGCAGGCAGGGTGGAGTGTTCGGAAAGAAGGAGTGCGATGCTGTTCTCTCGATCTTCAAGAAGCTTCTATCTTCTGAGGATATAATAGATAGAGCAATAGGTTGGATTGAGGCTGTGCCTATGGATAAGCACAGGAGAGTCCTTCTTGATCATGGCCGCTCAAAGTTCAGGGCCATGGATTATTACATGGACTTTGTCTTGAGGACCGCTGGTGCAGATTCCTCCTTCAAGATACCTTTTGGTATTGTCGCAGAGCTCAATGGCTCAGCAAGAAGCTCTTCCATTGATATCCCATTTTTGACAAGGATGGGTGCAAAGGTATGGGCAGTGAATGCCATACCAAGCCAGATTGACCATGAGATTGTCCCTGAAGGGGATAACCTAGAGCTATGCAGAAGGGTTCTTGAGGAGAGATATTCCAAGGATAATGACTACATACTCGGTTATGTCCCAGACAATGATGGGGACAGGGGCAACTTTGTCTATATTGACCAGGAGAGCAGAAAGGCGAGGATACTTCATGCTCAGGATGTATTCACATTGATCTCCTTAATTGAGGTTGCCCATCAATCATTTAAAGGTGAGAGGAATATCGCCATAGCTGCAAATGGGCCAACATCAACAAGGATTGATGAGCTTGCAAGTAAGTTTGGCGCCACTGTTTTCAGAGCGGACATAGGTGAGGCGAATGTCGTTGCCTTAGCTGAGAATCTTAGAAGAAGCGGGTACTCTGTCCATGTATGCGGAGAGGGCTCTAATGGCGGTATAATAACTGAGCCAGCAAAGGTCCGTGACCCTATGAACTCCATAATGAGCATAGCAAAGCTATATTCTGTGCCAGGTCTCTTTTCTTACATATGCGACAGGATAGGGCTCCAGGATAGAGAGAGCATCTCCTTAGCTTCCCTTATAAAGGCAATCCCAAGATATATAACAACATCTGCCTTTGAACGAGAAGCGGTTCTCAGAGTGAGATCTCGTCAATTCGAGCCGCTTAAGAGAGTCTATGAGGAGCTGTTCCTGCTTACTCTTGAGAGCCATCTTTCAGATAAGCTGCACTCCTATGAGGTGCACCAATTCGAGGGGTACGAGGAGAATGTCGGCTATGGAAGCGCTTATAGAGACACCAGCTCTGCTGGTGGCTACAAGGTCATCTTCTTTGATAAAAATGGAGAGTTCTCCGCTTATCTATGGCTCAGCAAATCAAAGACAGAGCCAGTTATGAGAATCATGGCAGATGTGAAGGGAAATGACTATATGCTCTATGAAGAGCTTCTATCATGGCAGAAGCATCTTGTGGAGAGAGCTGATTCAGCTATAGAGTAAAATATCAAATATTATGACATTAATTGTAAATTATGTTATATTTTATAACGTAAGGAGTGATTAATGATAACAAAATTCGATATTAAGAACTTTAAATCATTGCATGATATCTCTTTTGATCTCTCAGGCGTGGGTGCAAAGAACCTTGCCTTGATCTATGGTGAGAATGGAGCAGGGAAGTCCCATATCATCTCTGCCCTTTATATGCTCTTGAGGACCTTCAGGACTCTTAAGAGTGAGGATGACGTTCAAAGCCTTAACTCACGTGGCCCTGGATTTTATCCAGAGCTTGAGAATGAGGAAATTAAATACAGACTCAGCAATTCCTCGATCTCCCTTAAGGAAATAGTTCGTCGCTCACTCCCTATAGGGACTGAGGAGAATATCTTCCTTTCAATCGATTTCGTCATATCCGGTACAAAGTGCTCATATTCAATCACGCTATCGAAGGATGGAAGGTGCGTATCTGAGAAGCTTGTATGCCAACTTGGCAAGAGAAGAGGTGTTGTATTCCAGTATGAAGAAGGGGAGCTTTTCCTCAGCCCTTCATCCTTCCCTGATAAAGTATATCAGAGGGAGCTAAGGGGAATGCACGAGCGCTATGAAGGCATCCATAGCTTCATTGCCTTGCTTTTCTCCCAGTGGATGAGAATCAACCAAGAGGTATTTGAGAATAAGGTGTCAAGGAATCTCGTCTCTGTCATGGAATACCTTGAAAACATATCTGTATTCTCTGAGGAGGGGTGTGTCGCACCTAGGTTCATTCCATCGCTTACATCAGGATATAGAGACTATGCCTCATTCTTTGGCCTGGACAAGATAGAGCGCCTCTTTAATAGCTATGCGCTGAAGATATTCAAGGATGTGAAGAGAGTCTACTACAGGACAAGCTATGTGGGCACAAGACCATACTATGAGCTTGTCTTCATCAGGGAGATTAGCGGAAGGACTGTTGAGGTGCCATATTCAATGGAATCGAAGGGAATTAGAAGAATCATGGAATTCTTCCCATATATCATTTCATCACTCTTTGGTGGTGTATCATTTATTGACGGCCTTGATGAGAACCTTCACGATCTTGTTTCTGAGGAGCTTATCGTGAGAATCGCAGAGTCTGTCACAGGACAGGTTGTTCTTACTAGCCACAACACTACATTGATGCAGAAGATAGATAAGAGCTCCATCTACATACTGAAGGTTGATGGTCATGGATTCAAAAGAATAAAATGCATCTCTGATTATCAATTCAGAACCCAAAAGAGCAACAACGTGCAGATCAAGTACCTTAATGGAGATTATGAGGGTGTCCCTCTTATAGAGAGGATAAACCTTAAAGCACTTCAATATGATATTGATAATGATTATCAATAACTTGATATAAATTGCTTAAAATGCTATTCTCTTTCTAGGAGAATAATGAATGAGGAATATAAGGAAAATAACAGACGATATTGTGTATGTAGGAGCAAGCGATCGACGTCTTGCTCTCTTTGAGAATATATATCCAATCCCAAGAGGAGTCAGCTATAACTCCTATATCGTATTAGACGAGAAGACATGCCTAATGGATACTGTGGACTTATCTGTATCCAGACAGTTCTTCGAGAATATCCAGGCTGCCCTTGATGGCAGAAAGCTTGATTATCTTGTAGTGCACCACATGGAGCCTGATCACTGTGCGATGATCGAGGATATCATCCTTAGATATCCTGAGGTTAAGATTGTCGGAAACATGAAGACTATCCAGATGATCAAGCAGTTCTATACATTCGACATCGACTCACGCGCTCTGATTGTTAAGGAGGGCGATACTTTGACAACTGGCAAGCATAGCTTCACCTTCGTCATGGCCCCAATGGTCCATTGGCCAGAGGTCATGGTATCATATGACAGCTATTCAGGTGCGCTCTTCTCAGCTGATGCCTTCGGCACCTTTGGAGCTTTATCAGGCAATATCTTCGCTGACGAGGTTGAGTTTGAGAAGGAATGGCTTGACGATGCAAGAAGGTACTTCTTGAATATCGTTGGAAAGTATGGTGTTCAGACAATGAACCTCCTTAAGAAGGCAAGCGCACTTGACTTGAAGATGATTCTTCCTCTTCATGGACCAATCTGGAGGGAGAACCTTGGATGGTTTATTGATAAGCATGTCACATGGGCAAGCTATGAAAGCGAGACAAAGGGAGCCCTGATACTCTATGGCTCCATATATGGCAATACAGAGAACGCTGCGAATGTGATTGCTTCAATGCTCGCTGAAAGGGGAGTGAAGAACATCCATATGCATGATGTCTCCTCAACAGACCAGTCAGTGCTTCTTGCTGAGGCCTTCAGATACTCAACAATAGTATTCATGTCATCTACATACAACCTGGAGATATTCACTCCAATGGCAGAGCTGATACAGGATCTTAAGGAGCATCTTTTCCAGAATAGGGATGTGGCTCTTGTTGAGAATGGCTCCTGGGCTCTTCAGGCAGGAAAGA
>JAZURW010000101.1:0-25229 GCA_045606405.1 Candidatus Ornithospirochaeta sp. | reverse complement strand
AGAAAAATAAAAAGGCATATTTCAACTATGAGATAATCGAAGAGCTTGAGTGCGGCATGTCATTAGTTGGAACTGAGGTAAAATCAATAAGAGAAGGCAAATGCTCATTTTCCGACTCCTATATCATAGTCAAGGATATGCATTTGATCTTGATTGGCTTTTTGATCCAGCCTTATAGCCATGGGAACATCTTCAACCATCAAGCAGATAGAAAACGTCCTCTCCTTGCCCATAAGCAGGAGATCAAGAAGTTCCATAGAAAGGTCAATGAGAAGGGCTTTACCCTAGTACCTCTTGAAATCTACTTTAAAGGCAACCTGGTCAAGATGAAAATCGCTCTCGCAAGAGGCAAGAACGTGCATGATAAGAAGGAAGCCATAAAGGAAAGAGATGCAAGAATAGATGCAAGAAGAGAGCTTAGAGAACTCAATAAGTATTGATAATCTCTCATAAAGGCTTCATTATTGCTTTTGCTGATCTTGATTATTCCTCGCCTTGATGGAAAGAGAGCCCTTTTGCTCTTTTAGAGGCGATTTTGCCCAAAAAGAGCTTCAAGAAAAACTGAACAAGTCCTGCTATCGGCTACTTTGAAAAGGAAGGAACTAATTCTGGGCCCTGTTCCTATCAAAGGAGTTCTGTCCATAGAGAATAAGATTATTCAATAATTGGGCAAGCTCCATTGATGAAGCATCCAAGCCATTTTTTATCCAATACTTCACAACACAGGCAACTCCAGCAATAACGAAGTAGTAGAACCTTGAGGCATCCTTTTCGCTGATGTTATAAACAGTTGACCAATTCTTGACTGATGTCGGGAAAGCAAACATCAAAAGAGAAACAAGGAAATCCTTATCACCATTTTCCGTAAAGAGGATGCTGCAAAGATCTTTGTTGTCCCTAACACATTCAAGGATGTTATACAAAAGCTCAGTTATGGACTTTCCCTTGCCTTGGTCACACTTGATATTGTTTATGACAGACTCAAGAAGCTGTGACTCAATCTCTTCAAGCAGTTCCTTAAGAGAAGTATAATGAGCATAGAAGGTATTTCTGTTTACCGAAGCTAATGAGCAAATCTCTGAGATTGAGATTTTGTCCAGGCTTTTTTCTTTAAGAAGCTGAAGCAAAGCACGCTTCAGCCTATCCTTGGTCTTAGTGATTCTAACATCAACTTTGTTGTTTGCCATGTCCATCCCTTATGGAGGTGGGGAGACTCGAACTCCCGTCCTAACATCCTACCCATAAACGTCTACGAGCGTAGTCCTATTTCATGTCTTAGGCATACTTCGGCAACATGACAGGCGTTCATATGCAGCATCGTCTTAATCTCCTCTTCCCGCCGACGATTCAGTAAGAGAAAGTCCCCTAGTCAAGGGAAGAATAAAGCCAGGGACTTAACCCTACTCCTCCCAGCAATCACTGATTAAGCAGCGAGTGCGTATGCTTCGTCAGAGACGTATTCGTCTTCTTTCTTTGCATTTAATTTTGTTGTGCCGGTTTTACAAGTCAGCTCTTGGCTCGCGGTCTATGGCATAGCAATGCCAGTCGAAACCAGAACACCCCCTGTGTTCTTTGAATTTATTTTAATAAATTTTTTCATTAAATCAATATCATAAAAATTATTTCACAAAAAATATATAAATCAAAGACTTTGCCGAATTGGAGCAATGCAACTAACCTTATTCAAGGTCATAATATGTGATGAGGATCACTATCTGCATGAACTGCCATCATTCATCCTAGCGCTTGAAAACCGACTCTATATGACCACTGAGATTGATGAAGAACTCTTCTAGGTTTTCAAAACGATAATCAGCATATTCATCTATATAGGTCCTATCTCTATTGACGATGACGATGTGCTTTTTGCTCCTTGCGGCGATAAATGGAAGAGAAGCAGCAGGATTGACAACCAAGGATGAGCCTAGAACCAATGCTAGGTCAGCGTTTTGGAATGCGAATTCAGCCCGCTTCAATGTCGTCACATCAAGCCCTTCGCCATAAAATACTATATCGGGCTTTATCACATTACCGCATTGAGAGCATATAGGAAGTCGATCGCTATTCACAGCTCTCGATATCTCATTGTAGCTATGATAGCTATGGCAATTTGGGCAATAGCCCTTAGCCAATGAGCCATGGAGTTCATAAACCTTCTTTGAGCCTGCTTTCTGATGAAGATTGTCGATATTCTGTGTGAAGATGCCCTCTGATAGCTTTCCAACATCCTCCATTCTCCTCAAAGTCCTATGGATGATGTTAGGCTCATGCTCTTCAAGGATATACCAATTGCCCTTTGCCCAATTATAGAAGATGTCAGGATGTCTGTTGAAGAAATCTATATCCAGAATCTCCTCAACAGACATATGATCGAACTTAGAGCTATAAAGTCCCTTTGAGCTTCTGAAGTCTGGTATTCCTGATAGCGTAGACACCCCAGCCCCAGTAAGGACAACAATCCTCCTTGCTGAGTCAAAGAGCTCAAAAAAACCACTATAGTCGCTCAATCTCCACTCCTCTGAAGGTGTTGCCATTCACACTTGTTGCATTAACGTAGATCACATCGCCTTCCTTATGAGCTATGGATGATTCGATTGAGAAGTAGTAGTTATGCTCGCTTCTAGCAAGATATCTGGAGTCATCATCACGGGAGACGCCAGTTACAATGCAAGTGCAGGAGAAAGGAACAAGTCTCTCTTTATCCCTCTTCTGCCTCTCTATCTGCTCGCTTATGAGGCGTTCAAGTCTTTCAATCTTGACTTTCTCCTCTATCTGTCCATCCATATTGGCTGCCCTTGTTCCTTCTCTTGGGTTGTAGTAATACATGAAGGCTTCAGAGCAATCCATGAACTCCATCATAGAGAGAGTCTCCTCATATTCCTCTTCACTCTCAGTTGGGAAGCCAGTCATGACATCTGTTGCCAAAGTCAGTCCTGGGATCTCTCTTTTCATCTTCTCGACAAGAGCGATGAACTTCTCTCTTGTTGTTCTTCTATTCATAAGCTCAAGAATCCTTGTTGAGCCTGCTTGCATAGGAAGATGTATATGCTTTGCTATCCTATCATTTTCACTGATCACCTTAATAAGATGGTCTGAGAAATCCTTTGGATGAGGGGATTCAAACCTAACAAAGATGATGTTATCCAGATAAGGGATTATTATCTCAAGCAGTGTTGGGAAGTCCACCTCCCTGCCCTTGTAAAGGCTTTTATAGGAGTTTACGTTCTGTCCAAGAAGAGTGATCTCCCTCACTCCCCTTCGATCAAGGTCTACTACCTCATTAATGATGTCCTCGACAGGTCGTGACACCTCCCTCCCTCTTACATAAGGCACTATGCAATATGAGCAGAAGTTATTGCAGCCATTCATGATAGGAACGTAGCTTGAGAACTCTCCCTCCTTGTAATATGAGGAAAGGAAGGCATAGCTTTCGCACTTTTCATAGCTCTTTCCAAGAATGAACTCTGGAATGCGTGGCTTTTCATTGGTGCCTACGACAAGATCGACATAAGGTGCCTCCTTCCTCAGCTCCTCCTGCATCCTCTCGGCCATGCATCCAGTTACAATCAGAATCAGCTCCCTCTTCCTCTTGATGGCTGAATAGAAACCAAGTCTACCCCAGATTCTGTTCTCCGCAGTCTTTCTGACTGAGCAGGTATTGATGATAACCGCATCAGCTTCATTTGGATCAGATGTCGCTTCAAGCCCTCTCCCCTTAAGAAGAAGCTCCAATGCATTTGATTCTGCCATATTCAATTGGCAGCCATAGCTCTCAATAAGATATTTCAAAGGCCTCTCCTTTTGATAGCGGCTTTCAAGGTATTCTTCATTAGCATCGCAACAGTCATCAAGCCAACACCACCTGGAACGGGTGTTATCGCGATATCCCTATCTGAGAAGGAAGCATAATCAGCGTCGCCCTCGAGATGGAAGCCCTTTTCCCTTGTGGGATCCTCCACCCTATTGACGCCAACATCAATTACTGTAGCGCCATCCTTGACATAATCAGAGTCAATGGTCTTAGGACAGCCTGCAGCCACAATGACGATATCCGCACTCTTGGTGTATTCCTTGAGATCAGGTGTCTTGGTATTGCACACTGTGACAGTTGCATCAATTCCTCTCTGCATCAATAGCATAGCCATAGGCTTACCCACTATATTGGATCTGCCAATCACGACGACCTTCTTCCCCACTGTCTCGATATTGTAATATTTGAGGATTTCCATGATCCCAAGCGGTGTGCAAGGAACGAAGGTATCATCGCCTTGGCAAAGACGACCTACGCTTATTGCAGAAAAACCATCAACATCCTTCTCTGGGGAAATCCTATCTATGACCTTTTTCTCAGATAGATGCTTAGGAAGGGGAAGCTGCACAAGAATGCCATCAATATCATCTCTTGCATTCAGTTCATCTATCAAGGACAGCAACTCGCTCTCCTTGCAATCCACACCTAAGTCATACTGAAAATGCACAAAGCCAACAGCCTCTGCCTGGATGGTCTTGTTCCTCACATATGTTTGGCTCGCAGGGTTGTCACCAACTAGGACCACGGCCAATGCAGGAGTTTTATTTCCTTTCTGTACAAATAATTCTGTTTCTTTTCTAATCTCTTCTATTGCATTTTGCGATACTATTTTGCAGCCTAATCTTTTCATATGTTAATTTATACTTCAATTATCAATACAAAACAACTATGTACTTTCTCAACCACTCCTTTTAAGTTATACTTTGTTTGATGATTATGAATAGAAAAACATTGTTGATTACTCTTTTGATTCTATCTGCAAGCACCTTATTTGCAGCAGCCACCTACTATGATTCAGGCTCTCAGGTCTTCACAATCACCGCAGGTACAAACGTTCCTCTCTCTGTGACCTACTATGACAATACAGAAGAGGACTTTGTAACTAAGTTCGGGCCTGGCGATGAGAATACCAATCTGACAATGGGTGGTTATGGCGCATTGGATTATGAGCTATTCGTCAACCCCTACCTTGCAATGGGCGGAGAACTAGGATACCAGTTCAACTTTGCTGCAGATGGCAACATCCTCTCTTGCGTGCCTATTCTATATAGACTCACATACATGCCTATTCAAGGCACTATTGAGACTCCAATCTCACTTGGCCTTGGCTTTAACTATATGAGCTACAATGGGAATTCCAAATTCACATTGATGGGACAGCTGAATGTTGGTGCAAGATACTACTTCACCTCTTCATGGGGCGTAGGTATTCAAAGTGGCATCTCCTGGAGTCCTGAGTGGTATGACGAGAAGGAAAAGAACGGACACATTACCTTCATACCAATCAATCTGACAGTGACATATAGGCAATAAGGAGCAAAGCAATGAGAAAACACTTAAGCTATCTGACATTAATCATTACTGCAATTCTTCTCATCTGCTCTTGCAACCTTGACTCTAATGAGGGCATCATCCAGTCAGCGGCAACAGCTGTTGAGGTTATTCCCTACAAGACCAAGAATGTGTTAGGCAGAAATGATTCCAAGAACCTTCTCTTTGTTTCAACAGATAAAGGTATATGCTCTGTAGATGGAAACGGAAGCTATACTGTATTGAAAGAGGGCGGAAATCTTGCAAATCTGACTCTTCTTGCTAAAGATGACTACTATGTCTACTTCAATGAGGAGACAAAGACCTTCCCTGTAATGAGCTATGATGGTTCCCTCTTGATAAATAACTTTTTCCCTCAATTTGAAGGATACACTCTCAAGGGTGTATTCTCACAAAATGGCTTGGACTTCACCTACTCACTGGAAAAGGATGGGAAGTACTATACTGCTCGCTTTAAAAATGGTATTCCTCCTCAAAATCCAATTGAAGCTCCTGCTCAGATCTCAATCATAGGCGATTACTCATATGTCACAACTGATTCAAATGGAAAGCACTCTCACATCATAGTAAATGATGTCACCTACACTGTAGGAGATGGAAACCAAGCAAGAATCTGCGGCGCGATTGAGAAAGAAGCTGGTGTAGTATATGCTGTAGACATACATGGTAATGTCTATCTCTTTGATGATGAGAATCAAACTGGAAAGATCCTTCATACAAGCAATATCTCGCAGAAGACCAACTTCATAGCAACAAATGGAAGCGACAAGGATAATATCCTTTTCATCATCCCTGGTGAGTCATCCTATGGCATCATAAACACAACAGATAACACAATCAGCCAGTATACAAATTCAGCGCTTGGCTCCACTATTCCTCACCTCATTGTCGGCTACAGCGAAGATGGCGGGTATCTTATCTTGAATGAAGACAGCGGAGCTTATCTTCTAAAGGAGACGAACTTCAATGCTGTTAAGAGTTCAAATTCTTTCATTTTAAGTAATTATAAATAATCATCCTTAACCTCTGGATGGCTCCTCACGGAGCCATTTATTTTTACTTTGTACTTCTTCCATTTTGATATAGAATATCTATGATATTTTTCCTATAGGGGGGGGTATAATGAAGAAGAAAATAACGATTTTACTGATTCTATTATTTACCTTCGCTTCACTATTTGGTGGAGTAAACGATAATCTTCAGAAGATCTATTCTGTTGATTCGGATGAATATGAAGCTATCTCATATCTCTATATTTCTGCAGGAAAGGCACTTCCTTCAACAACAGGACCTTGGTCAGGCGCAGAGCTTAAGATGATGCTGGATGATATTGATGCCGATCTTTTAAGCGGCTATGCTCTAGAGCTATACAATAATATATACGCTACAGTCTCAGCTCCAGATGCAAGATTCAATCCAAACGATATCTTCTCCTTCACAATCTCAGGAGATGCTGGTCTAAGCGCAACTTATCATACAAACCCAGAAGACTTCAATTCACCTGATGATGTCGCAAACTCCGGCACTACTGATTATAAGACGACTCTTCCTTTGATTTCTGTTCCTCTTGAGACTTGGATCGGTGATAATATCTATGGATATTCATCCTTCGACCTTGGCATCAACAGGACACTAATCAACACTAAAATAGAAAAAGATTCCACAAAGACAGCTGGTGTTGGCTTCAGAACCAATGTACTGCTTCTTCCTCCTTCTGTTCTCAATGACCTGAATCTCAACTTCCCATATAGGGCATTCGGATCAATTGGCGGAGATTGGTATAGCTTCGAAATCGGTAGAGATAAAATCTCTTGGGGTGCAGGCGAATCAGGGAATCTCACTCTTGGAGACCAGCTCCCATACCATAATCAAGTAAGGTTTACAGCCTTCACTCCATCATTCAAGTACACATTCCTTACAAGCTTCTTCCCTCATCCAAGCAACTATATCTATACAGAAAAAAACGTTGATGATGTTGATTACGATGAAGCAGATAAGCCTGTAACCAAAGTTGATAAGGATTGGATTGACAACCATTACGAGATGAGAGATTCAAAGGACGGCATCAGTGCATTCATCTCTCATCGTTTGGAATGGAGAATCAAGGATAAGATTGGCATGGCTCTTACTGAATCGATCATGTATCAAAATGAAAACAACCTCGATCTCACAGTCCTTAGCCCTACTGCGGTTTTCCACAATTTCTATATCAGAAAGAACGCTAATTCACTTCTTTCCTTTGAAATTGACTACACTCCTATCGAGAATATTAATATCTATGGACAGGTAGCGATAGATGAATTCAGATTGCCAGGAGAGTTCAGCACAGATGGCCCACCTTCTGCATTTGGCTTCATCCTTGGAGCAAAGGGTGCTTTGCCACTTAAGTCAGGAATCCTTTATGGCGCAGTCGAAGGAGCTTACACAGATCCATATCTATATATCAGAGATGATGGAGAGTCCTATGACCCATACAAATACGGAATCCCATTTATTGGCGCAATTCCTGAGTTCGTTAGTGCAGAGGATCTTGGCAACTACACATTGCTCCCACTCGGCTACAAATACGGAAATGATGCTATTGTTGCATATGCCAAGGTAGGATACAAGGAGTTTGGCAAATGGTATTCAGAAGCAAGCTTCAGATACCTTCTTGACGGTTGCTTTGACCTCAATACAAGATGGAATAATGATGTAATTCCAGGTACAGATAATGATCCTCAAGCTCCATCTGAAGCTCATCCAGACGAAGGCAGCTATGATCCTAATTCAAACTGGAAAGATAGAAATGCTGTAAGCAAGAATATCGCAATCACTCTCAAGGGTGGCATAACACTCCTAGACAACCTCGATATCGAAGCTGAAGCAACATATATCACAATCAATAACTTCAGAAACATTGAAGGTGAGAAGACAAACGACTTCCAGTTAGAGATCAGCGCAAGGTATTCATTCTAAGTTAGCTTGCACTTTTGATTAAGGGGCATCAGTGGTCCAAACTCAAGGACTTGCTGACGCCCCTTTTCACTATCTCCCAGTTCATGGCTGATTTATAATAATCATTTGCGATATATAAATATCCTCATATCTTCCCTCTAGGTCAAAACACCAGATCGATGCCAAAGGAGATCTGAACATCATCCCTTGCATTCGAGATTGCATTTGTTGACTTTTCCCTACTTCCTGCATGGATATAAGAGATACTGCCTTTCATTGAAAGATCAGCAAAGGAAACTATCTGAGGCAATTGATATTCAGCTGAAAGTGAAACAGTCAGATACTCATTGATAATCTCACCTGATGGGGATTTGTTATCCTCAATGAAAGGTTTGTCTTCATTGTTTCCTGATGCATTATGGCTTGTCAGCATGTTGATTGAGCCCTTTTGCATATACTCAACATAGAGCTTTGAAGTTAAGACAGATGGAATCTCATATTTAATATTGAAATTGACAAGCCTAACGTCGCCGCCATAGATGAATCCAAGATAATAAGGCCTAATCGCATTCCAGGCATAGAAGACATTATCTTTATGAAATACAATGAAATCCACGGCATCCCTGCGGTATAAAAGAGGAGATGTGTAAATATACTCTGCACCCTCTGTCAAATAGCCCTCTCCAAGCTTATGGCTGTATTTAGCTCCTATTGAATAACCAAAAGAAGGGCTCTGATCTTCAGCTTCGTTAGGTGCTGTTGCTTGGTCGAGAACGAACTGACCATAAAGAAGCAATCCCCTGATTGGCGTGAAATTCAGCTCTGCATGGGCAATAGCATTGAAGATTCGGCTTTTGTTCAGGTTATGGAATATGAAGCCTGGGTTAAGGTTTCCGAAATCCAGATTCTTTGTTATATACATGATGTTCTCTGAAAAAGCAAAGGAAAGCTTATTCAATAAATGGAAATCCAGCTTATGGGCCATGAATAATCTTGTGTCTGGGTCATCTTCCTCGGTTCCATAGACATTCGCATCAAGAAACAGGTTTGTCCATTCATAGCTGAAATGATCTGAGAAGAACTGGACTCTAGCCATATCATGGTATTCAATGTGGTCAGAGAGGATGAAATTGCCAACCTCTGAGTTGCCCCATTTGATTCTATCCCTGCCAAAGAACAGAGACCATTTCTCGCCTGAGAGTGATATGAAAGCCCTGTTTGGCCAGCAGAAATCAAAGTATTTGCTCTTTGAAGGCATATTAAAAGAGAAAGCTCTGGAATACCTTTCATTCTCCTTTACCAGGAATATATCCTTATATTGCTTGAATTCTGAATACATTCCCCCTGCAATTGCTCCGATTCCATGCTTAATCTCCTCAGGAGTGTAACTAACCACCCCAGCCTCTCCATATCTTGCGACTGAATATGTAAGGTCGCAAAAGGTATAGAAGAAATCATCAAAGCTGAACTCAAGATCAAGATTCAGAAACTTGCTACGATCATCAAACCTATAAATCCAACTCTCCTCAGATCTGAACTCCTCGACATTCTCGTGGTAGTAAACCTCAGGAGAAAGACTAATAGTCGCATCAAAGCCAAATCCATCGCCCAAGCTCCAATTGAGAGCTTCAGCATCCAGCATTTGCTCTGCTTTGAGAAATAAATCCTTGTTCTCTTCATTGATTCCATTCTTCTCTAAATAGGAAAGGGCCTTTTTCGCTTGTGCTTCAGACCATGGCCTAGATGTATTTGGAAGCGCTTCGCTTTCAAGAACATATAAGAGATCAATTACTGAATAAAACTCTGAATCCATGGGAATCACATAGGAGGATACAGAGAACAAATTTACTATGCAACACAATGAAATGATTAAACACATTGCAATTTTTTTCATCTTAAAAAACCTTATTAAAAATCCCCCGTAGGAGATATATCAATCAAGAATAGAATGAAGAATCTTTCTTACCTCGGCATCTTCATAGACCTGCTCAATCTCATCACTTGTAAGACCTATGAATTCATGGCAAGTATAGTGTATCCACCTTGAATCCTCTTCTTTTTCAAGGACATGCTTTCTGCACCAATAATCAGGCTGTATTGGAAGCTGTGGCTCCCCTTCCCTGTATTTATACAAAGGCACCTTATAATCATATACTGCTACCTTTATATCCTCTCTTGGGATACCACACTCCATAATTGACTCTACAAGGGAGTTGACAGTGAGGCCTGTATCGTAAATATCATCAACAATCAAAACCTTCTGTCCTTTCTGGATATTTCTAGGAGACCAAGTCCATCCATCAATATCTACATGATTTGAATGCTCTCTGAGCTTTCCATATGAACGTGCGACAACTGCGGCATAGAAAGTTGGCTGCTTGCCCTCCTTCATTGCGATCAGCTTGTAGTACTCACTCATTACATTAGCCATATAGGCACCACCTCTAAGTGAGTCATAGATAACATCTGGGATGAAGTTATCCTCAGTGTGCATTTTGTGCACTAGCTTAAGAGCTGCATCTCTGATCATGTCACATGTGATGAATTCTTTGCTCATGACGACCTCCTATAGTGTTGTCAGAATCTCCAAGCCATCATCGGTCATTGCCACAGTATGCTCCCAATGAGCTGATGGCTTTCCATCGAAGGTATGGACTGTCCATCCATCGTTGGCTACATAAATTTTATAGGTTCCAAGATTGATCATTGGCTCAATTGCGAATACCATGCCCTTTCTAACGCGAGGATTAGGATTGAGAGCTGATACATAGTTTGGAACCTGTGGCTCCTCATGAAGCTCAAGACCAACTCCATGCCCGCAATAATCCCTTACAACCCCATATCCAAGCTTACGCATGTATTTGCTGACAGCCTCACCAACTGCTTGTATTCTAGCTCCAGGCTTGCTTACAGCATCAATGGCCATATACAATGACTTCTCCGTTGCCACATTGAGATTATGGACTTCCTCGCTTACCTTGCCGATCTCATAGGTATGAGTTGAATCAGATATATATCCATCAAGGTCAATGCAGACATCTAGAGAGATGATATCACCAGACTTGAGTATCTTCTTCTTGCTTGGAATGCCATGGATGACAACATCATTGACGGAGGTGCATGAGACATTAGGATAACCAAAATAGCCTTTGCAGGGACCACTTGCATGATGCTTCTTCATAAAATCCTCGCAAAGTCTATCTATGTCATAAGTTGAGATGCCCTCAACAATCTGGGGGCCGACAACCTCAAACATCTCTGCAAGAAGCTTGCAGCTCTTTCTGATTTTATCAATCTGATAATCGTCTTTTAACTGTATCATCTATTTGCCTTCGCATAGGCATCAAGGATGCCATTGATGAATTTGAAAGAAACATCATTGGAAAGGGATTGTGAAAGCTTCACAGCTTCATCAATGATGATTGTAGGATGCGTAACCTTGTCATAAATCAATTGGTAGAAGCTAATTCTGAGGATGTTCCTATCCACATAGTCAATCTTCTCAATAGGTCTGTTTGTTGAGAACTTTGAGATAAGCTGGTCAATCTCATCAAGGTGCTGGATTGTACCATTGATCAGCATTGAAGCGAATATCCTCACCTCCTGATCCAAAAGCTCAACCTCTTCTGTAGTCATGCCTTGAAATACATCAAAGCTTCCAGATGGTGGAAGCTCTGAATTGAAATCCAATGAATATAAAGTTGAGACTGCGATCTCACGTGCTCTATGTCTTTGATTCTTCATTTTTATTTATAAATCCTATTGATTCTTGCTTCATTTCTAAGCTCAAGGAGAAGCTCCTCATAAGCTGTGATGAATGCAAGCTGCGCATTCTGATATGTCAAGCCAGAAGTGATGTAGTCTCTTACTGTTGTAGCTTCTTCTGGTGCGATTGGGTCATCAAGATCGAGTATCTTTGCAGGCTGGTAGCTTGTAAGCTTTATGATGCACCAATCAGATGGTGTTGATACCACATTTGAATACTCACCAATCTCAAGCTCTACAGCTGTATCAACAAACTCATCGCCAACATTAGCTCTTGAAATCTCATTGTCCAAAAGCCAACCAACATCTCCGCCTCTTGTCTTTGATGCCTGGTCATCGGAATAGAGCTGGACAGCCTTCTCAAATGTGACCTTTCCGCTCTTGATTTCCTGATATACATTCTCAAGTTCAGCTCTGGAAGCGTTATCCTCAGCTTCAACACCTGTCTTTGCCTTTGTGATGATGCTTATCTTAAATGTCTCGCCCTGAGCAAAAAGAGTTGTCTGATTCTGTCTATACCAGTTCTTGATATCCCTCTCTGTTGGGACAGCAACATTATTCGCAACATCTGCCTTCTTGCCATAGACATAGTTGTTCATGACATATTGCTCTTTAAGATATGACTTGTATTCATCGACAGAGCCATACTGAGAGATGACAATCTGCTCGAACTCTTGATCTGTTATGCTCTGACCAAGCTGAGCTTCAACTGATGCCTTCTGCTGTGCATAAAGATTGTTCAAATCTCTTTCTGAGATCATATATCCATCTCTCTCTGCACCCTGCATGAAGACCTTCTCATTTATGAGAGATTCAAGAACATCAAGCTCTGATACATCAGCATAGCCTGCTGCCTTGTAGAGCGCAACCTCATCAGCGAGTTCCTGATTTGTGATTACCTCGTTCCTAATTAGATTTACCGTTGCAGCAGGAGATGAAAGTGGAGCTGCATATAATGCGCAAGTTAATAATGCGATAAACAACAATGATATTATTCTTTTCATAATCAATAATTCCTTTCAACCTTCAAGTGCGATCCAAAAGCCACTGCTTCACCACTGTTTTTGATTATCTCACTGATTTTGATGATGATTCCTTGGCTTTCGACATCTCTCATTAAATTAAGAAGTGCCTTATTTTTCCTAATTCCTCCAGAGATGGCACAAGCACATCTCTTGCCAGACACTTGCCCGGCATTTTCGAGGAATTTGACGATATATCCTGGGGTTTTTGCTGAAAATAAGGAAATTGGTTCAGATAGAACCACTATGTAATCATAGATTGTAAGGCGCTTGTCAGTATCGACAAGAGCATTGAGAACAGCTGTCTGATGTCCGTTTTTGCTGATTCCGATTGCGATAGAATCTGCAAGTGACTTTAATTTACTGTGCTGATCAGCACCACAATATAGAATACAGACCTGCATTTCTTTCCTTTTGATATAAAAAAAGATAAACCGACCCTATAAAGAGCCGGTTTTATCTATTATTAGTTCATGATCTGAATGCTTAAGCCAGAATCTGATGTTGCTCCATTACCTGCAGCATCATTAGTTGTTGTTTCCTCTAGCCATGTTGTTGTCTGAGTTGTCTCAATCTGAGATGCCTCAACAGCAGCCATGATATCTGCATCACTGGACTTGTTGATGAAAGCAACAACAACTGAAAGAACCATGAATGTGATTGCGAGGATAGTTGTTGCCTTAGTAAGGAAGGAGGAAGTGTTTGAACCAAGTATTGAAGTTGAGCTTCCGCCAAAGATACCACCGAGTCCTGTGCTCTTTTCATCCTGAATTGCCACAAGGAAAATAAGAAGAAGAGCGATGAGACAGAACAAAACTAAAAGGATAATTCCTAGTACACCCATTTTTATTACTCCGTTTTTACTTATTAAAAGCTACAATAGGCATGAACTGCTCAAGAGAAAGAGATGCGCCACCAACTAAAGCACCATCAATATTCTCCTTAGCCATCAAAGCCTTAACATTGCTAGCCTTAACAGAACCACCATACTGTATTATCAGATTTTCTGCAATATCTTTTGAGTAAAGTCTTTCAACAACAGAGCGAATAAATGCATGTGCGCTGTCTGCATCCTCAGGAGTTGCAGTCTTTCCAGTGCCAATTGCCCATACTGGCTCATAAGCAATTGTGATTCTTGCCATCTCTGAAGCGCTCACACCATTAAGACCAACCTCAAGCTGTCTTGCGAGAACCTCTTCAAGCTTTCCGCCCTCTCTTTCCTCGAGTGTCTCACCTACGCAAAGATCGACATCCATCTCATTCTTTATGGCAAGAAGCACCTTTGAGTTGATAATCTCATCTGTCTCACCATAGTACTGTCTTCTTTCGCTATGACCAAGAATGACTGTGTTGACACCGATATCCTTAAGCATAAGAGGAGATACCTCACCTGTGTATGCACCGCTTTCGTGATTAGCCATATTCTGGGCAGCCACAATGATGCTGCTACCCTTCACAGCCTCAACAACAGCTGGAAGATCTACAAATGGGCATCCAATCATGATCTTGACATCCGCACCAGCTTCTTTGTAAGCAGCTGCAAGACTCTTTGCATATAGAGCACCTTCAGAAGGTGTCATGTTCATTTTCCAGTTACCTGCGATATAAGGTCTTCTCATTTTATTTCTCCAAAGCTTTGATTCCAGGAAGAGTCTTTCCCTCAAGGAACTCAAGGGATGCACCACCGCCTGTTGATACATGTGAAATCCTATCAGCAAGCCCAAACTTGTTGATAGCAGCAACAGAGTCGCCTCCGCCTACAACACTGATTGCATCACTCTCTGCAAGTGCCTTGGCAACAGCTTCTGTTCCCTTTGCGAAAGATGCGAACTCAAATACTCCCATAGGGCCATTCCATACAACAGACTTAGCATCTGAAAGAGCTTTCTTGATGAGCTCAACAGTCTTAGGACCGATATCGAGGCCCATGAGATTCTCTGGGATATCCTCACTGTCGATCAAGATAGGTGCAGCATCCTCTGCGAACTTCTCTGCAGCGATATGGTCCACAGGAAGGATTATCTTTGTGCCCTTGGCATTAGCTGCGCTTAAGAAGTTCTTGGCTGTCTCAATATAGTCATCCTCAACAAGTGATGTTCCAACATTGTGGCCCAGAACCTTAGCAAAGGTATAAGCCATGCCGCCGCCGATGACGATAGTGTCACAAGTTTTGACTAGGGACTCAAGAACAGTGATCTTTGAAGAGACCTTTGATCCACCGATGATAGCAACAAATGGATGCTCTGGATTCTCAAGAAGAGGTGCCATGTACTTGACTTCCTTCTCAATAAGGAAGCCTGCGTAGCTTGGAAGATAGTGTGAAACACCTTCTGTTGATGCATGTGCTCTGTGAGCTGTGCCAAAAGCATCGTTTACATATAAGTCGCCGTAGCTTGCAAGTGCCTTAGCAAATTCAGGATCGTTCTTTTCCTCTTCCTTATAGAATCTAACATTCTCAAGAAGAAGGACTTCACCTTCCTTCAAGGACTCAACTTCATTCTTGACATCCTCTCCGATGACATCCGAAGCAAGCTTCACCTTCTTGCCAAGAAGCGCCTCAAACTCCTTTGCGATAGGAGCCATTGAATAATCTGGGTTCTTCTCACCCTTTGGTCTACCAAAGTGTGACATGACAACAACTGATGCGCCATTGTCCAAAAGATAGTTGATAGTAGGAAGAGCCGCCTTGATTCTTGTTGAGTCTGTTACTACCCCATTTTTCACAGGAACATTGAAATCAACTCTGATGACGACCTTCTTTCCTTTAAGATCTGCATCCTTAACTGTATTAAGTACCATAAATCACTCCTAAAAAAACAGGCCTGCGATGCAGGCCCGTTCCGAGCCATGCCCGGCATGATGATTATCAGCCATTGACCTTCTTCATGTATGTGATGAGGTCAAGAACCTTGTTTGAGTAACCAATCTCGTTATCGTACCAAGATACAACCTTTACGAAAGTATCTGTAAGTGCGATGCCAGCCTTAGCATCGAAGATTGAAGTTCTCTTATCTCCAAGGAAGTCTGATGATACGACTGCGTCCTCTGTGTAGCCAAGAATGCCCTTGAGCTCGCCCTCGCTCGCTGCCTTCATAGCTGCGCAGATTTCGTCATACTTAGCCGGCTTTGCGAGGTTGACTGTGAGGTCAACAACAGAGACATCAAGAGTTGGCACTCTCATTGACATGCCTGTGAGCTTGCCATTAAGTGATGGGATTACCTTGCCAACAGCCTTTGCAGCGCCTGTTGAAGATGGAATGATATTGCCAGATGCAGCTCTACCACCTCTCCAATCCTTCATTGATGGGCCGTCAACTGTCTTCTGTGTAGCAGTTGTTGAGTGGACTGTTGTCATAAGACCATCAAGGATACCGAACTTGTCATGAAGAACCTTAGCAACTGGAGCAAGACAGTTTGTTGTGCATGATGCATTTGAAACAAACTGTGTTCCAGGTACATATGTCTTCTCGTTTACGCCAACAACGAACATTGGAGTATCGTCCTTTGAAGGTGCTGACATGACAACATACTTTGCGCCTGCGTTGATATGTGCCTGAGCCTTGTCCTTGGAAAGGAAGAGGCCTGTTGATTCAACAACGTATTCTGCTTCTACTTCATTCCACTTGAGCTCGTTAGGATCCTTGCATGCTGTTACTCTGATAGCCTTGCCATTGACAATGAGAAGTGACTTCTCAACATCTGCCTCGATAGTTCCGTTGAACTGGCCGTGCATTGTATCGTACTTGAGCATATATGCAAGATAATCAACTGGGCAAAGATCGTTGATACCTACAACCTCAATCTCTGGGCGCTCCATAGCAGCGCGGAAAACGAAACGACCGATTCTTCCGAAACCATTAATACCAATTTTCATGAATTCTCTCCTTGTATCTGGATGAAGATTTAATTCGATAATAAAGTACCGATATGCTTGATATACTTTAACAACTTTTAAGGTAAAAAGTAAATATGAATACCCTATATCAAACATAAAATAACTAAGAAAAAACAAAAGAGCAAACTTTAAGATTCTAAATGACTAATTCTTTTCATATAAGTTTTTTACAAAAACAATATTATTCAATTAACGCATAATGGCAAAGAATTGCTAAATCGATTTACCCGAACAGTGGATCATAAAGAGGAAACAAGGGAAGAATGAATCAGGAATTCTTCAATCCCAGCTCAAGAAGAATCCTTTCCTGCTCTATCAGCATAGGCTCAGAAGAGAAATCATTTGTCTTATGGTCCATGCCTCTTAGGTGCAAAAGCCCATGGAGAAGAAGTCTTTTGAGCTCCTCATCCGGAGAAACACCAAACTCCTCTGCATTGCGATTCATTGACTCAATTGAAATAAAGACATCTCCCATTTCCTGGTCTTCAACAACAGATGGGAACTCATCACCATCACACATCGCGAAAGTCAAGATATCTGTTGGGCTGTCGATCCCTCTGTATTCATAATTGAGCTCCCGCATTCTCTCATCATCTATGAAAGTAAGGGAGAAATCCCTTTTCTCCTTTAAATACGATAGCAAGGAATCGAGTGTTCTTCTCACGTTTTTCTCATCGATGATCAAGTCGTCTTCAAATTCAATATAGTACATGCAAAATCAATCCTTATCGTATTCGATTCTATGGTGGTCTCTACCTAAAAGCTGATGTATGAATGATTCCTTGATCTTATCAAGATCCGTGATAGTAAGATTGGAATTATTAAGCTGGTTATGGGACATCTTGTCAGAAAATATCGAGGAGATGAATTTGTCATATTTCTGATGGTTTGGATTCTTGATTGTTCTTGTAGCAGCCTCTACGCAGTCAGCAAGCATCACAATTGCAGACTCTGGTGTTGAAGGGATCTTTCCATTATAGCGATAATCCTCTTCACTTATCGTAACGCTTGGATTCTTGTTGTTCTTCATAGCCTCAGAATAGAAATACTTTATGAGGTCATTTCCATGATGCTCTCCGATGATATCGATAACCTCCTGAGGAAGACCAATCTCCTTTGCCTTCTCAACTCCGAGCTTAACGTGTGACTTGATGATAGCTGCTGACAAGGTGGTTGAGAGATTCTCATGGATGTTCTTTCCACTCTGGTTTTCAATGAAGTACTCAGGATGCTCGCTCTTTCCAATATCATGGTACAGCGCGCCTACTCTAGCCAAAGCGGCATTAGCGCCAATTGCCTTGGATGCAGCATATGCCATGTCAGATACATTCTTGACATGGTTATAGGTACCAAGAGCAACCTGGTTCAATCTATTCAAAGCAGGAGTGTCAGTGAAGCTGAGCTCATGGAGTCTGTAACCAGTTGGAATATTGAAAAGCTTCTCTAATAGAGGAAGCGTTATGCTCATGATTATGAATGATGCAGATACATTGAGAGATGAAGCAACGGCGAAAATACCAAGGTCCAGCCAGGAGAAATCCCTCATCAAGGAGAAGAATGCGCTTGATATTGCCACAAGAAGAGCTGAAATCAGGCATTGCAGAAGACCACTGATCCTATCTTTTCCATATTGCAGGAAGGTGATGGAGAGGATAGAGGATACTGTGATATAGAAGAATGTCGTGATATCGGAAGTGCTCCAGACACTCTGAAGAGCAGCATAGATGACGCTAACAATGAATCCATCCCTCTTTTTGAGAGTTATCGCTGTTGTCAGCATTGGAATTATGAAAAATGGGATGAAGGAATCAATTGCGGTAAAGCCTTTTGAAACAAGGTTGTTGATCATGAAGAACTCAAGGATCTGGATCAGCATGATCAAGCAAAGGACTATCGAGATATATGTAGCTTTTCTATATTCATATGTAATAGATGTAAGGAAATAGATATCAAGAACGCATATCATGACCAATGAGAAGATGAAGCTGGAGACAACGTTCCTCCAAGACACCTTGATTATGCTCGATTGGTTGATCATGTTGATCGTTCTCAGCTGCTGCTCTGTGACAACAGTATCAATTTCAAGGAGGATATCGCCCTGCTCAACCTCTATCAAAATAGGAGGCACTTGGCTTATCGCAGTGTCAACCAACGACTCTGTCAGAACCTCATCATAGATGACATTAGGGACTGTCAAAAGCTCAACTCCATCGGAGATCAAAGCAATCCACTCGCCAGTCAAAGATGGGTAGATCCTTGCAATCCAGTTCAATACGAAGGATGAGAGGTTGGCCTTTGTAAGGACATCCTTTATCTCCTCCTCCTTATCCTGGATTGTGAATTCAAAGCTATTGACAGACTCTATTGCAACACGGCTTTTTCCATCCAGGACGACTATCTCAAGGTCCTCGGCATTGAAGATTCCTTTTATAAGAGCCTGAAGAGTGCATTCCTCAATCAGCCGGGAAACAAGCTTCCTGTCATTGAAGCTCATTCTCTCAAGCCTTCCTATGACATCATTAGGGTCCTCAAGATTGTATTTCATTAGGAAATCTCGACCTGTGGGTGTGCTAGAGAGGAATGAGGACATGAAATCCGAAGCTCTGTTCCTCATTAAGAAAGATTCGGAGACAGAAAAGCGGAACTGAGGCAGAATCGTTTCCTTGACCTCATCAATGAGCTCATCTGTCGCAGTCTGGTCAAGGTATGAGAAATCAACAGGAGAGTAGATGGTCTCATCAGCAAGCTGCCCCACCTTATAATCAGAGAGCGTATGAATCCTGAAGAGCGTGCTGCCAGAGACTATGACAGGGAAAACAACAGCAAGGATCAAAACAAGGAGAGTCAATGTGATTATCAATGCCTTGTTGCCTGCAGATAGAGCTCTATAGCTTCTTCTAAGATTAGAACTTATCTTCATTTCTCTCCTCCGCTGAATACGCTTTGACTATCTCCCTGACAATACGGGATCTCACTGTATCCATATGGGTGAATTTTACCACAGTAATCGAATCAATGCCATCAAGTATCCTCATGGCTTCCTTGAAGCCAGACTCTTGCTTTGCCGGAAGATCAATCTGGGTTGGATCACCTGTGATGATTGCTTTTGATGATTCTCCTATTCTTGTCAAAAACATCTTCATCTGGGAGGATGTGGCGTTCTGAGCCTCATCAAGGATAACAATCGATTTATTGAGACTTCGCCCCCTCATATAGGCAAGAGGTGCGATCTCGATTGTACCATTATCCTCCAATCTCTTTATATCCCTAGGAGTGAGAAGATAATCCATGGCATCATATAGCGGCTTTAAGTATGGGTTCAGCTTCTGCCATAGATCACCTGGCAAGAAGCCAAGGCTCTCGCCCGCCTCAACCACTGGTCTTGTCAGCACTATCTTGTTCTTCTTGCCGGAAAGGACCTCCTCCAAGGCCCAGGCAACGGCGATGAAGGTCTTACCTGTTCCAGCAGGTCCTGAGGCAAATACTATCTGATTATCATTTAAGGCAGCAAACAGCTCTCTTTGCGCCTTGCTCTTAGGCCAAACTGACTTGCCAAGAACAGTGATCTGTCTTTTATCCGACTTTGAGGAAAGCTCAGGCCTCTCTAAATCAACAAAAGGCTCATTGAGAAGCTGGAACTCCATGTATATCTCGCTTTCAGATAGCTCTCCTCTTTTTTTCGCTGCATTCTCAAGGCTTCTCATAAACTCCAAAAAGCCATCACGGGGCTTCAGGGCTGAAATCGTATTGCCACGAGCTGAGATATCACAACCTAGCAAGAGCTCAAGATATGCAAGATTCTTGTCATTAGGACCAAGCACCTTGCTCATATTGTCATCTGAGAAAACATAAGTATCTGCCATTAGTTGCTCTTCACCCACTCCAATTGTCCATCCACGAGTCTCTGCTCCCATTTCTCATCCACCTTCAGCTCTGGAAGGGTCTTCCATGAGAGGTAAACAGAAAAACTAGGAAGGAGAGAATACTCTGACCCCGATTTTACTACCTCAGCAGAATATTTACAATGCAGGTCCCAATCCTCCATATAGTGTACAGCCTCAAGAGCTGCGCTATCCATTACAAAGAAGGTGTTTCTTCTGCCATTTCCAACAAAGTCAAAGGAGCGCAAAAGATCCTGCCACATCAAATCAAAGGAGAATTTATCATCTACATAGTAGCTGTAGAAGCTGTTGTTATAGGATGTGAAGGAGAATCTGAAATCAAGGAACTCCGCAATTGAGAAGGTCAATGATGGAGTGATTTTGAATGAAGCAGTCTCAAAGCCAGACTCATCCATATTGAAGCTTGAGGTTATGCCATATTTCAGGTAAACCCTACCCTTCCAGAATTGGAAAGGAGAGGAGGAATATGAAAGCTTCATGTTGAAATCAGAGAACTTGATTCCGCCTCCAGCTATATCTGACTTGAAGTTCAGCTGCGATTCAAGATATGGGATCGAAATAGTCGTTTTGATGTAATCGAAGTAATCATCATAGTTGAACTTGCTTGAGTGGAAGCTGAAATTGATCGCCTCTGTTATTGAATACTTATTGTCAGCACTTCTAAGGGAAAGTGAGCTAGTGATTGAAAGAGGCTTTAGAAGAGCATCCTTATCATAGTCCTTGCTTTGGTATTTAAAGGAGGTTGAAGTTGTAAAATAAGTTGATGTGTATCCACCGGATAACTCAAGCATATCCTTTTTGTAGCTTTCCATCTCCTTATCCTCAAGAAACTTCCAGCTCAGGGACAGGGAGAAGCCCTTTTGCTTATAAGTGAGCTTAGGATTGAGGCTTCCTGTCAAAGGCTTGAGAGTATAGACAACCGAAGGAGTGAAGGAGCCGATATCCAATGTGAATGTCTTGGAGAACGAAATCTTATGCTGGGAGACGCTCTCCTTATCCCATTTGAACTCTGCATTGTCACTCTTCTCAATTAAGTCATGAATGATGCTATCCTCCAAAAGGGCATAATCCTTTGTGGTCTTGTTGTTGATCAGCTTAAGAGAAAGAGAATATGAAAGGCCAAGCTCAGGAACCTTCAAGGTAAGATCGTTATTGAGCTTAAGCAGCGACGTCTCAGAGACATCGATGTCGAAATTCTCGTATTCATGCTTGTCATTGAAGCTGTAGCTAGGAGTTATGACGTCCTGCAAGGAAAACCAATTTGAGAAGGCGAAAGACAAAGTGACCTTTGATGAGAGTGAGAAGTTTTTGCCATTCTCATCAAGCAGTCCATACTCATATTCATTGATATTCTTGTAATTTGATGTGATTGAATACTTTAGACTTGAGCTAAGCTTTGATTCCCTGGCCCTCGCCTCTGTTGCTTTTTCTGTATACAAAGGCGCGAGAAGTGAATCAGATATTTGATGGATCTCATCATCAGCAATCCCATCGTCAACCTCAACCACATCCTTCTTGAAGCTTTTAGATAAGGAGAAGAGGGAGCCAGATGCGTTGATTGCCAAGCTAGGAAGCTCAAGCGTATCTATCACATAGGTATGATAATCTGGGTTTTCAACGCTCTTTCCATCGATTCTTCTTGTCTTTGATGTGTCATAGTCATAGACTCCCTTGATTGTAAGATTTGAGATCTTCAAAGAGGAAAGGTAATCGTTTGTCAATTTCCTAGGAAGCGAATAAGAGAGTGACAAGCTCCTTGATAAAGACGATGTCCTCTTATTCACATCATCAGGAAACTCCGGCTCCTGTCCTAAAATCGGATCAAGTGAGAATCCATATAGCCTGTTTTTGAAATCAACAAGAACCTTGTCATCAGAATAGAATGGGTAAGATGCATTGAGAATCAAACCAAAATCAGAGAAGGAGAGCTCATTCTCACCGTAGTATCTGAATTTTGAGGAATCACCATCCAAGGGAGATGAGAATGCGATGCCATCAGAAAGATCAAGATTGATCCTCCCATCAAGAAAGGAGAGCTTTGAATCAGCACCAAGATGCAAAGCTCCACCAGGAAGGAGTTCTCCACCGCTATAGCTATCAAAGGAGAGAGAAAGAAAAGAGTCGCTCTCCCTTGCCCAGGAAGAGAGCTTTGTATTCTTTTCGATTGTGTCGTAGTAATATCCATGTGGATATTGCCCACCCTCTTGATCGCCGCTTCTGAAGATAGCTGTAAAAGAAGAGTCCTCAACATTCGATTCTATCTTCTCATCGATGCCAAATAACTCGAATGTGGCATTCAAGAAGGCACCCTTCTCTGAATCAAATCCAAAGGAAGGATTCCCAAGCACTCTAGAGCCTGGGAAGAAGAAGAATGGCATGTAGAGTATCGGAACCCTTCCTATAGATAGCCAAGCATCAGAGATGAACATATCTTCACCTGGCAGCATGGCGATTGTATCTGCCTTAATAGATGAATATTGTGTCTTTGGATTGCTTGCTATGATGCCGTTCTCATATAAAATCCCACCTTCAGGGAAGTAAGTCAGCTTCTCACCTGCTGTATAGAAAACCACCTTCTCATCTTCGCTGTTTTTCCTTTCAGATGACGTCGTTGCTTCAGAGACATGTATCTTGCCGCTCTCCCAGAACACAGTGACGATGTCGGCATATATGGAGTCAAGGGATGCGTTTTCAGACTTATCCTCGAATTCAACCTCATCTAGCGCAGTCAGCTTCTTATTCACTGTGTCTACGATAATGGTCCCAGCATAGAGGATTCTCTTGCCAGAGCCCTTTTCCTGAAACGAGAGAGAGGCATCGCCTGAGAGAGTTATCACACCATCGCTCTTTGTAAGAACATCAGAGGAGAGTATTACAATCTCATATTCCCCTTCCCTTTCCTTTTCCACATAGCTATGCTCTTCAAGCGCCTCGTATTCATATAAAGCCCTTCTCATCTCATCCTCAGTGCCTCTTGAAAGACCTCTGAAATCAACCATGCCCTCCAGCTGCTCTTTGTCAGCAAAATATATAGAGGAGGCCTCAATAGCAGAAAACAGAGGCATCGACATGATCATAAAGATGAGGAAGGAAACAAGTTTTCTCATTTTTTCAAGTACTTTCTCAGATAACGTCCAGTATGGCTCTCTTCAACCTTCGATACCTCTTCAGGGGTGCCGAATGCAACGACATTGCCGCCACCATCTCCACCTTCAGGCCCCAAATCAATGATATGGTCCGCACTCTTGATGACATCAAGATTATGTTCAATAAGTATAACAGAGTTACCTTGATCAACAAGCTTTTGAAGCACTTCTAGAAGCTTTTTGACATCTGCGAAATGCAACCCCGTTGTAGGCTCATCAAGAATATACAAGGTTTTGCCAGTCTGCACCTTAGATAGCTCAAGCGCAAGCTTGACTCTCTGAGCTTCACCACCCGACAAGGTCAATGCGCTTTGGCCAAGTGTGATATAATCCAAGCCCACATCCATGAGCGTTTGAAGCTTCCTCTTTATCTTGCTGTGCGCTGAGAAGAATGAGTAAGCCTCAGATACAGTCATATTAAGCACCTCAGAGATATTCTTGCCTTTATATGTGACAGCAAGCGTCTCCTTATTATACCTCTTGCCATCGCAGACATCGCATTTGACATACACATCGGGAAGAAAGTGCATCTCGATCTTTATAGTTCCGTCACCTGAGCAGTTCTCGCACCTGCCACCAGGCACATTGAAGGAGAACCTGCCTGATTTATAGCCTCTTGCCTTTGCCTCTGGCATCTGGGAGAATAACTCCCTAATTGGAGTGAAGAGATCAACGTAGGTCGCAGGATTGGATCGAGGAGTCCTTCCAATAGGTGACTGGTCTATTGAAATGAGCTTATCTATGTGCTCAGCGCCCACTAAGGATTGATATCCATCGAGCTTTTCCTTCTTTTTCCATATTCTTCTATTGATTGCAGGAAGCAATATCTCATTGAGGAATGTGGATTTGCCAGAGCCAGAAACACCAGTGATCACAACCAGCTTGCCAAGAGGGATGTCAACATCAATATTCTTAAGGTTATTCTTGCTGCAACCCTTGATTGATATAATCTTGCCGTTGCCTTCTCTTCTAGAAGCAGGGACATCAATTCTCAGCTTTCCTGACAAAAACTGTCCGGTGATTGAATCCTCATTGCGCTCAATCTCCTCTGGGGTGCCCTCTGCTATGATCCGGCCTCCAAGATCACCAGCACCAGGACCGAGGTCAACAACATAGTCTGCCGATCTTATTGTATCCTCATCATGCTCAACAACAAGAACAGTGTTGCCAAGGCTTTTCAAGTTCTTGAGGGTGTCTATG
>JAZURW010000100.1:0-25431 GCA_045606405.1 Candidatus Ornithospirochaeta sp. | reverse complement strand
GACTATCGGGAATGCTCTTATTGCCTTAGACCTTACCACGATTAGGAGGTTCTTGGTTTTTCCCATTCTTTGGGGGTGGCAGTCTGTAGCGAGTGTGATACTATGAAGGGAGAGTTGATTCTTCCAAAGAATGCGCGCCTGTATGCTGCAAGAGCCCTTGAGCTCCCTTTTGGGGATGCGTTGAAGCTGGGCATCAGCCAAGAGCAGATTCAAAGGATAGCAGGATATCTCAAAAGATGCCTGCGACACTCTTTCCCAGCTCATCTCAATACACTTGATATGGGCTATTGATTAGGTATAGAAAGGTTTTTACATATGAATATCCATATTCCACAATGCCGACCTGAGAAGGTCAGGCGCATTCATGAAAGATATGGAATAAGTCTGCTTCTTGCAACAATACTTGATAGAAGAGGGGTGGAAGAGAAGGACTTAGTCTATTATCTTGAAGACGAGTTTGTATATCAGCATAGCCCCTTCCTTGTTGAGGATGTGTTCACAGCATGCGACAGGATTGACGATGCCATAAGGGAGGGAGAGAGCATATTCATCTTCGGAGACAGGGATGTCGATGGCATCACAAGCACTGCCATAATCTATAAGACGCTTAAGAAGCTCGGTGCCAAGAATGTCCACTACCGACTTCCTGAGGGTGATGAGAGCTATGGGCTCTCAGATGCCATTGTCAGTGAGGTGCTCTCCGGCGGCTATACTCTATTGATCACTGTTGATAATGGAATCACAGCAAATAAGGAGATATTGGAGCTTGAGAGAAGCGGGGTTTCCGTCATTGTCACAGACCATCATATTCCATCAAGCAAGCTTCCTGCCGCAACTGCGCTTTTCGACCCAAAGGTCGAGGGATCAGGATATCCTTATGAGCATCTATCAGGGTGTGCTGTTGCAGCCAAGCTTTCATGGGCGCTTCTTTTCTCTAGGACACCTCTTTATAACTCCAGCCTTATCCTTTTGCACTCCCAGCCAGGAAATGGCACAATAAGGATAAGCGCAGTCAAGATAGAGAATCTTATCGAGGTTGATAGGATATCTGAGGAGGTGCTTGAGGGGACTGCTGTCACCGAATCATCTAAGGTCCTCAGTTTCCTTGCATGCTCTCTTCCTATAGTTGTCCTCGACAGCTATACAGAGACGAATATGCTTAGAAGGGCCTTTGGCAAGGGTGTCGATATCTCGTTAACAGATTTTAGGCCACAGCTGGAGAGGGTGATCCCCTCAGCGAAGGGAAAGTCGCTTTTTGACCTGAGCGTCAGATCAAGAGCCGCACGTTATTGCTTTGAGGATAAGGAGCTGGAGACTTTGCTTTCCCTATTCAGGTCTGTTTCCATCTATAGCTATCCAGAGCTTAGCAAGGAGTTTGAGGATATCATGCAATTGGAGGCCATCGGGACTATAGCTGACCTGATGCCAATGACAGGAGAGAATAGGCTGATTGTGAAAAAGGGCTTGAAGCTTCTCTCCTCTAGGCCATCAATCGCGTTCCCTTATCTATTTTCCAAGCAGAACCTAATTGGAAAGCAGCTCTCTGCCAAGGATATCTCATTTAGAGTCGCACCTGTATTGAACGCCGCAGGTAGGATGGGAAGGCCAACTGATGCCCTGAAGCTCTTGCTTACGAATAACTACAATGAGGCTGAGGATTTGACTGAGCTTCTGCTCTCATTGAATACAGACAGGCAAAACATGGAGGAGGATGCTCTTGAGCTTGTCCTTCCCAAGGCTAAAGAGAGCCTTGATGAGAATGGCGGAAGGTTCGTGATAGTTGAGGATGATAGAATCCCCAGAGGTCTTACGGGGGCACTCTCTTCCAAGCTTTCGAATGAGTTCTCTGTCCCCTGCCTTGTGATGGCAACAATGGATGATAGGATATCCGCATCAATAAGATGCAAGGACCCCTGGAATGCAAGGGCGTTCTTAGGCAAGTTCTCGTATTACTATGATGATTACGGTGGGCATCGCTATGCCGCAGGCTTCTCAATGAACAAGGAGAATCTTGACGATTTGCTCTCTGCGATGAAGAACTCCATTGCGACAGAGCCTCTGCCAGATATAAAGGATGTGGTCATTGATGTTGATGCTGAGATACCAACACAATTCATGGATAGCCACCTTTGGGAGATCGGGACAATATTGGAGCCATATGGCCAGGAGAATGATCCCTTAAGGCTATTCATAAGGGGTGCCCTGATCGAGGACCTTTATCAAGTGGGGAGTGGGGAGAACAAGTATCTTCGCCTCACGATAAGGCATGGCAAGCACGCATGGAGCGCAATGTGGTGGGATTGCCCTGACAAAGCATCATACAAGAAGGGGATGAAAGCCGACATCGTTTTCTCGCCAGAGTACAACTATTGGAAAGGTCAAATGAAGGAGCAGATGATCATCCATGAGCTTGAGATATCACAAGAGGATGGGAAGCATTAATCTTCCTTGACGCTTTTTCACATTCATGCACTGCTGTTTTATTGACACAGTCAAGATAAACAAGTAACATACACAAGGATTCCGACCCGGGTTTGGGAAAGGGGGTGATTTAGGATATGGCATACGTAAAGGTTGATGACAACGAACCATTGGAGAAATCCATCAAGCGTTTCAAGAGAATGGTTGAAAAGGAAGGTATCATCCGCGAATGGAAGAAGCGTGAGTATTACGAGAAGCCATCTACAATCCTTAATCGCAAGAATAAGGCTCTTGCTAGAAAGCAGATGAAGAAGGTAAGAAAGATGCACGCATCTAAGGCTTACTAAGATGATAGGGTATCCTCATGGGGATGCCCATTTTTTTATCTAATGCTTTCCAGAGTTTACATTTATTGTGCGTGATTTACAAAAAATAATCCAATCTTGGACACCTATCAGACGCACAAGGATGAGCATTGATTCCCCAATATTTGTATCCTTCATAAATTTAGATTGAAAAAATAACGTAAAAATAAAGAAAAGATGATTTTATTTTGGGGATTCAATCAATGAATTTAAATATTTTTTACGAATTAAGAAAAATCGGATAAATAAATTTACAACTTCACAAGCAAGTTGTATAATGAGTTAGATAATGCACACAAGGAGACAATAAATGCTTATTCTTATTTCAGATGCTTTTGACAAATCACTTCCAGAGAAGCTGAGTGTTTTCGGTGAAGTAACAACAGATACTTCTAGACTTGCTGAGGCTGATGTCGTTCTTATCAGATCAAAGACTAAGGCTACTAAGGAGTACATTGATGAAGCTAAGAACATGAAGCTCATCATCCGCGGCGGTGTTGGTATGGACAACATCGACAGAGAGTACTGCAAGGAAAAGGGTATCATCGCAACAAATACTCCAAGATCCTCAGCTATCGCAGTAGCAGAGCTTGCATTCGCACTCATGCTCTCAACACCAAACCACATTGCTTACTATGACAACACAATGAAGGCAGGCGAGTGGAACAAGAAGACAAAGAGAACAGAGCTTTATGGCAAGACTCTCTGTCTCTTAGGTATCGGCAACATCGCAACTAAGGTTGCAGAAAGAGCACTTGCATTCGGAATGAAGGTTGTAGCATACGACAAGTACGTCACATCATCACCAGTTGCTGAGCTCATGAGCCTTGAGGAAGCTGTTGCACAGGCAGACTACATCTCAATGCATCTCCCATTCACACCTGAGACAGACAAGATGATCAACAAGGACCTCATCGCAAAGATGACAAAGAAGCCTGTAATCATCAACACAGGTAGAGGCAAGTGCATCAATGAGGCTGATGTTGTTGCAGCTCTCGAGTCAGGCGACCTTTCATGGTACTGCACAGACGTTTACACATCTGAGCCACCAAACAAGGACGAGAACCCACTCTTCCAGGCAAAGAACATCACATTCACACCACACGTTGGTGCTAACACAAATGAGAACCTCCTCAGAATCGGTCAGGAGGTATATGACACAATCGAAAAGTACAAGAAGGAGGGACTTTTCTAATGGCAAGATTACTTAACTTCACAGCTGGACCTTCAGCAATGCCTCTTGAAGTTCTCAAGAAGATGGAGCAGGACATTGTTGATTACAAGGGCAAGGGCATCTCCCTTATCGAAACATCCCACAGAGGCGGCATTTTCGCAGATATGTATAGCGAATGTCTCGCAGACTTCAGAGAAGTTCTCAACATTCCTGAGAACTATGATGTATACTTCCTCGGCGGCGGTGCAACTCTCCAGTTCACAATGATCCCTTGGAACTTCCTCACACCTGGCAAGGTAGCTGACTACTGCAGAACAGGTACATGGTCAAACAAGGCATGTGACGATGCTAAGAAGCTCGGCGATGTCAACGTTTACTTCGATGGAAAGGACAGCAAGTTCACAACACTTCCAGATCCAAAGACAGTTAAGCCTTCAGAGAATTCAGCTTACCTCTACCTCTGCTCAAACGAGACGATCGGAGGTATCGAGTGGCAGGAGTTCCCAGAGACAGGTGACGTTCCACTTATCGCAGATATGTCATCAGACATCCTCTCAAGACCAGTGGATGTTTCAAAGTTCGCAATGATCTACGGTGGTGTTCAGAAGAACCTCGGACCTGCAGGCGCTACATTCATCATCATGAGAAAGGATATGCTCGAGAAGAGAAACGGCAACCTCACAGCTTACATGGATTATGCACTCCATGCTAAGGAGCCAGGCCTCTACAATACTCCTCCAGTATTCTCAATCTGGGGTGTTAAGCTCATGCTCGAATGGATCAAGGAAAACGGTGGTGCACAGGGCATGCTCGACAGAGCAATCGAGAAGGCTGGCTACATCTACGATGTAATCGATGGCGACGACTTCTTCAGATGCCCAGTTGATCCAAGATACCGCTCAAGAATGAACATCGTCTTCAGACTCCCATCAGAAGAGCTCGAGGCAAAGTTCGTTGAAGAGTCAAAGAAGGCTGGCATGATCGGTCTTAAGGGTCACAGATCAGTTGGTGGCTTAAGAGCTTCTACATACAACTCAGTTCCAATGCAGGCTGCTAAGGACCTCGCTGAGTTCATGAAGGAATTCGCAAGAAAGAACGGCTAATAAGGTATATTATGATTAAAAGAATCGACGACACCAATAAGGCTATTATCAAGCAGCTGCAGGATGGCAGAAAGCCATTTTCTGCAATTGCTGAGGAATTAGGAATCACAGAGAACACTGTAAGAGCAAGAGTTAACAAGCTTGTTGATGAAGGAGTTCTCACAATCTCTGGCGAAATCGATCCAGAGCAGATTCCTGGTCTTGAGGTTGTCTTCATGGGAATAAAGCTCTCAACAATGGATCTTCAGGAAAAGGCTAGGGAGTTTCTTAGGCTAAGAGGCGTAGTCTCTGTCGCAGTCGTCACAGGACGCTATGACTTGATTGCGCAGCTTGTGCTTTGTGAGGACGAGAACCTATCCCTTCTGCAGTTCTTCTCTTCTGAACTCAAGAAGGTGAGCGATGTGCTCTCTGTTGAGACTTATGTGGTATATAGGTCCTTCAACTTAAGAGTCCCATATATTCTTTAGTTTATACAAAAACAAAGCTAAGGCACCTCGATAAAAAGAGGTGCCTATTTCTTTTATAAAGTAATTGAATATCCAATATAGTAGAGAGTATTTCTTGTGAGATGTTAATTATAAGTGAGTGTAAGAATTAGATATCCTGTATATACGCCGTTAACAGCTACATCGCCTTCATAAGTTGGATAAGGAATGCTTAAAGTAACTGGCATTGTCCCTTCTACAGGAAGGACTGATGAACCTTTATTTTCTGTAACAATCAATGTTCTTGCTTCTTTCGATAGCTTATTTTGATTGTTATCATCACCTGCTGTTTTGTCGCCTGCTTTCATTATGTAGTTTAAACCAATTATTCCATTTGAATGCATAAGGCAATAATTATCTTCTTCTGAGTCAATGTTGTAAGCACAAGCTTCAAGTGAAATCTTAAAACCTGAATCTATAAAGATTCTCCAACCAACAGAGAAATCAGCTGTTGCAACAGTATTCGGATCTTCTGAATTCTTGAATGCAATTACTTCTCTTGGTTCAAAGTAAAATGATGATAAGCCATCTTTTTTGAATGAAAATGTAAAATTATCTGTAATATCAGCATATATGCTACAAAATGACACAGATAATATAATTAATAGGCTAAGAGCTTTTTTACTCATATTACCTCCAGTGTCAGTGTCATGGTGCCTAGATAATCGCCATGCTCTATATTTTCATCTGTAGTAAGCAACCTGAGCGCAATAGGCATACTTGCCATTCTGAATCCTGATATCGTCTGTCCAGATTCATTGACTACGTATCCAGATTTATTTGAATCTGTTCTCAAGTTGTTTAATTCATATATAGGTTCTACTTGATAATGAATCACACTTGATCCTAATCTCATAGGTTCCATTGTCAGTGTGATGCGAACTTTATCTTGGCTATATAGCTGCCAATAAAGATAGAATTCATCAGAAATGAATTTACCGGTGCTATCAGCTTTAAACAACACTTCTGCAAGATTATTCACAGGAGTTGCAAAATTGACAGCATTGACGCTAAAGCCTATTACAGATGCAGTATCTGCTGCATATGTTACAGTAATTACTTCCTTCTCTATTGTTTCAGAGTAGGAATAGCTAATAGACATAAGAATTATAAATAAAAAAAGTAATATTTTTTTCATTCTATCGTCGTCAGTGTCAGAGTTAGTGTGGCAATATAAACTGAAGCGTTAAGCTTGTCTGATGTTGCTTTTACACTTATTGGCTTAGATTGAACAGTCGGTTCAATTGAGCCAGTATGGGTCATTATTATTGTGTCTTGATTGGCTGGAATGACATCAGATCCGCAAAATAGCGTAAAGGGGATGATGTCCTGAGGATAGATTGATTCAGCATCATCAAGATATCCAGTATGCCTGAGCGAAAGATTATAGTCAGTTGCTGCAAGCAGTCTCCAATATGCAAATAAATCGTGGGGTATTTCAAATACCCTGCTATTTTCTTCAGTTTCAGCAAGTTCAATGAGAGATGCATCCGTAATTGCTGTGCCCATGTCTGTAACTGCATTTCTCGTAAATCCAAATTCTATATGAACTGTTCCCATGTTATCAAAAGAGAATCTCACAGGCACAGATGATGCTGGTGTACCTGTTTCCGCAGAAACAGGTACCAACATCATTGAGATAAAAATCGTTAGTGCCAATATTCTTTTTTTAGACATTTGATGAGAATTCTACATAAATGTATGTAGAATAATCCCCCCTGACAAATTCTCCATCTGCATAATTGATTGATGGAATCGTGAAATGCATTGATCCTGCATTAAGGCCAGCTGAAACATCACACTTATAGAGTTCTGTTTTCAGCATTTCTTTTGCATTATCTGTTTCCTGTACTTCTAAGCTATCGATTCTTGTTGTTCCAGATACTATGGAAAAAGGAATAGGAGTATCGCTTCCATTTGCAGTAAAATCATGGAAATGGCATTTTATTGAAAAGCTATTTCCAGTATAAAGATACCACCAAATATAGAAGTATGCTTCTTTTGTCGATCCCTGATTTACATTATCTGGAACAATTGAGAGAAACGAAAGCTCTTCAATATTTTTTGCACCTGCAAGGCTATTCAGTTTTGATGTTGGATCTTCTGCAGAGAAGCCAAACAACTCGATTTCCACATCAGAAATATCTAACTTAAGCTGTAATTGAGTTGCAGATAAAGATGTCATGCAAAGCAAAAAGAATATTGTAGCTAAAATTCTTCTCATTGAATCTTAAATCCTTTTATGGTGCTGTGATTTCCAATCTGAGTGTTGCCTGGTATATATCTTTATGCACTGATGTGAAGGATATTGCAGGAATTATAAGTGGAATATAACCAGAGCTTACGCCTGAGTAATTAGTTGTTGCCTCGAAGATTTCAATAACTTCTTCCCCATCAACAGTAATTTCAGTCTCTGCAGCAAGACTGATTTCGTAATTTACATTGTTTTTTACAGGGGTACCTGATATGACTTTATAGTTTAATGTCTCAATGGGCTCTAAAGTTGTTGACTTAAGAGGATTTAGCCTGAGAGTTAGTGAAGCAATTCCCGCTTTATCCTGAATTGCATTCATGTACCAGAAGATACAGAAAGTCTTTTGGTTTGTTGTGAGGTTAACGTCATCCCTGCTGATATCAATAATGGAAGTACTTGTTGTTGATGGTGTGATTTCAACTGTAATTGCTGCTGCATCATAGAAGCCAGCGTGTAATTTTGATGTCGCATCATTGAGATTCAACTGGAGCGTTGTATCCACAGACGCAAATACAAAGCCTGAAGCTAAGCAAAGAACTAAAGCGAGTAAGAATGTTTTCTTCATGCGATTTCTCCTTTTATAATTTATAATTTTTCTATATTAAACAAGCATAAGCTTGGAATTTCCTATTCAGATAGTACGTGAACATAGACTGAACTCTCATACCTCCCTGCGTTCATTAAGTCTGGATGGGAATCAAGAATCAGGTTTATCACACCATTATAGTCCCACCAAGAATACGGATTGTTGCCTCTTGCTGTGTAATAAGCAGTGTTGCTTTGTATCCCCAATTTATTCTGCAGTAAATTGAAGTTTGAGCTTCCTGCCGGAATATAATCTGTTCCATCAAATTCTGTTCTGGTTATTCCATCAGATACAACAATTCTATAAGTGATAGAATTTCTTGAAGTTATGAAGCTGTTTGCATTGTCATGGATGAATGTAAATCTTTCTGCTTCTGAATTATATGGGTCGATAGAAGATGAAAGGAATATAGCTGGATTTCCTATTGGTGTTGCGCTATTGTTAACAGTTCCATACAAGAAATCTATTGTTGCAATCTGCTGAGATGTTCCAGTTTTCTCGAGTTGGATATTCTTTGAATTTGGAGTTGGAGTAACAAGAAGAGAGAATAGATTTGAAGTTGCTGATCCGCCATTTCTAGAGATATACCCAGTAACAGGGAATGAAATGATTGCCTTATCAACAAGTGTTCCATCTTCTTTTGTGATTGATACAGTTGCAGTAACCATCGTGGCGTAATCTTCTTTGTCTGCAACATAGTAGTTCCGGCCATTGTATGTCAATACGCCATCGCCATCATCGTCATTTGATGGGAGTGCGATGAGAATATCAAAGACCAAATATCCACTATTTTGTCTTGCCTGATATGGGAATGCTTTTCTATCTGTACTAGCTCCACTTGTTATTTCATATGTTCCGATTCTTCCATCTGGATTTGAACCTGTTGTATATTGAGGCCATGATACGACAGTGAAGATTTTGAATGGTCTTTTGTATGCGCTCTCAGATTGTGAAACAAGCTCAAAATCTCCATTGGAAGAAACAACATCGATAGACCAATAGAGTCTATTATTGAGTTCCATGCCAGAGAAGCCAATTTGAGCAAGTCCAATGATATTTTTATCTAGGAATTGGTTATCGCCGGTAATTGTAGTTCCTGAAATCCAAGAAGGGTAGACTCCATCTCCAGTATTTCTATCTGGATAATCTTTACTCAGAAGATCAATACTTGTTGCGCCATTTAGAGGCCATACTGATACATTATTTACAGCAGGAGCTGCAAAGAGCATATAGATGGTAATTAATGATATGTAAATAATAGTGCAAAATCTTTTCATTCACTTCCTCCGTCTATATGGCTTCGATGCTTATTGTCACAGTACCTTCATATATGCCATCTGGAAGATCTTCATCATTCCATTCATTTGATTTAAGGTAATTTGAAGTGTTTTCTGTGAATCCGAAATATATATTATCATCAACAGCTCCAATGAATGTTCCCTGTAGTGCCCAATAGTCTGCTGTAAGTTCAGTGAATTCAACTTTTTGGTTTCCATTAGCATCTGCAAGATAAGAGCCATTGATATAGGCTCTTGTTCTACCTGAGCCATCTAACGCAGTCTCATCTGGTTCGAAGACATAAAATCCACGAACATCAGTTGTTATTCCTGCAGTATTTATATATGAGAACCTGAATTCATGAGCCAGACGATAATACAGCAATTTTTCTTGAGGCTGTGTTACATGTTTGAGGGGCGTCGCTTCTATGGAGAGTGAGAAGTTTGTATTTGATAGAATAGACCATTTTGCAATTACTCTCTCTCCGTAAGAAGGATTGTCTGCTGCAACATTGTATTGACAATACTCATCGAGAATATTGAAAGGCATTCCAATTAGGTCTGATAATCCTTGGGATGTGATTGTTGAAACATTCACATCAAGAACTTCGCTATATCCTCCCTGGAGAACAATTTGTTTTGTAGTCTCTGTCTTTATGGCATGGAGACTCATTGCTGTTAAGATGATAAATAGGAATAATGCTAGTATCTTCTTCATCAATTTGCCTCCAATGTCACTGTTACATTCGATACATACTCACCCAATGGAGCACTATTGTAGTTTGCTTTGTTTATTGCTATTGCAAATGCAATCGTGTTCTCCCAAGATGCATTTATAGCAGAGCGCCTATTGGTATTCCTGAGTGAAATGGTCTGTTTTATAGATGCACCTGATGAATTTGTTGCAGTCGTATTCCGACTGTTTAAAGAGCTTGATATTGTTAGGTTACTATTTGTAGCCGTTGGAATCGTTTCCTCATTTCCGCATTCAAGATAGACTGGAATATGATAAGTACTGCCATTTTCTGTATAGCTGAAACTCGTGATATTCACAGTTATAGATATTGTCTCTGTTGAATTTCTTGCAATAGGAGTAGTGCCATAAGAAAGGACTGCAAATGTAATATGTTGGTTGAAGTCATTTATTGCATCGTCTCCATCGTTATACAGGAAATGTGATAAGAATGGTGTGATATCAACATTGCTTGTTTTATGCTCTTCATCGCTTTTGTTAGTTCCCAAAACCTCTAATGAGCCTTTAAGCGTATCATATATACTCATTGAGTATACTTCTGGATCAAGCTGTGTCTGTTTATATGCTGTTACAATGTATTTTGATGTATCTGAAGAAAATAGTTGCATACCTAAAAGAACTATGAGCAAGACAAAGAATGTTTTTTTCATACAGCATCCTCCCATTCTGAATCTACTAAGTTCCAATATTCAGACTCTCCAAGAGCCTCAAAGAATTTGAAGGTAATAATCTTATTGTAATCCAATTGTGAACCATCAAGATAGTTTTCATCTGCCTCAAAGAGGTTCATCATTGACTTGTTGCATTCATCTCCTGTGATTTCAATCATGCAAAGATGCCATGCACCATATTCATCCAATAGATCGAAAGCGTACTTTCCAGGTGCAACGTCGTTGAGACAGAATCTGCCTGCAGCATCTGTGAATAAGAAGTATTGGCTATTTTCAACAAGCGTTATATTCTCATTCTCATCTTCAACAACATCATAGACAGGAGAAGAGTAATTAGGATATCTATTGCCATTAAATTCCAATAATCCGGATATCTGGTATAGTTCATCAGCCTGTATTGTGTATACAAAAGCACCTGTCTTTCCTGCAGGTATTGTTATTGACCTATTTAGTACACTCAACAGTGAATTGTGTTCATTTGAGGAATATAACTCTAAGCTTGTGCCAGCTGTAGAAACTTGCCCATATAGATATGAAGAGAATGATTTCTTCATCTGTTCTGTATTAGATTGGCCTGGACTGCTGATTGAAACAATGTTGGTTTTTATATCATCTTCCTGCTTTACCAAGAGGTATTTGCTTGGTGCAGAGCTTGTGATTGCAAATGCTCCATCTGCATAGAGGATGTTTGTAGATGCCGTTAGGGATGCATTGATTCTGCTAAGATTGATGCTTGAAGAGATGCTTGCACCAATTGATACTTTATCAAAAGAAGCAGAAGCTCTCATTGATGCATTTGTATTGGATGGATTTGTAAATTCCCCAATTTTCGCCAGAGATGGTGCTGATATGTCTGCATCGTAGCTCCATGTACCAGCAGATACTCTGTAGCTTGCCCTAGTCGCATTTTCGTCAAATGATGTTGTTGCAGATCCACCCTTTCCAAGTGAGATTGAGCCAAAAATTCTGCCTGTGAATGTTGGTTTTGTACTGTATGTACCTGAAAGATTTGCACTTGCAGATACAGATGCATTATTGGCTGGGGCAAAGTTCAATCCGATGCTGAAATTAAATGGACTTGTTGCAATTTCAGTTGTATTTATTGAAACGGAGCCATTAGCATTCCAACCTATGTCTTTGAGAATTTTGCCTGATGTAGATGCAGAAAGCGTAATTGTATGTGCATTTAAAATCGCTGAGCTATTATATGTCAGCCCGAGATTCAGACTTCTCATCAGCGATGATTCAAATGGTATCTGCTGTCCAATTCTAAAATAAAGTGAAGGAATAAAAGAATCAGCAAATGAAAGATTTATATTTGTCTTCAATACGCCTTTTGGATTTGCAGCATTTATCTCAAGTGCTATCTTGCCATTAGGATTGAATGGATCATTGTATTTTGGAGTATTGGATACAGCAACGGCTGTATTGATGGACAATGATTTTGTGATTCCTACATTATAGTATCCTGATAGTGCAAAGTTCCTTATGTCGTATTGGTAAATGCTCTTTCCAAGATTTAATGTTAGTGCTCCATCTCTCTTAAATCTCTCAGATGAGATCTGTTCTATTCCAAATGTCATGGATGCTCCATAGAATGACTCTGATGGTGCATATAGAGAGTTTGCATAAGAGAACTCATGGTAGACTTCATAGCTAGGAGCGCCATTTGTTGGTTCGACGAGAATATTTATTGAATTGAGTCCTGTGTGGAGGACGAAATCCTCAAATATGTAGTTACCAGCTTCTAAAACTTTCTCATAGATTGTCTTTCCTGCATTGGTAACAGTTATCTTGGACTGTGTTTCCAATACTAATTCATCATTGTGGACACTCATTCGCTTTGTTCCAAGTTCAGCAAAAGCAAAATCTTTCTTAAATGCAACTCCAAAAGGACTGCCGTTAGGAGATAGAAGGGACGTCTGAACGTTGCCAGCTTCTGCCCTAATCATCTTTTCTTGGAACTCTCTATATATGACAAGATTTCCCAAATTGATAGCAAAAAGATTATCTTTGTTTGATGAAATGGAGAATGAATGGCTTACAGTATATTCAAAGATGCTGAAATTATTGTATATGTTTGCATTATAGTTCCATTTTAGATTTGTAAAATCAACAAGCGAAAGATTTACAGTCTGGCTTATCTTCGACAAAAGTGAAAAATCGGATTTTTTCAAAGTTTCGGCGCCAGCAATTGGTCTTGCAATAGGCTTTTTATCTAATCCAGCAATGGAAATCAATTTCCAAGGCATGTCTTCGGTGCCGAAATATACATATACGCTCCATTCTGCTTCCCTGATTTCCAAATCCAAACCAAGATATTGGAATTCATCTTCTGCAATATACTCTATTCCAGAGCCAAATAGGCGATCATATGCTTCGTCAGAAAGCAATGAAGATGTATATTCCTCCAAATATGGCATAGAGAGGTATGATATTCCGTCTTCAATGAGAACCTCTGTCTCTCCAACATATTCATCATTGATGTATAAACTCATTAAGTAATAGCCAGACTCAAGAAGTAAATCTTCACCCTGTACGAAAAAATCAGCCCAGAAATCTTCTTCATCAATAGCTTCTTCTGTTGGTGTTGGCTCTGGTATGCTTTCAATAATTGGTTCTGGAATAATCTCTATGATAGGCTCCTCTATAACCTCTACGAAAGGCTCTGGCTCTTTTTCAATGATTATTTCAGTAATTGGTTCTGGCATTGCAATTGGTTCAATATCAATGATCTGAGGAACTTCAATCTGCTCCTTAATTGGTTCTTCTGCTGGTTCTGGAAGAGAGAGGACAATTTGAGTTGGTTCAGGTGTTTTCTTTTGAGTTTTCCTGATGCGAAGATATGATAAAGAGCCATCATTAATGCTGAATGTAAGCTCCGGTGTGGAGTGCGTACCGCTCTCTTCTATTTGTGCTTCATATAAGAAGCTATTGTCTCTGACCATATCTTTGGTGCTTGATACCGGTGTTTCCAGGGAGAAATACATCACAAGAAGAGACAAAATGACTAAGATTCCAATACCGATTGCAATCAATGCAAGTATCGTCCTTAGTTTCTCGTTCATTTTGATTCGTAATCCCCCTAAATATATGAAAAATCCGATTTAGTAGGTAATAGTTGTATACAAGAAGTCTGTACCTTTGAGGTTTTCAGGCAAGTTGAATTCAATCTTTACGCTGCTGTCTGTGATAAGGTTAAGCCCCTTTATTTTGCCTAGCTGTTCTTCTGTGAGCTTATAAGAGCCAAGAGGACAGCTTACCTCGATTTCGAGATTAGCAAGAATTTGATGTACAGTGCCTTCATTTGAAATAGTTACGATTGCCTTGTCTTCAATAACTTCTGTATTTGCCTTAACATCTATTATTTCTCTTGTTGGAGCTACATATGCAGATGTTGAATAGACAAAAAGGAAATTGATCATCTGTGCACTATCTGCATTCTGCTTTCCAACATTATATGGAATCTGTTCTGCAATAATTCTGAAAGGCATTTCTTTGGTTACAGTCCTAGGTCCTCTGTATTGGGCTCTGACTATCTGCGTTGACTGTGGCTGGATAATCATTTTTGCTGGCTGTATGGAAAAGTAGTTTGGAGCCTCTTCATTGACTTCTTCTCCTTTTTCATTGATTATCCTCTTTTCAACTCTGATCTGGATTGCAATTGGAGCATCTGTGTTGTTTACGATAGTATAGGATTTTGTGGCATCTACACCTGATGTTGCATATGTTGCAGTTAATGGTGATAGCTGGTAGGCATAAAGGCTGGAAGCCAGTGCTAATAGCAGTGCCAATGTGATTACGAACATTTTTGTTTTCATTAATCCTCCCAATATGCTTCGCCTAAAAAATCAAACAATTCCCTCATTTGCCGTTTGTATGAAGTTGATAACTAAACTTCATCACTTAGCTTATGACAGATAAATTGCATGTTTTTTGCATCAAAAGACAGAATCATTCATGTTTTTAAGGCAAAAAGCACATAATACCTCATTGAGTCATTATATCTGTGCAATAGGGGGGGGTAAAGATAAATTTTATCAAGAAATGTATATCATTTAGTTAAATTATCTTTTTCATTGATACATATTTATAAATTGGTACTGTTGTACAACGAACTTATGATACTATATTCTTATAAAGAATGTAGATTATAGGAGGTTTGCATGGCTAAACTTACTACTAAATATCTTGGATTGGAATTGAAGAGCCCAGTAATCGTATCCGCTGGACCATATACACAGACTGTTGAATCTTTGAAGAAGCTTGAGGCAGCGGGAGCTGGAGCAGTGGTTCTGAAGTCTATCTTCGAAGAGCAGATTGAGGCTGACGTCTCCAAGGAATACAACAAGCATGAGGATTATTTGAATTGGTCTGTTGTTGATCAGGATTACTTTGAGCACGGCAGGGACCACTATATCGATAGATATATGCGTCTTTTGATTGAGGCAAAGAAGGCTCTTAGCATTCCTGTCATCGCATCAATTTGCTGCCAGACTCTTGAGGAGTGGATTGACTATGCAGAGAGGTTTGTCAATTGCAAGGCAGACGCCATTGAGCTCAACTACTATCCAATAGCATCGGATTCCTCCATTGAGGGAAAGGATGTTGATAAAGCGCTTATCGATTTTGCAAAGGTGGCAAAGAAGAAGATCTCATGCCCTGTCTCAATCAAGATGGGAAAGAGGTACTCCTCTCTGTCGAATATCGTATCAAGACTTGATTCAATCGGCATTGATGGTGTTGTCCTCTTCAATAGATTCTATAGACCAGATATCAGCATCGATAAATTGACATTCGTTCCAGGACCTGAGCTATCCAGCCCTAAAGAGTACTCCGGCGCCTTAAGATGGATTGCGCTTCTCTCAGGAGAGGTAGATATGGATCTTTGCGGAAATACAGGAATCCATGATGGAGAGACTGTTGTCAAGATGCTGCTTGCGGGAGCTAAGGCTGTTGAGGTCTGCACTGCTATCATCAAGCATGGCGCAGAGGTTATCACACAGATGAATGAATTCGTCTCTGATTGGATGGATAAGAAGGGATATGAATCCTTGGATCAGTTCATTGGAAAACTTGCTCAGGAGAGAAATTCAGAAGGATATAAGTGGGAACGCACACAGTTCCTGAATATGATTTAATATGGATTTTGGGAAATATCATGATATTGCTCCTTACAGAGGAGAGGATGTGGAGAGCGCAAAGCTGCGTCTCCTAGAGAAGAGAGAGTACCTAGGTGGTTTTGCATATCTATTGTCAGGAGGTGACATAGAGACAGCCACTGGTATTATCAGCTACATCATCAAGAAAATTGGCAACGTCAAGAGCTATACGGATTTCCAGAGGGATATCACCGCAGGAGTGTTCATCCCTACGATATTGGAAAAGACTACGACAGGTTTCTCAGTCTCAGGCTTGGAGAACATCGACCCAAGCAAGGGGTATCTTTATATATCAAACCATAGGGATATCATCCTTGATTGCATGTTGCTTGACTATGCTCTTTTAAACGGAGATAAGCCTTTCTGTGAGATGGCTGTGGGCGATAATCTCATGGGAAACCAGTTCATTGAGGATATCTTCAGAATCAATGGTGGAATCATTGTCCGCAGAGAGCTTCCGATGAGAGAGAAGTACATTGAGTCAATTAAGCTTTCTGAGTACTTTGTGGATACTGTATCAAAGGAGAATACATCTATCTGGGTTGCACAGAAATCCGGAAGAAGCAAGGATGGAATAGACAATACACAGCCTGCCATCATAAAGATGCTCTATCTTTCAAAAAAGGGCAGTGGAATCTCCTTCGAGGAGCTTATCAAGAGCGTTAATATCGTTCCTGTCGCAATAAGCTATCAATACGATCCAAATGACATCAATAAGGGTAGAGAGGAGACAATCAAGGCTCAGAAGGATGGCAAATACGAGAAGAAGAAATATGAGGACATAATCTCCATGGTCAGAGGCCTTAGGTGCCAAAAGGGTCATGTGCACGTCTCAATTGGCAAACCACTTGATGGCGAATATAAGAATGCTGAAGAGGTTGCCTCTGAGATAGATAGGCAGATTCATATGAACTATAAGCTTTACAATACAAACTACATAGCATATGACTATCTAGAGCATACAGATCGCTTTAAAGAGAAGTACGATGGCTTATCACCTGAGGATTTCCTCATGAGATACAACCACCTTTCAAATGACGTCAAGAGCTTTGTCCTCAACTCTTATGCAAACCCTGTGAGGATGATGCTCAAGGAAAGAGAAGGTGGCAATTAGGAGATTGTCTATATTGATTATCTCCATCCTAGTCCTCTTTGGCTGCGCCAGAGAGGGCTTTGAAGTGTCCTCTCTCTCGATATCAAGAACAATTGAGGTGGATATAGATGGAGAGGGCAAAGCCTTAAGCATTGTCCAAAGCGCAAGGATAAACACATTCATAGAGCCCCAAAAGGAGAGCTACGCATTCAAACTGGGAAGCCCTGATGGTGACTTGGTGTGGGAAGGCAGGATAAAGGGCGGCAGGGCATCCTCTGATGCTCTCTTGATAACTCCATTTGCTTCCTTTGAAGAGGGTGAGTACTCTCTTATCCTCTATTCAGATGAGGGGGAGACATATTCATCTTCTGTATCTCTTGAGGGTGTGGAGAGCGTGGCATATCCATACTTTGATTCCTCTCTCATTCTTTTTTCGGATCGCGAGGTCTCAATTGATCTCTATCAAGATGGTGTGTTAGAGGACACTATCACAGCAGATAATGGCTTTGAGCTTCAAGGTGAGTATGATAAGGCTGTCATCTCATTCAGAGATCGATTCAATAACACAATCATAGTCAGAGAGAATCTCAACTAGTCCTTCCAACCATAAGTCTCAGCTCTTTTTCCTTAAGCTTCACAAGGAAGGTTCTGCCATGAGGACAACAAGGCTCCTTAAGCGCGAAGACCTTTCTAAGCAGTGCCTCTGCAGACCATTTATCAAGGACATCTCCTGCTTTGATAGCAGCTTTGCAGGCAATGATCGAGAAGAGGTTCATCTCAAGCTCATGCTCATCAGCCTTGGCACTTGTGATATATTCCACAATCTGGGTTTCGATGGGCCTTGCTACAGCGGGGAGAGCTATGATCTCCCATATCCCCTCGTCGCTTCTAGATAGCATGATTCCGAGCTTAGTGTATACATAGCAATGGGCAGAGAGGAATTCGTCTGTGAGGGCATCTACCTCGATTTTGATAGGGATCAGCAGATTCTGCACCGTCTTTTGCTCCAGTAGCTCATCATAGATGATCCTCTCATGCGCTGCATGCTGATCAATCAAGTAAAGAGCACCATCTCTTTCCGCTATGAGAAACAAATTGAAGGCTTGGCCGATATATCGAAATTCGATATCATCCTCATAAGTGGCTTTCTCCTCTTTTCTTAAAGGCTCTGCTTGCTTTGCTCTCTTATGAGCTTCCCCCAAAGACTTCGCCTTCTCAAGCCATGCACTGTCCTTCTCTTTATAGGATCTTATCCTTTCTGATGTTTGGGAATAGGAATCATCAGTAAAGGTGCTTGTCTCAGCTGGTGCAGCATATTCCTTTTTGATAAAGGATTGCGTCTTGCTCCCATCCTCCCATCTTTCAGCAGAATCCAGATAGTACTCCACATGCTTGATCTCTGGTATCTTCCTTTCAATGCCCTTAAGAAGGGTGGAGATTGCATGGTGGATTTCTGCTTTGTTTCTGAGCTTGACCTCTTTTTTCGCAGGATGGATATTGAAGTCAACAAGTTCTGGCTTGTCATTGATGAATACTGCGGCATATGGGTAGCTTCCGCCTGGCAGCAGCTCACCATAGCCATAGGTGACAGCCTGCACTAATGAGTATTCCTCAACAGGTCTGTTGTTGACATATATTCGTATCTCTCTTCTGTCTGAGCGTTTGACAGACGAATTACCTGCGACTATCTGAAGAGTGAAGTCCTCGCTTTCGTATTTAAGGTGATTGACATCAGCATCGCTAATGCCATCCTGTCGCAAAAGGTACATCACGCGTTCCTTTAGATTGTCGACCCTTGGCCAGTCCAACCTGATAGCGCCGTCGATGGTAAGGATGAATCTGATGTTAGGGAAAGACAAGGCCTTTGAGGTTAGGATGGACCTGCACATCTGCGCCTCTGTTGAGTTCCTTTTCAAGAATGCCCTTCTTGCAGGTATCTCCCTAAAGAGATTTTCAACAGTGACGATAGTGCCGATATCTGGACCTGTTGCCATGATATCTTCTCTTTTTGCGTTATCAATGACCAATGTGGAGGCTTCACCTGTCTCCTTGCACTTTGTCGAGATGGTCATTCTTGATACAGCGGATATCGAGTAGAGGGCTTCTCCTCTGAAGCCCAATGTGCTTATCGCATATAAATCATCGGGCTTATGGAGCTTGGATGTCGCATGTCTTGTCCCAAGGAGATTCAAGTCATCTCTTCTGATTCCTGAGCCATTGTCCGCAACAGACAAAAGGTCTATGCCGCCACCCTCGATGCTCACTCTAATCTCATCTGCGCCAGCATCAATTGCATTATCCAAAAGCTCTCTAAGCACAGACTGAGGACGCTCAATAACCTCTCCAGCTGCGATTCTTGAGGAGAGCAATGGGTCTAGAAGGCTTATCCTGCTCACTAGAAGCCAATCCTTGTTGTAAGTGAGAATGTAGGCGTTGTGCCAAAACCTGGAATGTATGATGCGCCTGCATTCATGAATTCAATGCCATTGAATCCATCTTCTATTGGCTCTGATGAGAGAAGCGCATTAATGGATGCGTTTCCTAAATCAAGCGTCAAGCCAATTGAATAGAGTGTATCACAGGAGTTGATGATGCTCATGAACTCAGCATCAGAGAAGAAGATCGATGCAAAGTTCTTTCTTGCGACACTTGAGAAGATAGTGAGCGAATCATTGATCCTTGCCTCAGCTTTCAAGGAGAAGAGGTCTTCAGTTATTGCCTCTGGACCATCGTAAAGCATTGTAAAATCAGGAATTGAGTATCCAAGTGAGAGTGAGACATGATCAAGCTCGATACCTGTCTCAATCATTGCAAAGTAGCTTGATGGAGTAGATGGGTTCTCCAGGCTTGGCTTCTGGTTGTACTTGGCTGTGAAAGCATTGTACATATCTGGTGTGAGAAGGCCATTTCTTACGCCACCTTCAAGTCTTAAGCTGAATCTTGAAAGTGAGAGGTCAATCATGGCTCCTGCTATATATGAATGAGCCTGCTTATTCTCGAAATCATAGATGAACTTGATTGAGCTCTGGTCAACTTTATTATCGACATATTCTGCAGCGACAGTTCCAGATGCGTATGCGGAAAGCTCGAGGTGGTTCTTCACAAGAGGAATGTTCAGCATTAGCTGTGGATAGAAGAACATCGAGTAGTTCTGCAGGTCTGAGAAATAGAGCTCGAAAGGAACCTTGATGTTAATTGAGAAGCTTGCAAGGTCAATAGGGTGGATGCCGAAGGCAACCTCTCCAAGATATGGGCTTTCGATATTGCCAACAAATGCCTTGAGCCTCAAGTTTGGAAGATTCAAGCCGAAGGTGAGGTTGAGAGCATCCATTCCATATTCTCTGAATAGGGAGTCTGTTAAGTAGGTGTTGCGCTCAAGACGGAGGAAGGCTCTTGATGTGTCAACGCCTCCAAGCTTGATGTAGTTGATAAGCTCAAAGGAGCCAGTTATGGCTTTATAGAGCTTTGTGCTCAGGGTCTCTTCATCTGAGCCGAAAAGCCACCATGGCTGGCTATCTCCATCATTGATCAAAAGCACCTTATCCTCTGCAAAGCTGAATGAGACAGGAGCAGTCAGGGAAAGAGCGTACTTGCTTGAGCCTAATGTGAAGATTGGTGCGACATTGAATGAGGCTCCGTTTTCCTTGCTATATGTGAAGCCTGTGTCAAGATCAATTGAGAATAATGAGGATGCTCTTCCCTTTGTATCTGCCCTCTTAGCATTAAGAGATGCTGTTGAGACGAATGAAAGGTAGAAATCCTTGTTCTTCAAGGACTGGACACCAGCTGTGATTTTGCTGCTGATTCCATTTATTGTCGTCTCAAGAGAGCCATGGATTGAAGCATTCTCCTTCCATGCCTCAATAGTGGTGAAGTTCTGTGCTTTGAGTCCTGCCTCAATCTTGATGAGGTCAAGGTCAAGGTGGGATGACAAGGCAAAGAGTGAGTTCTCTGGGTTGAATCTCATGGAGTTGATCATCAAATCAGCGCTAACGAGCGCTTTAATGCCAAAGTTCTTCTTCTCAATTCCGAAGTTAGCAGCAAGGGTGAGTTGTGGCTCTGTGCTTAGCTTAGGCGCATATCCGATGGAGTTGATTGACATATAATGTACGCTTCTTGCTGTGCTTGGACCGTCCTCTGCGCTTGAATAGTACAAGCCAGGGGCAATGGTCATGCTCTGGAATTTCATAGGAATAGATAGTGAAACCAATAATCCGTTCTTAATTGGATCAAACTCCATATTCTCTTTCGCAAGCACTGTGGCTAGACCGATGTTCATGCCAACTTTGTTGTTATTCTTGTCATGGAATGGAAGGTAGAGGCTTGCCTCTGGATATAGGTTGATGCTCTTAATGTCGCTATTAAAGAAGTCTCCGATAAGTGCCAGAGAAAGTGACATTGGGTAGCTCTTTGAAAGCAGGAGCTTAGCTTCTAGGAATGCGACATTGCTTCCCTTTGCGCTTGAGAAGCGGTCAAGGGTGAGATCCTCGGCAAAGAGTGTGAGATCAAGCGCATTTGTGTTGATATCAAGCTGCGCAGATAGTGCATCTGTCTCTCTGTCATAAATGTGACTATAGCCACCATATAGCCCAACGCTATCTCCAGCGAAGGTCTTATCTCTGCTTATTGTTATGTCAAAGACCTCATTTAAAGATCTATATCTGAGGTAATCAATGGTGTTTGCTATATATCCGAACCAATCCTCGAAGCTTGAGTTGTCCTTGTATTTGCTGATTGCAACCGCATCGAGGTTGAGAGCGAAGTAGAGGGAGTTGATCCTAAAGGAAGGAATGAGAGCAAGGCTGAGGTTCATCCTCTGCTCTGCGTCAAAGTATGCACGCGAAAGCATTGAGATGTTGAAATCAAAGCCCTTTGTAGGATTTGCCTTAGCTATGATAGGCGATGTGGAGACATCTGCTTGCTCTTCATCAACTAATAGCAGAGGCTCTTCTTCCACTTCATCAAGCTCTGTAATGACTGTGATTTCCTCATTTTTGATCTCTGGTACTGCAATTTCCTCATATTCATATACGGACTGCTCTATTGCAGCAAAGCTAGGTGCATCTGGCACCTCAAAGTAGAGCTCTCTCTCCGCTATGCTTAATGCAGGGCTCTCAGGCACCTCATAGTACAGCTCTGATGAGACGAGAGATAGGGTTGCAGGCTCTGGTGTGTCAGAGTATAGCTCAGAGGAAGCGACGGAGACCTGAGGAGGAAGAGGACGATCGAGTTCTCTTGATATCTCAGAGGAGAATACAGGAGGAAGAGGGATTTCAATAGTCTTCTCAACCTTGACTATCTCTTCAGCAGGCTCCTCTTCTTGGAGCTTATCGAACTTCTTGATTGTCTCAAGGGAGTTCTCATAGTATTGCTCTTCCAGAATGCCAAATGGGTTTCCATTCTTCTTAAGGAAATCAACACCATGGAGGGCAGGGACAGTGTATTCCTGTCCTGTAATGCTGTTGAAGGCGTAGGCATCTGAATCTGTGAAGTTGTAGAATTCCTCTCTGTCATCTGTTGAATGGAACACATATTCGCCGATTCCATTGATATTGAATCTTGATGTGGGAGTGTATATTGTCATGGCATCCCTTAGCAGACTATCGGGGTAAAGGGACATCGTTCCATGAACAAGATATAAAATTGGGGAGGAGTATTCTGTCTCGATTATCGCAAGGAGGGTTTCTTCGCTGAGCTTTAGATTGCCAAGAGGGGAGATTGCTTCAACCGGCTCATTCTTGACTCGTATGAGATAGCCATCGCTTTCGGCTGCGAAGCCTTCGATGACTTTGAGGCCATTGGCGTTTATGATATCAAACTCATCCATGTTGCCATCTGCTATCTCAATCAAGGGGACGGAGAAGGCTGAGGTGGATAAAGCGATCAACATCAGTGCTAAAGCAACTATTTTCTTCATATATGATTCACCCTCTAACGTTCAGACAGAAATACAACTATGAATTATATAGCATTAATAGCCAATTGACCATAACAAGAAAGAATTTCTTGACCCAGTAGTGGGCAGCGAGGCTAATTCCTTTTTGGATCGTAGTCGGTTTTAAGCGCAAGCTTGTAATCGAAGTCGTGAGCGTTGTAAATATGCTCTCGCGTGAGCTTGTCTATATGGCATAGCTCTGATACTATCGGCTTCAATCTCGATCTTATATTGCTCTGGTCATAGGGGCAGACAGGTTTGACAGTTGGCAGATCATATCCCTCACTCAGACGCCTAGCGACATTCTCATGGATCTCTATCATTGGTCTTATGATATGCATCTTGCCATCAAAGAATTGCTGGACTGGGAGCATTGTTGAGAAGCTGGCTCTGAAGCATAGGTTCATCATTGTCGTCTCAACAAGATCATCAAGGTGGTGTCCCATCGCAATGAGCGATATATCATTCTCAGCTGCGTATTCAAAGAGGATCCTGCGTCTGTTTCTAGAGCAAAGATAGCAATTGAACTCACCCTTGAAGGATTCAGGGTATTGCTTCTCATCTAGCATCGTGAACTTTATCCCAAGATCCTCGAAATAGGTCCTTAGCCTTGTTCTGTACTCCTCAGGTATTGGATGCTCAAGCCAGTTGATCATCACGGCCTCCAGCTCATAGCTCACTGGCATCCACTTCCTTCTCATAGAAAGGGCTAAGGCAAGGGCCAAGGAGTCCTTCCCTCCGGAGGCGGCAATAAGCACCTTGTCATTCTCCTGGATCATGTGGTAGCTGTTTATGGTCTTGCCGACACCCTTTATAAAGCGCATGACCCATGGCGGTATATCGCCATTGATAAGATCCATATATGGCTTTTTAGCGTCCATTCACCACCTCTGAAAATGCATTCTCCGCATCATCCTTGCGTATCTCAGGAGGAAGGTACAACGCCACCTTTCTCAGGTTGCTTTGGAATACCTGTGATATCTCCCCACTGAAGATCATCCGCTCCTTCTCAATGTCATGCATCTCGCCATCTGGCTCTATGACCTTAATGTGGGTTTCGAAGTTGATTGGCTCTGGGATGTCGATGATCACTTCATAAGGCTTTAGAGCAGGGTAGGCAGGGCTAAGCTTCTTGTACAATCTCAGCTCAAGGGCTTCTCTCTTATCTGGAGTTCTTCCTTCTCTCTCGATCAAACCAAATGGATCATAGTCCTTCTCTGCCTTTCTTTCAAAAAGATCATTGAACTCAACTCTCTCAACTAAGGATAAAGCCATCTCTTCGCTTTTTCTGCTTCTGCATAGCAAGGTGAACTCGTTGTCATCGATGTAATACAAGTCATCATAGGATATGACTTTGCTCTTGATTGCTGTTATAAGGGCCTTCTTGATCATTGCTGTTGCTGCTCTGACACCTTTATGCCAATAGAGTGACTTGTACATCATGTATTTTGAGAATAGCACCTGCTCAACAGAGGAAATCGCCTCGCTTTGAATGCATAGGTGGCCATCCTTCAAGAGCAATGATGAGATTATATAGTCTGTATCCTGCTTGCCGTATGGGACGCCAGCGAAAAAGCCATCTCGAGATAAGTAGTCAAGCTTATCTGGGTCAAGGGTGCCTGACAAAATGGATCTGTAAAGCAAGGTCTCGTCATTTGAGCTTAGCGTATCCTTATCAATGATCTGCGCTGTCATGTCTGGGTTTGCTCCAGTTTTAGCGATTGCATTCCTGAGCTCTCCCTCTTTTTCTATCATCGATGCGGCAATCTCCTCATGCTCTCTTATTGCGAGCTCCTTGAGCGAATGCGCGTATGGGAAGTGGCCTATGTCATGAAGAAGGCATGCGCATAGAAAGCTTAGGATCCCCTCTCTTGAGAAGGGCAGCTCTCCCTCTGTCTTTTTAGCGATGGAGAGCAGGATCTCCCTTCCAAGATAGTAGACGCCAAGGGAGTGGTTGAGTCTTGTATGCACAGCACCTGGATAAATGTGGTAGCTTGGGCCGTTCTGCTTGATTCTCGCAAGCTTTTGCACCTCCCTTACCTCCATGAGAGCCTTCAATTCTCTAGTGAATGGGATGTTCTGCCAAAGCGGATCCTTTATTGAGTGTGTGAATCCCGAATTCAGGATTTCCAGCATTTCAAAATTCTTCAT
>JAZURW010000099.1:0-4507 GCA_045606405.1 Candidatus Ornithospirochaeta sp. | reverse complement strand
TGTGTATCCCATTGGAGAGAGAGTATCTGAGGCCTTGGTCTTGAGATATGGGATGTGGTTCTCAATAAGCTGCATCCATGCAGGGCAGCAGGATGTTGTCATAAAGCCTGCGCCTTCCTCAAGCTTCTCCTTAAGCTCCTCAGCCTCATGGATCGCTGTAACCTCAGCGCCCTCTGCAACCTCAACAACCTCGGCAAAGCCAGCCTTCTTCAAAGCAGCCTTGATCTGTCCTAAGGTTCCTGGGAACTGTCCCTCTATGGCAGGAGCGATCATTGCAACCACCTTCTCGCCTTTCTTGAGCATCTTTGCCACAGGGAAGAGTCCTGAGCGCTCTACGATGGCGCCAAATGGACATGAGCGAACGCACTTTCCGCAGCCTATGCACTTAGCATGGTCGATCTCAGCGACGCCGTTCTCATTCTTCTTGATTGCATCGACAGGACAAGCCTCCTCACATGGAACAGGGATATGGACAACAGCGTGGAATGGGCATACATCCATGCATTTGCCGCACTTGATGCATCTCTCTTCCTGGATGTGGGCTCTGCCATTTAGGAATACGATTGCATCCTTAGGGCAGTTTGATGTGCATGGGCGTGCAAAGCAGCCACGACATCCATCAGAGATTCTGAATACTGACTTTGGACATCCAGAGCAGCCTGTCTCAATTGTTGTCAGGATAGGAAGAGTTGGCTTATCCTCCTGCATGACCTCTTCAATGAATGAGCCAATTGATCTGAATTCATCGTCATCTCTCTCAATATTGATTCCAGCCATTGCAAGAATCCTGTATCTTACAAGAGCTCTCTCTTTATAGATGCAGCATCTGTTTGCAACCCTGGTCTTTGGGATTATGCGAATAGGAAGGTTATCTGCTTCTTCAACAAGAGTGTCATTGAAGAAGTGCCTCATAACCTCAGCCTCTATCTTTCTTCTCATTAATGTGTACTGGTTATTGATTTCAAGCATTCTTCACAGCCTCCGCCAACAGCTTACAGAAGAGGTCCTGGTTGACGCCATTGTAAATCTTTCCATCGATTTCAACATAAGGAGCATTTCCATTGCCCACTCTACATTCTCCAAGGCATGGACAGCCCTCAATGTCACATTCAGCAAGGATTGCTGGATCCACGAAATCATTGTAAAGGAGAAGATCTGCTCCACCTTGTACAAAGCATGCTGTTCCCAAACAGATTCTGACCTTGATCTTTGACTTCTTCATTATCTATATCCTCCTACAGATATTCTTGTGAAGTTTCCTTCAGATATATTTCCTCTAGTGCTTTTCTAAGCCTTCCGATGATTGTTCGCCTAATTCCAATCTCAACAGGGATGTTGGGGTCCTGATGAGCCTCATTTATCTTTGTGCCTACTATGAAGTGAACCTGGTCCGAATCGAGAAGGATCTCAACGAACTTCTTTGCCGGATCATTAGGCAGATCAGCAAGATTCATCTTCTTCTCCAGGATCTGAGCGACCTTCGAAAGTGTGAGCATGCCCTCTGTCACAAGGTCTATCCCCTCCATCTTCGATGATGGTGGGACATCCTTCGACCAGCACTTCATATCAAGCACCAGCTTCTTATTAAAGAGCCTTGAGACAATCTGGGCAGTTGTGCCTCCCGACACTATCTTCTTGCCATCAAAAGACTCTATTCTCTCTCCGAGTGCGGCATCAGCTTCCTTCGTGAATGGAGGGCCTGTGACTATCAAAGTCCTTCTTGGCCTTCTGATATAGACGACAACGCATGTGATATCGTCCTTCGAGCATAGTCCATCAAGGCTATTCGCCTTTTGCACGATTGCCCTAGAGAGCTCTCTAGAGGAGATATCGGGGTTTGCTGAGATCTCCTTCTTGACGAACTCCCTCACTCCATCCAATCTCCAGCCTAGCGGAAGGCTCTTGCCAAGCCCTGATTGCGTAACTCCGTCGCTGAACATGATCAGACGCTCGCCAATATCGAGCTTGAACTGGGAGGACGATACGATCTCCTCTTTGAAGGCACCCTCTCTCTGCAGCTTGGTCTTGGTCCTCTCCCACTTGACTGGGTTCGCTCCGTTGAATCTCAAGGAGAGTGGATTATCATATTCAACAAGGTTCACCTCGATATTCGAATTGTCATTCTGGTACCTTATATCGGCTAGAGTGAAGGTTGAATAGCTTATCTTTCTTTCCTTGCATACAGGAAGAGTGTCCATGATGATCTTGGCTGAATGCGTCAAATCAATAGGAGAGAATGAGAGCTTATGGGCCATATGGGCCGTAAGGGATGCAAGTACATTCGCCTTGACGCCACTGCCCAGCCCATCAGATAAAGTGGACACAATCTGGTTGTTCTCAGGATTCCTGGAAAGGAGGAACACATCTCCTCCTATCTTCTGCCCATGCTTATAGATTTGCGCGTAATCGACATCTATGAAGACATTGTTCATGCTAAATCCCTACCATCGTCTTCTGAGAAGCCACTGCTATCCTCGTCTGCTGAAGTCGCACTGAATGCCTCAATTAGAGAATTGAGCATGATCTCTGTCTCTGCAGCGTTCTCGCCAAGCAGGGATGCGATCTTCTGGACAGTCTCAAGGGAGTTCTGTATTACATCCTCAGCCTTCTTTACTACAGTCTCACGTCTGACAGTTGGGTTTGTAACGTCCTCGAACATCGCTCCAAGAAGCATCTTGTTTTCAACAAGGAAGAATGTGACACGTATGAACTTATCTTTATAATGGAATCTATACTGGCCAGGAGCTGTCAAGTAGAACTGATCCCTGAACTTATCTGCAAATGGGACAAAGCGCTCAATAGGAAGCCCTCTCACCATAGATAGGATGCTTTGATCGATGAAGCCTTCCTCCATATCTCCGAAGATATCGAGGAATCTTGTATTGCACTCTGCGATTCGAAGCTCTTTATCAACAATGACAATGCCGTTTGGGATGTTCCTCAAAAGGACATCGACCTTGCTCTCAGCCTCCTTTCGCATCTTAGTCACGCACATCTCTGACTCAGCCATCCCTGAAAGGTATGCTATAGCGAACTCCCTGCATGTTGAATATCCGCAGCCACCACAATTCAGTTCATCAGCCTTTGTGATCTTGCCAAGCTCAACAAGAGCTTTCTTGACCTCAGCATCTGAATAGCTTGTAGCATATACAGGCTCTGGCGCAGGGCCACCACTCTGAAGGATGCCATAGCCTTTATCCAGAAGCAATCTTGAGAAATCCTTGTCGCCCTCAAAGAGATTCTTCTCTCCGATTCTAAGGAGTGTGTAGTCTGTAGCGACTCTCTTTCTCTTTGCGATAGACACAGATTGGTCAGCACCTGGACCGTTGACGCATCCGCCATCACAGGCCAAAAGCTCTAAAAAGGCCTTGCAGTCCTCATTGCTCCAGCTTAGCGCTGAAAGCACAGCCTCCATTCCGGAAAGGGATACAGCATGTGGATTGAGCATAGCGCTGTTCTTCCACTGCTCTGAGCTCATAACCTGACCACCCTCGATTGGGTAGATTGTTGTAAGGCCAGCCTTTGCAGGCACGAATTCAGGCTCCTTTTCGACATTAATTGACTCAAGCGAGATGTTCTCAAGCTCAAGCCACTGCCTCAGCTCTTTGAAGGTCAATGCGAAATCTGGATATCCAGGTGTTGAATCAGCTTCAAGCTTCTTTGCCACGCATGGGCCAATGAACACGATGATGATATCATCGCCATAGAGCTTTCTCAGATATGCACTATGGCTTTGGAGTGGAGATGGCACAGGAGCAAGCTTCTTCACATCATTTGGATAATACTTCTTCACAAGCTCAACGACAGATGGGCATGCTGTGCTGATGAAGGGTGCTTTGTTCTCATGCTCTGAAGCGTAGATGTCCATGGCATCCGTGACAAGCTTTGCGCCTATCGCTGTCTCAGAGACAGCCTCAAAGCCAAGCTCATATAGAGCTGTGATAAGCTCATCCTCATAGCCAGGGAACTCAGAGGCAAAAGAGGGTGCGATTGAGCATATTGCCCTTCGCCCAGACTTGATCGCCAGCCTGACTCTGTCCACGTCATCCCTGATCTTCTTAGCATTGTTTGGGCAGACATGAACGCATTTTCCACAATATATGCACCTATCCTTCATGATGAAGGCATTGCCATCCTTGATCCTGACAGCCTTAACAGGACACTGTCTTACACATTTATAGCAGTCTCTACAGCTTGTTGTCTCTGTATAGATTGGATAGAACATATCAGTTCAAAGCCTCCCTGATAAGGTCGATGATGCACTCCGCGCTGACAGCGGAATACTCGATGCCATTGATTTTGACATGTGGGCCGCTGTTGCACTTGCCAAGGCACAAATGCCCTTCTAAGGAAACCTCATCATTCATATCATGCTCCTCAAGGAACTCCTCTATCTCCATAAGGGCATTGCTATTGCCTCTAGCGAAGCAGCTAGACCCCATGCATAGCTCAACAACTACTTTTTTCTCTGAACTCATAAATACTCCGTTTTACTCCTAGTAGACTA
>JAZURW010000098.1:0-1750 GCA_045606405.1 Candidatus Ornithospirochaeta sp. | reverse complement strand
AGACCGCTTGGCCTCCGACTTATACAAAAATGGCAGTCAACTATCATTCTTGAGGCTGAGTGATGACTGCAAAGCGCTGGTTTCTCCTGCGGCCTTCGCTAATACAGTATCCGCACTCAATCAGCATCTTGTGGATAGTAGTCCATTTGTATTGCCTGCCAGATTCATTGTTTTGATTGAGGATTTCACAAAGTTCTGCCTTGTCTGATGTAAAGAGAGGGCGATTGAGGAAATCTTCTGGAACAGTCAGAGCAGTTGGGTCATTGGAGGGTAAATAGAGACAGGACAGGTCGCTATTCACTCGCCCTCGCACCTGAACCTGTGTTTCATTGTCCATGCTATGAACAACCACATAATCAACATGGGATTTGATTTTCAGGCTGGTCTCGCTGCTGGCATTTATGATAAGCAGATGATATTCTGCAGGGATTTCAAAGTTGTTCAGGAGATGTTTGCGCGCGTTCAGTTGTTCTTCTGACATTGTATGGTCAGTGTTGCGGATGCTCCAAATGCTGATGGGGTTCAGCCCCAGTTCGCGCGCTTCTGCCTCGATGGCCTTCATAGTGGTGATGTGGGAAACAAAGCAGATGCCAGTTTCAGAAGGCTCAAAAGAGGTCAGAAGATAGTCCAGATTGGTGTAGGGAATGACCTGTCTGGTTTCGTAGTGTATCAGGTCGCTGTCATCAACAGGCACATCACAGTAGGGAGCGTCAAACTCTCTCTTGATGCGTTCAGGGGTTGCAGACAGGGCGATAACCTTTGTGTGACCATTTTGAACTGCTCTTTCAATGCCATGCTTGGCGATGGAGTGCGAATTGGGTTGAAGGCCAAATGTTGCGAACTTGAACAGGCTGTGAAGTTCATCGCAGATGATGTACTCAAAGTGCTCATGAAAGTCAGGGTACTTTTCCAAGAGGATGCCAAACTTGGCGTAGGTAATGATGACAATGCGTTCATCTGCCTCAAAGAAGAGCGCTTCATCTTTGACTTCAACATCCCAATGGTGATAAATGGAGCGAGCATTGTAGTTCTTCAGGATTTGCTCTTTGCCATTGATGGTGTCAATGAGATAGACAACCTTATGAACAGCATCAGTCAGGGTCGCAGGGACTGCGGTCAGCGCGAAGTAAGTCTTGCCACTTCCTGTGGGCGCTTTGATGATATTCAGTTTGTCTTTTTGCAGCATGTCCAGTTTTACAACTTCAGACAGAAACTTGGTGCCAGTCACAGGAATGACCTCCTTTTTTGTCAGGCAGTCTTGAGCGCAGGAGCAGCTTCGCCAACTTCAATGACCTTTGCCTCATCGCAAACGCCAAATTTGCTGATTTCAGGATACCTCTCAAGGAACCAGCTCTTGATGACAGGATACCTGAAGGCCTTGCCATGGCATTCAGAAATCAGGCGCATTTCATTGAAGTCATGCAGGTTCTTCTGGATGGTCTCAGCAGAGCCATGGGTCAGGATGTAGTCTTCCATGTACTCATAGGTCAGGCCATTGTAGGTCTTCTTGCTGCTGTTGCGCTTAATCTGGCGCAGGACGACGGCATAGTTAGGATAGTCGCGGCGCACCTGCTGAAGGTGGGCGTATTCGCTGCTCATAGTGTTCTCGGCATACTTGGCAAAAGTTCTGTCCATAACGATGGTACGATCGGTATGGTTCACGCGCAGGGTATTCTTCATAATCTATTCCTCCTATTTGCTCTTGTCGTGTGGGTTAGGCAGCTTTGTTCATAAGTCGGATCGTAGCCAT
>JAZURW010000097.1:0-7998 GCA_045606405.1 Candidatus Ornithospirochaeta sp. | reverse complement strand
AAGCGGTCTTAGGAAGACAATACACCAGTTCAACTCCTTGGCTCACAGAACGACATGGCTACGATCCGACTTTATCGCTCTCATAACTGACCAGTTCCTTGAGTATATAAAGGAAAACGAGACAGAGCTTTCTGATCTTGCAGACTTCTACCGCACTGCAGCTGAGCTTCTTTATATCAAGACCAAGCTTTTGCTCCCTACAACAACTGAGCTTGATGAAGTCTATGAAGATCCTAGGCAGGAGCTTGTTGATAGGCTTTTGGACTATCAGAAGTTCAAGAAATACACAGATCTATTGTCCGGCGCTGACAATCAGGATAGGATTTACATCTCCAGACCTGATAACTATTTTGCTATTCCTTTTGAAGATAAGGAGTTGTTTGTAGGTGTTACGCTCGAAGATCTTTTAAGCACATTCAGAAGCATACTAGGCAAGATTCCTCCTACGAAGATATTCAATATCTATGAAGAAGTATCTGTCAATGAGAAGAAAGCTCTCATGCTTGAGCTTTTGGATGAAAATGCAATAATCGAAATCAAAGACCTCATTCTTGATTTCGATAACCCTCTTCATGTCATCTGTGCTTTCATGGCGATTCTCGAGAGTGTCAAGGAAAATACCATAATCTTCTCGCAAAAGGAGATATATGGGCCAATTTACATTGAGAGAAAACCTATTGATTGGGATCCTAGCCAGGTAGACCTCTATGATAGGGAGGCTGAAGCCTATGAGAAATATGATCTCAGCGATGCAGAGGATTTCACGATTCTGACACAAGAGGCTGAGATGAATCTTGATACCATACTTGATAAAAAGAAGAACGAGCGAGAGGATGCCGTGATAGAGGATTCATTTATTGGGGATGAGGAAGAGGTTTCCCTGGAGGATTGAATGAGCGAAGAGATCATGCAGCTTACAGATGATGCAAGGCTTGTTGAGGTAATTCTCTTTATTGAGAACACGGCCTTGACTATTGAGAGGATATGCGCCCTCACAAAGCTGGATAAAGAGGATGTCATAGATGCTTTAAGAGAGCTGAAGGACCATTACCTGGAGAGGAACTCCGGCCTTCTTCTTATTGAGGAGGAAGGGCTTTACTCGCTACAGCCAGCCAGGGAGCTATATCCTAGATTAAGATCCAGCTATGGGAGAAAGGTTGACAGGAGACTCTCTAGAGCAGCTCTTGAGACCTTATCGATTGTTGCTTATTCACAACCTATAACAAAAGCTGAGATCGATCGCATAAGAGGGGTACAATCATCTGATGCGATTGTGAGATTATTGAGGGAAAGAGACTATATTAAGGTGAATGGCAGAGCAGATAAGCCAGGCCATCCATGCTTATATTGCACAACTAGAAAGTTTTTGTATGAATTCAAGCTTAAGAGCATTTCAGAGTTGCCTAAATTATCTGAAGTCGATAGGCTCAGATTCACAAAGGAAGAACAAGGAGAATTGATTTAATGGAAGAACAGCTGCCAATGAGATTGCAGGCCTATATGGCTAAGTGCGGAGTCGCATCAAGACGTGCAAGCGAGGAGCTGATAGCACAGGGCCGCGTAATGGTCAACAACAAGACAGTAAGGGAAATGGGCGTAAAGGTTGGCCCAGAGGATATAGTGCAAGTAGATGGCGATACCATTGAGCTTGTTGAGAAGAAATACTATATCGCTTTGAATAAGCCAAAGGGCTATGTATGCACAAACTATGACCCAAATGAGACAAGATATGCTCGTGATCTCATCAATATGAGAGACAATAACCTCTTATTTCATGTAGGAAGACTTGATAAGGAATCAAATGGCCTCATTTTGTTCACAAACGATGGTCAGTTTGGAAATGCTATGATGCATCCAAAATATGAGGTGGAGAAGGAATATATTATCAAGCTTGATAAGAATATCGAGATTGAGGATTTGAACAAAGCCCTGGATGGTTTATACATAGATTTACCAAAGCCATATAAAATCAAGAGATATGATTTAATCCCTAAAACACGCTCTTTTATCAAGGTCACACTCACTGAGGGCAAAAATAGGGAGATCAGAAAGATTTTCTCCTTTTTAGGCTATGATGTTAAATCATTGACTAGAATAAGGATAGGCTGTGTTGAGCTTGACGAGCTCAATCCTGGAGAGTGGAGAAACCTGACACAAAAGGAGATCAAGGGTCTTCTGACAGGAAAAGATAACTCCAAAGCAGTTAAAGCCAATAAAGTCAGGGTAGTCAAAAAGGCAAGAGAGGTATAATCATGGTAATCGCAATCGATGGACCAGCAGGATCTGGAAAGAGCACAATTGCGAGGTGTCTTGCAAATACTCTCGGATATTACTTTCTAAACACAGGTTCTTTCTATAGGGCATATACGCTTGCTCAGCTAAGGAAGGGACTTGATCCCCTTGACAAGGATTCCGTGCTGCAAACAAGCAATGAAGTCTCAATCTCTGTTGAGGACGGTAACATATGCATCAATGGCGAAAGCGTTGAAGAGCTTCTTCACACTCCCGAAGTTGATAGGTATGTCTCTCCAGTCTCAGTCGATCCAAGACTAAGAGACAAGGTCACAAATGAGGTAAGAATTCTCGCAAAAGGCATGAATATCGTGACTGAGGGAAGGGATACTACAACAGTGATTTTCCCTGATGCAGATTACAAGTTCTACTTTGATGCATCAGCTGAGGTCAGGGCTCAAAGGCGTCTAAAAGACCAAATGGGGATGAGCGATTATCAGACCATTTTGGAAGGAATACTTGCACGTGATAAAAACGATAAGGAAAAGGCAATTGGCGCATTAAAAATTGCAGATTCTGCTATTTATATTGATACCTCTAACTTGACTATAGAGGAAGTTTGTGAGAAAGTGATTAATGCTATGCAAAAGCATTAAGCGTGGTAATTCAGTTGTAGGAGAAAAGAAGTGGAAAATGAAACTCAGATCGCTGAAAAGCAGTCATTTCTGCAGCAGCATCTTATGTCAATTCCGGAATTAGAAGTCGGTCAGATCGTAACCGGTACTGTAGTACAGACAAATGACGAAATCGTTTTGGTTGATATTGGCTACAAGTCAGAGGGTAAGATCCCAGTAGATGAATTCATGGAACTTCCAAAAGTTGGTGACAAGGTAGCCGTTAAGATAATTAGACTTGACGACGGCCGTGGTCAGGTTGTTGTTTCCAAGAAGGGAGCAGAGGCTAGAGAGAGAACAGAGATTCTCAGAAAGGCTGCTGAAGACAGAACACCTGTTCTTGGAAAGTTTGTTAAAGTGATCAAGGGTGGCTATGAAGTTGACCTTGGCGCTGATTACAAGGGTTTCTGCCCACTTTCAAAGGCAGACGTTGTTAGAGTTGAGGAGCAGGATAGCCTTCTTGGCAAGACTGACTACTTCATCATCGACAAGTTTCACGCTGGAACAAAGCTCAAGAGCGTTGTTTCTAGAAGAGAGTACCTTGAAAAGAAGATCAAGGAAAACAAGGAAGCATTCTTCAACTCTGTTCAGATTGGTGACGTTGTTCAGGGTGAGGTTAAGTCTTTCACATCATTCGGTGCATTCATCGACCTTGGCGGCTTCGATGGCCTTCTTCACATCAATGATATGTCATGGGGCCATGTAACAAGACCTAAGGATTTTGTTAAGAAGGGTCAGATTGTTCAGCTTAGACTCATCAATATCGATAGCGCAACTCAGAAGATCAATCTTTCATTGAAGCACATGGAAGCTGATCCTTGGACAACTTTCGAAGAAAGATACCAGGTTGGCGATGTCATCACAAAGCCTGTCACAAAGCTTACATCCTTCGGTGTATTCATTGAGATCGAGCCAGGAATTGAAGGTCTTGCTCATATCTCAGAGCTTTCTTGGACAAAGAGAGTCACAAATCCAAAGGATATCGTTTCAATTGGCGATGTTGTTGAAGCAAAGATCCTTGGCTACGACCTTGATAAGAAGAGAGTATCTCTTGGCCTCAAGCAGCTTGAGGAGAACCCATGGGATTCAATCAACGAGAGATATCCAGTTGGCAAGGCAATCTCAGCTCCAGTTGTAAAGGTTACAAACTCTGGTGCTTTCATCAACCTTGAAGAGGGCATTGATGGCTTCCTCCATATCGACGATGTATCATGGACAAAGAAAGTAAAGTCAATGGATCAGTTCTGCAAGGAAGGTGATGTTGTTGACGTTTGTGTTACAAAGGTTGAAGCTGACAACAGAAGAATCAAGCTTTCTGTCAAGAACCTCGAGGGCAATCCTTGGGTTACACTCAGAAAGGATTATCCAAAGTTCTCAACTATCACTGGCACAGTATCATCAGTAACTGACTTTGGTGTTTTTGTTAAGGTTATCGGAGATATCGAAGGTCTTATTTCTAAGTTCAATCTTGTTGGTCCAAGTGAAGAGTTCAAGGATTCTGTTCTTGAAAGCTATAAGGAAAAGATTGGTGAGCCTATCACAGCAATGGTTATTGATTGCAATGCACAGACACAGAAGCTTTCTCTTTCAATCAGAGAGATGATCAAGAGAAATGAAGAGTCTGAGATGGCTAAGTACATGGCTGCTGATAAGGAAGACGATTCCGATACTTACAATCCTTTCGCAGACATCCTTAAGAAGTAATATATTACTTATATGATTCTATGCGGAGCTTCGGCTCCGCTATAATTTAGGAACAAGATTTAATGAAAAAGACTGAAGAACAGAAACTGACTGCAACAGAGAAGATTGCTAATGGCGCTAATAATTGGCTTGCTGCTAATGGCAAGCTTGTTGGAATCATTGCTGGTGTGGTTGTTATCGCAATTATTGCTCTTGCAGTTGTATTCTCACAGATGGATAAGAAGAACCAGAAGCAGTTCTCTCTTATCGAGGAAGTCGCATCAAACTATAATGAGTTGTTCAGCATGGATCCTACATCAGATGAGTATGCAACAGCAGTTGAGGATTTCAAGAACGGTGCTAATGAATTAGTTGAAGCATCTGGCCTCAAGAAATACCCAGGTGCAAAAGCAGCTCTTCTTCTTGCTGATTATGCATACGCAGAAGATAAGAACTATGAAGAAGCACTTGAGTTATATAACAATGTTGCCGAAGCACAGTCAAAGACTTATCTTGCTCAGGTTGCTAAGATCAATGCAGCTGCATGTTATGAGAACTTAGGCGATGTTGATGCTGCTCTCGAGATTTACAATGATCTTTGGGATGAATTTGGCACAGATGGCGTCTATGGTTCACGTGCTCTCTTCAATACTGCAAGAATCTATGAATCAAAGGGCCAGACAGACCTTGCAATTGCAACTTACGAACAGCTTCTTGGTGAATTTGAAGATGTTGGTAGTGAATATGCAAAGCTCGCTAAGTCTAGAATCGCACAGCTTAACTAAGTCAAACATAGTTTAAAGGAAAGGGTAGGGATGAATAGAAGATTAGTATTGATCTTATTCATATCTACCCTTGTTTTTTCTTCCTGCGGCATTCCTTCTATTTATGTGCCAAACTCATCAGACCTTAAACTTAATAAAGATTATGCTGAAATCAATACAGCTGTAATCAACAGCAATCTCGTAAGGTCTGGATTTCCTACATTGAATATTTTCTATGAGATAGTCCCAGAGGGTGTTTCATATCCTGCATCCACAGTTCTTAATAATTTTTCCAAAGACTACTGTTCTGAAACCTCTGGAAGATTCATAAACAAATATTCAAACCATGCATTTTATAACTATCAATATTCAACTAAGATCAATGACGAATCAGTAACTCCCACATTTGGCTTATATCAGTTCAGAGACGCAAATACACAGGATGTAATCAACATCCCAATAAGCGGTTTAGATAGTCTTTTGAATAACAAGTGGGATTATTCCTTCAACTACAATGAACTTGACAACACCATCAAGCTTGAAATCAATACAGCACAAGGCTTGATCGAATATAATCTTCTAAGATTCAATGGAGCATCATTCTCTCTATTTGATACTCCTTATATTTCCAACGAAGTTCCAATCCAATACGAGGTCTCATCAGATATCACTGATTACAATCTTCGCATCTATGGCTTAATTACCTTGCAATTCAATGAATATAACAATATCTATAATACAAAGCCAGTTGAGATTTTCAGCTTTGATCTTGGCTTGCTGTAAAATAGATATAATATATATTCTGTCAATTAGGAATACAATTATGATCAATTACAACTTCACACCTGCAGATAATCTAAAAGACTCATTAGATAACCTTTATACAATAATCAAGCTTCTTAGAAGTCCTGATGGATGTCCTTGGGATAGAATCCAGACAAATAAGACTGCTACACAATCCTTAATTGATGAATCCTATGAATACTTGGATGGAGCACTTAAAGGAGATGTGGCATCATGCAGAGAAGAGATTGGTGATGTGATGATAAATGTCTTCATGAACCTCTACATTCACGAGGAAGCCTCTGAATTCAAGCCATATGAGGCTATTAATGAGGTTTGCGAAAAGCTTGTAAGAAGACATCCTCATGTATTCTCAGATAGTGCTAGTGCATCAAATGGTGAGGAGGTTTTGAAGGTTTGGAACTCTGTTAAAGAGAATGTGGAAGGAAAGAAAACAGATTCTGAATCAATATTCTCTCATATTCCATCTTCCTTGCCCCCTTTAGAGAAATCATATGAAATCCAGAAGAAGCTTGCAAAAGTCGGCTTTGATTGGAGTGATTACAATGGAATCATTGATAAGATACAGGAAGAGCTTGATGAAGTTAAGAATGCTATTCTAAATGGCTCCACAGAGGAAATTGAGCTAGAAATCGGTGATCTTCTCTTTTCAGTTGTCAATCTTTCAAGGTTTATGAAAGTCAGACCAAACGTAGCTCTTTTTAGATGCAATGAGAAGATTGTGACGAGATTCCAGAAGCTTTTTGATCTTGCGAATGAAAGAGGTATTTCTCTAGATAAAGAGCATGTTGATCAGATGAATCAGCTTTGGGATGAGATCAAGCTCAGCGAAGAATGAGCTTCTCCCTTTCCTGTATGACCTTAGGATAGATAGGAGCTGCATTGTTCCAATACTTTATTGCAAGCTCATCCTCCCCTACTGAATAATAGAAATCACCAAGCACGATGGAATAATCTGCTGAACCATCATAGGTGTCTTTTAACAGAATTGGGATATAATCAAGGCCGTCACTCTTTGCCACAATAGGAAGCGCTAGCTTGATTGCACTGACAAAGTCCTTGGAAACTCCTTCCTTCGCATAAAGATTGTCCAGTGACGATATAATCTGCCATGTAGGGGCATTTCCATTGATGACTGCAAAGGCAGCTTCTCCTGGAGTCAATTGATTCATGAGCTCTGACAAGTGCTTTGATGCTGCTGTATATAGCTCATTATCATTAAGAACCTTGTAGTATTGAATATTGTCTGTTTTAGATAGAACTGTTGTGGATGTTAACTCTAAAGCAGCTTGATAAGCCAATTCTGGTTCTGAATTGAAAAGCATAAGCCTTAGGATAGTCTTTCTGTGATCTTTATCATCAAATAGGTAATAGTATAGTTCAGAGAGTCTTGTCGCCTCTTTTAGATTGTTCAATCTGTAGTTGGAAGCGCAAGCATAATACAGCGCAGGCTCTGTGATCTTCTCGTCAAGAATCTCGGATGCAAGAACAAGAACTTCCTCATATTCTTCGCTTTTATATAAGCTTTTCAATTTGCTGTTTGTGCATGAAGTAAGTAAAAACAAAGAAAGCAGCAATGATATAAGAATAATCGATATTCTTCTCATTACTGCCCTCCTTTTAAAAAAAACAGGTTTCTGATAAGCCGAGTTCTGTTTATGTAATCATCTATCTAGGGCGTTAGTTACCTAACGTCTCAAGCAGCCTACCCGTGACTATAGCCGGACAAGCCAGTCACATACTTGGCCTTGCTCCTAGTGAGGTTTACCATGCCTTTCCTGTCACCAGCAAAGCGGTAGTCTCTTACACTGCCCTTTCACCCTTACCTTTCGGCGGTCTAC
>JAZURW010000096.1:0-11443 GCA_045606405.1 Candidatus Ornithospirochaeta sp. | reverse complement strand
CGGTTATCGCATCATCCGGAATAAGATATGGTGTTGTGATCCAGATGTACTTCTTTGCATTGTTTATTAGCTGAAGATACGTGTTTTCTGTGACTGTCGCATCATCGAATGGATTGTCGCCAAAAGGCTGCACAGCGCCATCCCCTTCCACGCTTATAGTCGGGATATAAAGCTTCAGGTCATCATCCGAGTTTGTGAGAGAGTCCCACATCCTTAGAAAGAGAAAGGTCAGATTCCACACAGCAGCTCCCCTGAGCTTTATCGCAGAGTCCTTCCAATAACCAAACCTTATATCATCATTCGCATACTCATCTGCAAGGTTGAGACCACCTGTGTAGCACACGTTGCCATCAATTGAGAGTATCTTCCTATGATCTCGGAAGTTGAGCCTTGGGTTTATATGAAGCTTGACTCTATTGAAGCAGCAGCACTTTATCCCGTATGACTTCAAAGTCCAATTATAGGAAGCAGGAAGAGCGTTGATTGATCCCATGTCGTCATAGAGAACACGGACATCAACACCTTGATTCACTTTCTCTTTCAAGATATCTAGGATCCTATTCCACCACTTTCCCTCACCTATTACGAAGTACTCGATGAAGATGAACCTCTCAGCCTTTTTCAGCTCCTTTATCGCATCAACAAAGAAGTCCTCGCCATAGGCAAAATACTCGCATTCCGTGTTTGACCATGCAGGAAGGCCTGTGGTATTTCTTATGAAGGTGCTTGTCCTCTTATATTCATCGGGAATGGAATTGAAGCCATCCTCAACTGTCGATACATAGCAAGTCGACTCTGGAACCTTCTTCCAAAAGGATGCGAGCCTCTTCTTTGAAAGCTTTCCTATTTTCTTATTTCCAAAGAGAAGATAAAACACACCTCCGAAAAGAGGGAAGATAACCAAGAGAAACAGCCACACAAGCTTATAAGGAGCTCGCTCTGAGCGACTCATCACGATTATGCCCAAGACAACGGAGAGAGCAGTGAATAATAGGAGAGCCCCTTCTGTGAATGATGCCCATAGTACAAGATAGACAATGAACACTGACTGCGCAGAGAAAAGCAGGAACATCCAGAAAAGCCTAGAGGATAGCAACTTGTATAACTTTCGCATACTCACCTCATTGAGAACTCGCAGCCACAATAGCCCTGCCGATAGAGCCCTAGCTCCTTTGCTAGGATCACAGATCTCGTAAAGCCATCCCTCTTCTTGAAATCAATCTTCTCAAAGCCCTCAAGATCCTCACCTTCTGAGAATATCGTGGCGCTCTTCTTGAATCGCGATACTGTAAGCGTAGTGCAAAAGCTTTCAATGGATAGCTCCTTAGCCTTCTTCTCTGCTCTAAGAAGATTAAACCTAAAGCACCTTGAGCATCTTAATCCATGCTCCTTCTCATTCTCTAGCCCCTTTACCCAATCAAGCCACTCTTGATGGTCGTAGCTGTCAAGAATGACCTCCAAAGAATGCCTTTGAGCCACAATAAGCAAGTTCTCATACCTTTTCTGGAATTCACTGTATGGAAATATATTCGAATTCGAGAAGAAAAGGACAGGGGCATATCCATCCTCGATAAGGCGCTCTATAGAGGATGTTGCACAAGGTCCACAGCAAACATGCACTAATATTCTCTTTTCCATATGGCTTAATAAATGTTATAACAAATTACAATATTATCTACAATTATTGTTAAGAGAGTGTAAACAAAATGAGAAAATATCGTTCAATTCCAGCATTAATCATCTTAGCTGTCGCTTTGATATTCCTTCTTAATCCAGAGAATCCAAGATGGATCGGCATCCTCCTTCTCGCTCTTTCAGCCTGTGGCCTTATATATGCAAGCAGAGGAACGCTTACATTCTCAAAGGCAAACAAACTGATTTCCCAAAAGAAGCCAGGATTCCTTGAAAAGGCACTCCCTTTATATAAGAAGTCTATTAAGGAAGGAATCCCTGAGCAATATCAGCTTATAGCTGCGACTCTATTGATTCAATACGGCGACATGGAGTTCGGAAAGGAGGCCTTAGAGGAGCTTCTCGAATCAAGAGAGAAGAAGATTGTATTCCAGGCCAAGGAAGGGCTTTCAATGTACTATTGGATCAAGAAGGACCTAGGAAGAGCGATAAAGATCTGTGAGGAAGCAAAGGAAATGGGATATAAGGACAAGAACCTATATATCAACCTCGGCACATATTACCTTGCAAAGAACAGGTTGCATGACTTCAAGATCCTCATGAAGGAGAGCTATAGAGCGAAGCTTGACAGCCCTGCGCTTGTTGACATGCAGGCAGCCGGCGCGATCCTCGCAGGTGATTATGAAAAGGCAGGAAACCTATCAAAGACAATCTTCGATTCAATAACACCAGCTTATGTTGACCCTTATATCCATAGAGCCATGGTCTATATCCACTATGGGGAGATTGAGATGGCCCTCAATTGCCTTGAAAGCTGCCTTGATGCCTGCTCATTCTCCAACACATCAATTCTCACAAAGAAAGACATAGAGGAGATGATCTCCTACCTTAAAGACCCAAGCTCAGTATGGTCATTCTCAATCGCAGTCAACGAGAACCCTCTCGAGCTTATTAATGGCAGGCTTCCAAAGCATGGCAAGATTGAGAACAAAAAACCTCTGTTTGAGTCTCTTCCAAGATTCAAAGCAGAGGCAATCAGCAAAAACGACTTATCTGAAGTTGACGAAAATGAGCCAAACACAGCCTTGACTGACGAGGATGAGGAATGGCTCAAGAAGCACAACTAATAGATCAATACACCGTTGACAGCACCAGAGAGGAGACGAATGCATGCTCTCCTCCTGGTATGTATTCATAGCCAAGCCTGATTGAGAAAGGCATCTTCACAAGACCGATTATCGAAAGATTGGATGTTATATCAAGTCCCGTTGACACTCCCACTCTCGTATCAGACAAGAGGATGTCGCAATAGATGCCGCTCTTCAGATTCTCAAAGATGACAATCTCTCCAAAGGTTGGATCATCCTTGAAATCATATCCCATGAAGACAGAGAAGATAGTATTGTGGTATTTTGCCAATGAATACAAGGCTTCAGAGCCTAAGTTGATTGTCGTTGAAGCATAGCCATCACTCATGAATAGAGGAACATTGTTGTCTGACTGTGTCTTTCCGTCAATCCGGAACCTAGAAAATACGCCTGTCTCGAAGAAAAGCGTCTTGGCAAATGGGATGTTGACACCAATCTCTACATCCAAATATGAGCCACTTTGCTCACCTATGATGGATTTAGCAGTGTAGATATATCCCATCCTTCCATGGAGAGTCGGCTCTCCAACCTTGACATATCCTTCTCCAGAGAGACCAAAAACAAGAGCAGCTGAATTCTCTCTTAAAGCAAAGTTCTTGTAATACTCAGCACTCTGATGAAGCGAAAGAACATAGAAGCCCTGCTTATGGATAGGAACATAATCCAAGCCCTCTCTGAAGAACAGCGTTGGCTTTAACCCAGAGCCCTTGCTGAAAGCATCTATATGAGCCTCAGCTGTCACTCTGAAGTTATCGAAGAAATAATACGCTGCATCCCCCTCAATCGAGAGAAAGCTATTTGGAGAGTGAAGGTTATATGTGTCATACCCATAGCCCAAGCTTGCACCAAGCTCCACACCCTTTGATAGGAAATCAAAATTGATGCCCGCAGAGGATGAGTTCTTTAGGTAATATGGGGTGTTCATGAAGCCTACAGGAGCGACAGTAATTCCAAGAAGATTCGTTGGCAAAGCAGCCTCAATGCGCCCAAAATAGCTAAGATTCTTCGTTATCTTATCAATCACAGGAACAGAGGAAAGCCTCTTAGCAAGAATGCCCTCTGGCAATGAGTCAGTCTTATGCAGCTTTGAAAGCTCAGATTCTACCTGCATTGCGCTCTCATAGCCTATTCTTGACATCTCAAGAGCTTTATCAAAGGCCATGAAGGAATAATTCTCGACATTGCACCTAATCCAAATGAAATCATCGTGCTCCTTGATATCCTCAGCCACCCTCTGCCTCTTTGAGACATCGTAGGCTGTGTTTATGACTGTAACAGGATTCCTAAGCTCAATCTCCTCAGCATCATAGAAGGTTGTCGAAAGCACAACCGTGTCTGTGTATTCGTATGCGACATCTATCGGAGCAAGAGATATAATCCCTCCATCTATCAGAAGATGACCCTTGTATTCATAAGGATCGAAGTAGAATGGAAGGGCAAAGGAAGCGACGAGAATATCGACAAAATCGCCCTCAGCGATCCTTATCTCTCGCTTTGTGACCAAATCCGCGCATACAACCATGATAGGAATCTGCGTATCCTTCAGATCGAAATCCGTGCCGATCACAGACTCAATCAAGGTCCTAAAGCCAGTTGGGACAATGAATCCTCCACCGAGTGGCAATGTTAGGCTGAAGAAGCTTGAGATATCGCCAGCAAGGAGCACCTGCTCAATCTGATCTGGTGAGACGCCAGCTGCATACAGCATTCCAATTATCGAACCCATTGAGTTGGCAACGATGAAATCAGGTACGATCCCCTGCTCCTCAATGTATTTAAGAACGCCTATATGGGCGCAGGCTCTCGCAGATCCTCCTGTCAAAACCAGCCCTATTGGATCTCTTTCACCCTTTGTCCTCTCAAATATCCTCTCCCTGAATGATTCATCTCCATATGTGACAGGGATATCTGATAGCAAAATCTCCTCTAGAAAATCATCAGAGGAAGCATTTCCTGCTGTTGAGAATAAAAGCGGCAAGGACACAAAAAGAATCAATAATAAGAGAGCAAACTTCTTCATACAAATAGATTATCCTTAATTGGGTGTTGCTTCAATAAAATAGGTGTTCTTTACTCTCTTGTTTTTCTCTCCTCTAAATGTTATTCTCCTACTATAAATGCCGGAATGGCGAAATTGGTAGACGCAGTAGACTCAAAATCTGCCGGGAGCAATCCCTTGTGGGTTCGATTCCCACTTCCGGTAATCAGTGCGCTAGGTCAGACCTCAGCGCTTTTTTAATGCCCCTTCATTAAGCTGTTCAGCGAATCAAATCATAAATGCTTTCCTTTCCTTGATTTTATGCTATGTTGAGACTATGGCGAAACCAATCAAGACAAACCCAATGAGAGTTCTAGACGCCCTAGGCATCGATTATAGAATACACTCCTACCAAGTGGATGAGGACCATTTGGATGCTGTGCACGCAGCAAGGGAAGTTGGATTCCCCACCGAGAGGGTCTATAAGACGATTGTGATGAAAAACAGCAGCAACCAGCTCTTTGTGTTCTGCCTTCCCGCTGACTTCGATATATCGCTAAAGAAAGCTAGGGCAATCACAGGCTCAAAGGACATTGATCTATTGAGGATGTCTGACCTGCAAAAATACACAGGGTATATACGAGGTGGTTGCTCCCCATTGGCAATGATCAGAAAATATCCTACTTTCATCCTCGATTTAGCAGAACTAGAGGATACAATCTGCGTATCAGCAGGAATCAGAGGCACGTTCCTTGAATTGAAACCAAGTGACCTTTTACTGGCAGCTGAGGCTAAGTTCATGGATTTTGCATGAAGCCAGGGCAGCAAGGAGCAATAATCCGTAAAGCACTAGATATCAAGCTTTCATTTCAGTTTTCATGGGGGCAAAAAAGAAATGCGGCATGGAGCTAGTCCCTACCGCATTCACACGCATCTTATTCAATACATTTTGGTTGCCGCATTGCGTTTTACATGAATTCCCCTTGCTTAAGGAACGCTGATAAATTCATGAAATCCCCCACTTCTCGCAGTACGCATGAACAACGAATCGCCACCTTTGATGTATTCAAATGTTTGTGCGACATTCCCATCAGGATGAGTAAGATTCATTGTGACAGTACCCTCATCGAATTCATATGTGCCAAAGAGTTGAGTATCTCCGTCACTATATGAAACTGTCATATCGTCTTTAAAATCGAACTCTACATCCTTAAAATCGAACTCTACATCATTATCATTCTCCGAATACACCCACTTTCCAACAAGTGGATTTACATCGCCAAGTTCAAGTTTTTCGAATTCAAGTGGTTCTGTCCCAATTGATTCATCACCAACTGAATATTGGAACAATTCCTGGCCAAATGCACTCACTACTCCGTTTGAGTATTCAACAAACGAAAAATGGAGACCATCAATAGGCTCTGCTACACGCAAGATATTATTCTCAAAGAAAGTGTAGACAGGGTAGCCATCTCCACCCACTGGAATCCAAGAACCACAAAGTTCCTTTGGTATTCTGTCTTTCTCTTCGTAGGCCTCTCCATCGATAACCAATCTATCACCTTCCAAGTTGTACTGGAATTTCATCATTTCGCCATTCTCTAATCCCACTACTTTGAAATATTCATCTGTTGCTTCCACTATCAAACAGGAATAATGCAAAGCTTCGAATTCCATTACGATATCAACAATGTCATCCCCACTGAAAATGAAAGCCATGTGCATTTCATTATTTGCAAATAGCCCAGAGATAGGCAAAGACTCAATGGTATCCACATCCACCTTCTCAAACGAATATTCTTCTACCTTTAGCTTCCATGACTCAGTGTCTGGATTAGAAGGAGCTTCTAAAACTAGGCTAGAAGGTAAAGGATTTGATTCGGGCTTGTTTATTTCAATCGTATCTTCATTGACTCTGTAGTTGAAACAGAACACCACCATATCTTCTATTGAAAATAACAAGATTCCTTCATCGTATAATTCGATAGCAACATCCCCCGCCTCATCAATATAATTCCCCAACCAGGCATCACTGTCCTGTGTTAAGCGCTTGTGCTCTATATCCTCCCATACGATGGAAAGCACGCTACCGTTCTCATCAACCTCCACTATTTCCAACTCGCTAGACTTAACAAAAGGAGCTAATGATTCAAGAATGATTGTTTTGCCATCATCAGCAATATCATACCTTCCTGTTTCAGCATTAAAACCACCATCGGCATTGCCGAGCTTAACTAGATATGTTCCCATCTTGCTGAATTCCAATACATGGAACGATCCATTCTCTTCATCTACATCAATGAACTTACCAGCAACATCTAGATCCTTCACATCCCCTTCGCCAACAGGAGGCACATCATTGCCATTACCTGGAAGCTCTGGCTGAGCTTCACATGATACAAACAACATCATCAATACAAGCAACAATAAAGCAAAAATCCCAATATTCCTTTTCATAACGTTTCTCCTTATTTAGATTGGATAACAGGATAACATGATGATCCATTATTGGCAAGTTATTTACTAGGTTAGTTTGTTTATAGATTTATATGCGTCGTTTCGTATTCGCAATTCTTATGTTTTATTTTTCGCTATCTTGCTATAATCAGCCTATGATTGCATTCCTACAGACAGCAAAGGCAGAGAATGAAGCTAGAAAGCTCTTGACTATGATGAGGGAAACAGGCTCCTACTCCGTACCTGCAAGCAAAGAATATCCCATAGCGGATTTGAGGGATTCCCAGATGTTTGGGGTTCTCATTGCCAAGATGAAGGATGGAAATGAGAGGACTCTCTTCGGATACTCAGGATCGATCAAAGGCTCTTATGAGGTGCCAGGCTTTGTTCCCCCATGCTTCTCCTTTGATGAATTCAAGAGAATAGTCGCAATCAATGACAAGGAAATCCACGACCTGACAGATAGAATAAACGCTGGAGAGAAGGGCTTGGAGAAGAAGCGCGCAGAATTAAGCAATGAGACCCTCAAAAGACTACAGGACATCTTCGTGCTGTCTAAGTGGGATGGGACAAGGATCCATGGACTTCCTTCCGGATGCCCTACCGGCACCGGAGAGTGCGCGGGCTTGAAGCTGATCAACTATGCGCTGCGTCGTGGCTGGGAGATCGTGGGTCTTGCCGAGTTCCAGATGGATGGGACCTTCAACCCACCCTGCGAGGAAAGATGTGGGATTCTGCTTGAGAGAATGCTGGGCTTAAGATTTCTGTATGCAGATGAGCACATTGCAGTGATCAACAAGCCTGCGGGTCTATTGTCTGTGCCAGGAAGAGGAATCGAGAAGCTGGACTCCGCATCCCATCGCTTCCACACCCTCTTCCCTTCATCTCCTAAGGAGTGCTATGTCCACCGCTTGGATATGGACACATCTGGTCTTCTAGTCATGGCCTTCACAAAAGAGGCCCATAAGAAGCTATCCCTTGCTTTTGAAAAGAGAGAGGTTCAGAAGACCTATGTAGCCCTCTTAGAGGGAGTGATTAAGGAAAATGGTGGGGTCATTGACCTTCCCATGCGCCTTGATGTCGATAATAGACCTTACCAGATTGTTGACTTCGAGCAAGGAAAAAGAGCACTCACTAGATGGGAGAAGCTCCATGTGACATGGATTGGCGATGACAAATACACAAGGGTGAGATTCTATCCTGAAACCGGAAGGACACACCAATTGAGAGTGCATGCCGCATCCGGTCTTAAGCACCCTATAAAGGGCGATCGCCTCTACGGAAACAGAAAAGAGGGAGAGAGATTGTGCCTCCATGCCGAGGCAATAGCATTCAAGCATCCTATAACAGGAGAGGAGATGAGCTTCACATATCCTGCTGAGTTCTGAATTCAAGCTTTGATCCGACAATATGCGGCTCTAAAAGCTCAATGCCGGTGCTCTCTGCAAAGGCCATGAGCCTCTTGTGGTATTTCTCGACATTCTCAACTGTGTGGGCATCGCTGGAGACAACTGCTTTGACATTCATCTCTTTGGCAAGAGACCAAAACTCCGCATTTGGATATCCGCATTCAGGATTGTTGCTGCTCTCTGCCTTTGGTATGCCATTTGAATTGATTTCAAGAGGAACGCCCAAGGAAACAGAGGCCTCAAAGAGATCAACAGCGGCAGAGTATGCATTCCTATCAAAGGGAAGAGTGCAGAGATAGACATCCGGATGGGCAATGAATGAAAAGAGACCAGATTCCATTGCCTTTATAGTTGATCTTGTATATAGGGCGAAGTCCTTTGCTGAGAATGGATAACAAAATGGGGTCACTATCCTCCCCTCCTCTCGCTTCATGTAGTGCGTCCCCGCAATAAGATAGTCCACAGTGCCAAGAACATCCTCAAAATAGCCTCTCCACTCTGGGCTGTAGTCGCATTCATACCCTAATAGAACCTTCATCTCCCTATTCTTCTCTTCGTTGACATCTGCTTCATAGAGAGCTTTTCTGGAGTAGTCCATCCTAGAGGATTTGAAGTGATTGTCTGGAAATGGGATATGCTCAGAGAAGCCAAATACCTCATAGCCCGAGGCTTGGGCGAAATCCGCATATTCCTTTATGGTGCCTGAGCCATGCCCGCAATAGAAGGAATGTGTATGAAGATTATATTTCATCTTGTCTCCAATCTCCCAATCATCATTTCCAGCTTCTCAATCTCATTCTCATGCTTTGCGATCTGCATGTCGATTCTTTGCTTTTCCTTGTTCAATATTAGGATTTTCGCCCTCTCCTGCTCAATAAGGGATTTATAATCGTCAGCCTTCGCTTCCTTTCTAAGCCTCTCCTTCATCGCACAGAGGCTGGAGTACTCATCCTGCGCCTTGATTATGGACTCAACCAAGTCCAACACCTCAGAGGGAGTATTCTCACCTATCCAGCTAGAGCCCTTCTCATAGAGGTAGTTGCCATAGTTGACAACAGAGTCATAGTAAGCTTCTGCACTCTCCGATGCCACTTTTGCAGACTCTTCCAGCCCTGTCCTTTCAAGCCTTCTGTTCTCCTCCTGATGATGCTCAAGATACTCTTTAACCTCATAAAGCTCCTCACTGAGGCTCTTGATCAAGGCATCATCTTGGTTGACCTTTGAGAGTATCTCCCTAGAGCTGTCACCCTGTATCAAGGATGCAAGGTTCCGTGATAAGAGATCATCTGCATATTTGATATAACGCTTATCCTGGGTCCCTCTGACCTTGTTAAGCCCCGCCTTTGATGAGAATTTATTCCATAGACCCTTTCCTAGTCTCCTCTCAAGATATGCCTTCTCGCTTTGCACATCACTATACACATCGAGAAATATCGCACTATCGAGAAGAGATAGGGAGCACTGCTCATAGATTATCGCGCCGAGCTTCAGCTTCTCATCCAAAAGCCTTGCCCTGGCCTCCTCAAGCGATGTCTCTAGCGCATCCCTGCGCTCCTCTTTCTTGAGGTATTCCTCATGGAATGCTGTTTCCTCCTTGAGCTGGAAAGCCGCCAAATCTGCTGCGCTTTTCGCCTCCTCAGCTTCCTTGCCCAGCTTGGTGGAAAGCCTTATCTCCAGCTTCTCCTCGTTTTGAAAGGCCATAGAGCCAAGTGAATAGAAATAACAGGAGAGCGTTTCCTTCTGTTTTTCCATCTTGCACTCTATTTCTTGCTGAAGTTCTTCTCTTGAGGCCATAATACGATAGTACCATAAGTGCTGTTTTGTTGACAGTAAAGCCATTAATAAATTATTCTAAGCGGGTATTGCCCGACCTTTATCCATCCAAGGTGGCAATTTATTTTTGAAGCATGAGACCCATAAGCATGCTATTTTTTACCCCGCATCACGGGCGTGTAGGAGTGTTCAAATGGACAAAGAGACCAATGTGCTCTCAGAAGAAGAGCGCTTGTCAGCGAAGATCGAGGAAATCCTCGCAAAGATCAACAGCGACCCAAACCCAGAGGAACTTGAGGCTCTCAAGAAAATCATAAAGAAGAAAGTTCCTTTTACAAGAAGAAGCTATTTCGCAGCAATGCTTCTTAAGATGGTTACATCCCAGGTCGATAGAAGGGAGAGAGCTCCAAGAGAGAGAAAGAAGGAGTTCGTAAAGAAGGATTCTCAGGCTAAGGAAGCAAAGCCTGAGAAGGAGAAGAGTGCCGAGGCAAAGCCTGAGAAGGTGCTTCCTGCAGATGCAAAGACTCTCTATCTCAACATCGGAAAGATGAAGCATCTCTATGGCAAGGACCTCTCAAAGCTCCTTCAGGCTGAGCTTTCAATCACAAGAGAGGATATCTACTCTCTTAGAGTCCATGACAAGTACTCCTTCATAACAATGAGTGAGGAGAATTGCACAAGGGCAATCGAGTGCTTGAATGGCAAAGAGATCAACGGTAGAACAGCACAGTTGAATTTCTCAAATAGATAATGAAGATACAGCCTTTCTGCCTTTCTAGTGGATATACAAACTGCTATGTTGCATCAAAAGGAAACGATGCCTATTTGATTGATGCGCCAGATTGCATATCCGCAGCGCTTGAATATGTAAGAGATGAAGCGCTGAATTTGAAAGGAGTGCTATTGACACATGGTCACTATGACCATGTTCTAGGGCTTTGTGAGGTTAGAAAGGCATACCCATCAATACCAATTCACATTTCAAAAGAGGATATCTGCTTTCTTGAGGATGGAGGAAAGAAAAACAGGGATATCCTCTCTTATTT
>JAZURW010000095.1:0-20041 GCA_045606405.1 Candidatus Ornithospirochaeta sp. | reverse complement strand
CCTGCTGCTTGTCCTGCCATTCATTGCTCCATGAATCAGGAGGAGCATCATCCTGAAAGGCTCAGTCTTTTCCTTCCTGCCCAGCCTTGTTCCGAAGCCTGAATAATCAAGATTCTCGAAAAGCGTGAGCAGTGCGACCTCTTCAGATGTGAGTTCCACGGTAAAATCGAGCATGAAATCGAATGTCAGTTGTTTTCTAAGGCTATACTGTGTATTATTGGACATGGGTTGATAGATGTAAGCTCCTTGGTTAATTGTTTGTGGGTAAACAAATTATATCATAGAAGTATTCGTTGAGCAACCTTTTTGTTTATCTATTTGCTTGTATTGTAATGAATTAACATAGGAAAGGGACCATCGCTATTTTGCGACAGTCCCCTCTGCAAGCCAGATGCTCACACTATCTGCCCTGTGCTCGATTACTTGAAAATAGATGTGATCAAGCCAAGAATGCCTGTTGACTGCAAGAAGAGCAATGACAGCATAACTGGTGCCACATACTTTATCATGACGATATAAAGCTTCTTCTTCTTGAATACAACACCATTTTCCTCAAGCTCATCGGTCGCCCACTTAGGACCGACAACCCAGCCAATGAGAATAGATGTCATGAGAGCGACAAATGGCATCAGCAAGCTATTTGATACATAGTCTGCGATATCGAGAATCTGTCCAACAGCGCCTGTAGGAAGCTTTACCTCAAAATAGAATACGCTGTAGCCAAGACATACGATGATCGCAAGGACAACTGCTACCACTGTTGTGATGATGCAGACCTTCTTTCTAGGCTGTGCAGTAACCTCCATTGCATTGGCAACCAAGGTCTCAAGGATTGAAACGCTGCTTGTCAAAGCTGCAAAGAGGACCATGAAGAAGAACAGGATTCCAACGATATTGCCTGCTGCACCCATTGCGCTGAATATCTTTGGAAGTGAAACGAAGATGAGGCCAGGACCCTGTCCCATTCCTTCCAAGCCGAAGAATACATATACAGAAGGGATGATCATCATGCCAGCGAGGAATGCGACAAATGTGTCAAAGAACTCAATTTGGCCAATAGCCTTAGGAAGGTTGACGTCCTTTTTGACATAGGAGCCATATGTGATCATGATGCCCATAGCAACTGAAAGAGAGAAGAACAGCTGTCCCATCGCTGAGAGGACAATCTCAAGATACCCTGAGAATGTGATTCCCTCAAAAGATGGAATAAGATAGTACTTCAATCCCTCAAGACCTGTTCTCACGCCTGTTCCATCATCAACTCTCAAAAAGAGGGAGTAGATTGCGATGCCTAAGATAAGGAGGAAGAGGCCAGGCATGATATATACGGAGAACTTCTCAATGCCCTTCTCCACACCTTTATAAACAACAAAGGCTGTCATCGCAAAGAACAAAAGCATGAAGAAAATCGAGCCCATTGATGACGAGATGAAGCTTGAGAAGAAGCCATCCTGTGCTGCGGCTGCGCCATTGAAGGTGAGGTATGTCCATAGGTACTTAAGAACCCAGCCACCGATTACGACATAATAGGTGATGATCAAGGCAGGAACCACATATGACAAATAGCCAAGGAACTTCCACTTCTTTGATAGGCTCTCATATGCCTGTATAGGACTCTTTCTTGTCTTTCTGCCTATCACAATATCTGTTGTGAGAAGCGCAAAACCAAAGGTCAGCGCTAATACGATATATGTGATCAAAAACAGACCACCACCGCCCTTTGCTGCCAAATAAGGGAATCTCCAGATGTTTCCAAGACCAACGGCGCTTCCTGCAGATGCGAGAACAAAGCCTATTGCGCTGGAAAAGGAGCCTTTCTTAACCTCATTACTTCCCATAATCATCTCCTGAATGTCTAAAACTTAGTGTAATAGGAGAATTTTAACTTCATTTGACTAGAATTTAAATCAAAAAAATACCTATCCACTCTCTTTTTGTCGCTTTTTTATCTATAAGCAAATCAAATGGAAGAAAAATGAGGAAAACGTAATTTCCTTTAAAAGAGCATAAGGACAAGCCACACACAAAAACCCCTGCTTGTATACTAAAGGGCAATCTACGAAAGCCTCATGAAAAAGAAAGCAAACCATCCCACATCTCTCTCAACTTGCGAAGCATAAAAGCGCTTTTGATATTTGTCAATTCACGGTTTTTCGGGGGCTTATTCTCTCAATCAAATAAATTTTAACTTCAAATTCTTATGTAAACATAAATTTTTTTATTAATTTTATTTTTTCCCAAAATTTTTTCAAAATTTATTAACACAAACCACAACTATTGAATTACACTGATAATGGTTGGAGAGGTTGCTTTATCTATCCTGGTCTTTACCGCTGTCCTCCTTTGATAAACCCTTTTTTAGCTGCAGTAAAGAGAGAGTCGCTGCAGAGAAAGCATCCAACCAAGCCTTCCTTCCCTCTTTCTACATTCCGTCAAACGTAGAAGAGGGTTCTTTTGTGCCAAAACTGTGATAAAATTCACTTAGTGAGGATGATATGGAGAAATCTAAAGTATATTTCACGGATTTTCACACAGTAGCATTTGGAGATGGACTTCCAACAAAGCTCAAGAAGCTGATCAAAAAAGCAGGCATAGAGAAGCTTGATATGGAAGGCAAGTTCGTTGCCATCAAGATACACTTCGGAGAGCTTGGAAACATAAGCTATCTTAGGCCTAACTACGCCAAGGCTGTTGTGGATGTGGTGAAGGAGCTAGGAGGAAAGCCCTTCCTGACAGATTGCAACACAATGTACCCAGGCCACAGGAAAAACGCCATTGAGCACCTATACACAGCATGGGAGAATGGCTTCACACCTCTCTCCGCAGGGTGTCCGATAATAATCGGAGACGGGCTGAAGGGGACAGATGACATCGAGGTCCCAGTTGAAGGTGGCATCCTAATCAAGAACGCGAAAATCGGAAGAGCGGTGATGGATGCAGACATCATAATAAGCCTCACTCACTTCAAGGGACATGAGACCACTGGCTTCGGAGGCGCAATAAAGAACCTTGGCATGGGCTGCGGATCAAGAGCTGGAAAGTGTGAGCAGCACTCAGGAGGGCAGCCTACTATCAATGAGGATAAGTGCAGAGGCTGCAGAAAATGCGCAAAGGAGTGTGCTAACGAAGGCCTTAAGTTCAATGAGGCAACAAGGAAGATGAACGTCGATTACTCAAAGTGCGTCGGCTGTGGAAGATGCTTAGGCGCATGCAATTTCGACGCTATCTCATTCAATGACGACTCTGCCGTGAAGGATCTCAATGCGAAGATGGCGGAATACGCTAAGGCTGTCGTTGATGGAAGACCTAACTTCCACATCTCCTTAGTCGTGGATGTCTCGCCTAATTGCGATTGCCATGGAGAGAACGATGTTCCTATCCTTCCCAACATCGGCATGTTCTGCTCTTTTGACCCTCTTGCACTTGATCAGGCTTGTGTGGATGCATGCTTGAAGGCAGAGCCAATCCCAGGCTCACAGCTAGCAAAACGCTTAGCAGATCCAAACCATGAGGAAAGGCATGACCACTTCTCAAACTCATCCCCTGAGTCCGAGTGGAAGACACAGCTCGACCATGGACAGAGAATATGCCTAGGCAATAGGGATTATGAGTTGATCAGAATGTGATCAGAGACCAACAATGCGGGCTGCGTCCTCAATGAAGAGGTCCAGCCTGTTTTCCTTTGTCTCCTCAGGGTATTTCTCACTAAGGCGGTAGAGCGCCCTGACAAAGTCCTTGCTCATTGTCCTCTTTGCAACAAAGTCGAAAACATCGCTAATCCAAGCGTATTGCTCAGAAGTGCACTCGTTGTCGAGAAAGCTCACAGTCTCATCGATGTTCTTTGAGAGAAGCTCTGTCATTTGGTCCCAGCAGAGCTGGATAACATAATCCCATTCATCGCCTGCAACCTTTGATATCCTATATCTTTCTGCGATTATCGCATCTACTTGGTCTGAAGTAAGCATGAGAATTTTCTATCATTAATCGTCAGAAGTTTAAAGGGCTATGCTATAATCCTGGCATGAAAAAACTGTTAGCTGATGCTCTCTTCAAGTTTTCCCTGGGCTTTCTGATGGTGTTTGGTCTGGTCTTCATACCATCTGGAAGCATCAAGTACATAAACGGCTGGCTATTTATGGCGTCAATGTTCCTTCCTATCCTGATAATAGGCATTGTTCTTCTCTTCAGGGACCCTGCTCTTCTTAAAAAGAGGCTCAACGGGAAAGAGAAGGCAAGAAGCCAGGATATCATCGTAAAGCTATCAGGGCTTGTCTTCATCACATCCTTCATCACCTCGGCTCTGGACTATCATCTGCGCCTGACATATATTCCTTTTGCGCTTTCTGTCTTCTTTTCCGGCACCCTCCTCATCTCATATATCATCTACTTTCTGGTGCTTCGGGAGAACAGGTATCTGTCAAGGATAATAGAGGTCCAGAACGGACAGAAGGTAATAGACACTGGCCTATATTCGATCATTCGCCACCCTATGTATAGCGCAACTACACTGATGTTTCTCTCCATTCCCCTCGTTCTTGGATCTGTTATGGGATTTTCGATAATGCTTCTCTATCCTGTCCTGATCTCAAAGAGAATAAAGGGAGAAGAAGAATTCCTTTCCCAGAACCTTGATGGATATGATGAGTATATGAAGAAAGTAAAATACAGGCTCATTCCTCTCATCTGGTAGTCCACAGAGCGTGGATTGCCTTCTGAAGGCTATTCATCTACCCTTAAGCTATGGATACAGCAAAGACAGGACTACTGATCAGAAAAAGAAGAAAGGAACTCGGATATACCCAGAGGAAGCTTGCAGAGCTTCTTTTCGTGGAGCCAAAGACCATATCGAAATGGGAAACAGGGAAAGGATCGCCTGATATCTCATCGATTCCGAAGCTTTCAGAAGCATTGGGCCTTGAGACGACAGCCCTCATAAAAGGCGAGATCGAAAAGAAGCTGAAGGACACCGGAAACCTCAGGAGAATGAGCTTCTACATCTGTCCTGAGTGCTTGAACACAATATGGTCAACATCATCAGCATCTGTATTCTGCTGCGCACATAAGCTGGAAGCTCTTAAAGCAGAGAGCAAGGAGATTATTGCCTCAGCAGGCATCCTGGATGACAGCTACTATATTGAGCTCATCTCTCCTATGACAAAGACCGACTATGTTCTTTTCGTGGCATTCGAAAAAGATGACACACTCATTCTCAGGCGCTTATATCCGGAAGGACCTGGCTCTATAACGATCCCAAGGATGATGCGCGGAAATCTCTATATAGCAGAGAGCTGCGGGAAGATTTACAAATACAGGCTTGCAGAAAAAAAAGAAAGCATTGAAATAAAGGCCATATAAACCAACCTTTAACAATCTTCCTGTATAATCAATATATGGAAAAACGAAAAGCATTATCTCTATTGAAGAAGATAACAGTGCCACCTGCTGCGATGACAATAATAATCTCGCTTCTTTCTGCATATCTTCTTATTGATGTTTTCCTGAATGGAAAGGAAAACACTCCAATAGCCTACTTTTCGTATTTTCTATCAGCATATGCATTATTATCCGTAATCTGCACCTTCATTTTCAGAAGAAGCGAGATAAAGGAAAAGATCGGAAACAGCAGAATGATCAAGAGCGAGGGATACATCAGATGGAAGACAGACATAGAATACAGAGCAGAATTCTCGCTTGGAATCAACCTGCTGTTCTGCTCTCTGAATATCATTTTCAGGTTTGTGCTCTCGCTTATATATAAAAGCTACTGGTTCTATTCGCTGACTTTCTATTACCTGATCCTATGATTCATCACCTTCTTCACGCTTCAGAAAAGGAAGAGAACCTCATCAATCGGGCAAGAAGAGATAAGAATCCTCTATGAGAAAAGGAAAGCATGGATAATATCATGCCTCATGCTCGTTCTCAACTATGCAATGTCCATTGTCATCCTCTTTGTAATCATAAAAGGCACCTCCTTCTCATATCCTGGAATAGTGATATATATATCAGCGCTTCATGCTTTCTATTCAGTGATACATTCATGCAGGAGCGTATTTATATATGAAAAGACAAAGAGCCCGCTGCTCTCTGTTTCAAAGACAGTCAAGCTTGAAGAGTCCCTGATGTCAATGCTTGCATTGCAGACACCATCTGGCCAATTGAGGGAATACATCCCTATCGATCTTCCATTCAGAATCCAATGCGATATGGGATGAAATCCTTAAATGAGAACAAATGGAAAACGAATTAGCAAATCTTTAACAAATCATTTATAAATCGAGCATATTCCTCTCCTACCATTGCATTGCAATTAATCAACAAGGAGATATTAAGAATGAAGAAAATCATCATCACTCTCATGGTTCTATCAATGAGCCTTTCGCTTTTCGCAGCAGGAAGAATCGGAGGAGGCCTTGGCGCAAGGCTGGCTTGGGCTGAAGACGCAGAAAGCACACAGGAGTTTGCAGCTATTGTGGATGGTGCAAACTATCTTGCAAGCAAGGAGTTCTTCAACATCGCATACAGCATTGGCGTTGGATACGACCTTCTTCTCGCTAATGATTTCGAGTCAATCATCCCTGAGGTGAAGCCTGCAATCCTTCTTCAGCTCATGTTCGATGTCAACGATCAGCTCTACACAGAGACGGGAATAGGCGCATATGCCGGCTTCGGATTCAAGGAAGGAGCATCGACAGAATTCGGCGCAAAGATCGACATGGATCTTGGATACAAGCTCTTTGATAACGTTGACCTGAAAGTAGGCTTTGATATGGAAGTCCCATTCTACAAGATGGCTAAGGACAACAGCGATTGGCATAAGGGCTTCTCTGTATCACCTACACTTGGAATTGCCTACATCTACTAAACGAGGGCATATATGTCAAAAACCAATACTCTCATACTCATATTCTCTGTAATAGGCATATTGATCTTTGGGATTGGGATGTGTGCCTTTTTGCTCCCAGATTGGAATTTAGAGCAGCATGCGCTTATTATCATGGCAATAGGAATCGCGATTATAATCCTATCTGTGCTCGTGAAAGTTTTCACAAGCCCCAAGGAAGCTGGACTTAAGATAATCAGGAGGCTTATATCCTGCACTCTCTTCTCCGCAAGCATTTTGGCCTTTGGAGCATCTCTGGCAGCAGCAATCACAGAAGGCTGCAATATGCTTCATGCGGTAATCGCTGGAATAGTCTCACTTGCCTTAACAGTGGCAACTGCTCCATATGCATTCAGAAAATGAGACTTGTCGCGGAAGGCATTCCTTCCGCGGCCCTCTCTTTTGCGAACACCCAGAGCAATCCCTGCTTTACAAGGAACATGTTCGTATTCTATTTGTTTTTCATTGAATATGGCTGTCTTGTGTTTTCCAGGACATCTCTCCAAAGAGAGCCCTCAGGATCGACATGGCTTCTTCTTGAGACCGCAACCTTGATAGGAAGGTATACGAATCTATTATTCACTCTGGAGGCTATGCACTGCGTCTTGCCTGCCATAGCAGCATGCACGGCATGGGCGCCTAGCCTTGCGCAATAGATGGAGTCATAGCTGTTGGCAGGAGCTGACCTGATTATATATGAAGGGTCAATATACTTCACCGATGTGGTGATTCCCTGCTCTTTAAAATACTCTTTTATCCTCTCCTTCAAGAATATGCCGATATCATGGTACTTGATGTTGCCAGAGGCATCAGTCTCCCCAGTTGGAGGAAGGAGGTCCTGTCCTGCGCCCTCTGCTACGAGGATGACAGCATGGCCTCTTTCGAGAATCCTCTTCTTGAGATGCTCCAAAAGCCCGTTTGGACCATCAAGATCAAATGGGGACTCAGGAATCAAGCAGAAATTGACATCTGACTGCGCAAGTGAGGTATGGGCTGCGATATATCCTGATTCCCTTCCCATGACCTTCACAAGTCCTATTCCATTGATTGAGGCCTTCGCTTCCACATGCGCGCCCCTGACAGAAGGAACAGCTGAGTCAACTGCTGTATCGAAGCCAAAAGAGGAGTCAATGAATGACAGATCGTTGTCAATCGTCTTAGGAACTCCCACTGTGGCAATCTTAAGACCTCTTCTTTTTATCTCCTCTCCTATATCGTATGTCCCCCTGAGGGTTCCATCGCCACCTATTGTGATGAGGATGTTGATGTTAAGCCTCTCAAGCGAATCCACAATTTCCTCAACCTGCTTTCCGCCCCCTCTTGCAGAGCCTAAGATCGTGCCGCCTTTTTCCTGTATATCATCAACAACTTGAGGATTCAATGTGATCAAAGGCCAAGGGGAATTCTCTAAAAGCCCTAAGTATCCATGCTGCACTCCAGAAATGCGCCTAACGCCATATCGATACCAAAGGCATCTGACAACAGCTCTTATGACATTGTTAAGGCCAGGGCATAGGCCTCCGCAGGTGCAGATGGCAGCATGCACATGGGCGGGATTGAAATAAATCCTCTCCCTTGGACCTGCAAGCTCAAGAACATCTGAATGGATCAAGGAAACCTTTCCATCGACAAGCCTTGACTCGATGTCATAGAGGATTCTATCGCTGTCATGCACATAATCCGCAACGCCGTCGCCACTTGTCATCGACATCCTGATTGGGGATTTTATCTTCGCTACTCCTAATGTCTCTATTGAGAAATCATACACCTTCGACTCTGACATCACTCCTCCATCAAGGCATTTAAGGATGACTCAAATTCCCCAAACACCTTTTTCGTCTCTTTCTTGATGTTTTCATGAAAGTCTTTATACAAAGCCATGAATTCAAAAGCGAATGGAGTAAGCTCCAATCCCTCTCTCAATTGGCCGCCCTTCTTCCTTTGGACAACCTCGCGCTTCAGACTCTTCTCGAGCTGGGAAAGCATTGAATAGGCCTTGGAATACGAAAGATTCATCTTTTTTGCCGCCTGACGCAGGGATGCGGACTCTGCGATGGCTTCAAGCAGCCACAGCACACCGATTCCCATAAACTTATCGCCATTGTCATTAAGCAGATAAACCTTTGTATTTAGCTCCATATCTCCTCTGCTGCCTTATAGAGTATGTCCACAAGATCCTTCAGATTCTCTTCTTCGACCGAGCAATATGCCAAGCGAAGCGTCTTGCCTAATATGTTGATGGTTCCTATTTGGTATTTCTCCAAAAGAAGAACCCTTAGCTGCTCCGCATCGTTTCCCAGTGTATCGAAGGCCATGAAGTAACCAGAATTGAACGGATATGGCTTAAGATAAGCTGAGCTTCCGTGCTCAGCAAGAGCATCTATCAATATTTTATAACGCCTTGAGACAACATCAAAGAGATATTGCTTATCAGATGAGTATCTCTGTCCATTTCTCATGGCATTCAGAAGAAGCGACTGGCCTGGTCTGTCACAATTTGAGACTGTGCACCTAATAGCGCCAAGCGTCTTCTTTACAAGAGCATCAAGGTGCTCCTTCCCAAGGCCCTTCGAGCCATAGGTGATGAAGCCAATCCTGAAGCCCCATACCATCTCTTCCTTTGTAGCCGCATCGCCCTTGATCGCGAAGATATTCTCATGAGCATCAACAAGATGAGCAAATAGGGACTCCTTCTCTGTCTCATCCTCAAAGAAAAGGCCAAAGTAGGCATCATCTGAGATGACCATCACCTTCTTTGTCTCCGCAACTTCCTTGAGAGCCTTCACTATTTCCTTTGCCCTTGCTTTTGAAGGAGTATATCCTGTTGGGTTATTAGGGAAGTTGAGGATGATTCTTGCTGTATCTCCAGGGGAGGCAAGAAGCGCCTCCTTCATCCCCTCGACATTGAATCTTCCTTCATTTGTGAAGAATCTGAAATGCCTGAGCTTCCCGCCAATCAGATCCTCGAAAATCAGCTGGTAGTTATCCCAATAGAGATCAGGGCAAACTATCTCATCGCCCTCATCAAGGAACATCTCCGCTATCATGCTTATTGTATGTGTAAGGCCTCCGGTGACCAGGGTGTCTGAGAAGAGCTTTCCAGAAAGGGAAGGGTTCTTCCTGATCATCTCCTTCTGCCAAAGGGCTCTAAGTGCCTTGTCTCCGCCACCTGGAGCATATGAAAAGATATCGCTTTTAGACAGATTGCCTGATGAGAACTCATCATAGATATCGCTCAGACAAAATGGCTCGCCCTTGTCCTTCGCAAGACCGACTGTCGCATTATATCGCTTTGCCTTCTCACCTGCCTCAGCAGACTGAGCGACTATGCCTTTGGGAAAATACATTCTCTTTCCTCTTTCAGAGAGAAAAGGGTATGCAACGCTGTCTTTCAAGATTTCATTCAGTTCTCTGGCTAATTCATTCATAGGTGAAAGTATAGAGAAAAACACCAATCAATATAAAGTGACTTCTCTGAACTAATTTCATTTTTATTGTCTGTTTTTCCTTGCTGACCCTACTATTACAAAGCTTTTGTTATGATGCTAACAACCAAGATCATCAAAGAATGAAAGCTGGCTTGGCTTTTCAGAATCTGCCCCTTCCCTCTTCTCCTCAGCTGCGCTCCCATCCTTCAAAAGAGAGAGGAACTCTTGCTCTGAAACTATCCTCACGCCCAGTCTCTCTGCCTCCTTTCTCTTAGATCCGCCACCCTTGCCGGCAAGAAGATGGGTGGTCTTGCCTGTGACAGAACCTGCTGTCCTTCCCCCTCTTCTCTCAATCTCCTCTAGGGCCTTGCTTCTTGGATTGAAGTTCTCAAAGCTTCCAGTCGCAACCCATACCTGATCTGAGAATACCGCGCTATAGCTTCTCTTATCCTTCTTGTCCATGGAAGCATCAAAGTGCAGATTGAAGCAAGAAAGCTTGGATATCGTGTTAAGCAGTCTCTCATCTGTGAATGCATCGATCAATATCCCTGCAGTGCTCTCGCCTAACCCCTTAATCGAAGAGAACAAGGTGCTATCTCTCTTTGCGGCAGCCTCAATGAGCTTAGCTATGGAATCATATCCCGCACTGCATAGCAGCTCTGCGCTCTTCGAACCTATGTCAGGGATGCCAAGCGAGACAAGAACTGTCTTGTATGGCCTATTAAGAGACTCCTCCACCCCTTTCTTGAGATTCTCGATAGTCTTTTCTCCGAAGCCTGGCTTGCCGATCATGACATCATAGTCAGCACTATATATATCCTCGACGGCTCTTAGGATGCCCTCATTGTAAAGAACCTCGACTGTCTTAGGTCCAAGGCCCTCGATATCCATTTGGTCCCTTCCCGCAAAATAGGCTATCCTGCCCTTAACCTGCTCCTGGCAATCGTAATTCGGACAGAAGAGATGTGCTCCATCCTTGATTAAGACAGTGCCGCAGGATGGACAGCACTCAGGCATCCTATAGGTGGTGTTGCCCAATGTGTTCTTCTCGACCACCTCTTCAACGGCTGGGATGACATCCCCTCGCTTGGATATTGAGACGACATCTCCTATAGCGAGCTCTAGCTGATCGATATACTCTTGATTATGCAAGGTCGCTCTTCTGATTGTTGAGCCTCCAAGCGCTGTATCTGAAATCTCAGCAACTGGCGTTATCCTACCCGTTCTTCCTACCTGGCAGGTCACAGCCTTAAGTGTCGCAAAGGCTTGAGGAGATTCGAATTTATAAGCGATTGCCCACCTTGGGTGATGCTCTGTGTACCCAAATCGCTCCCTCACATCAAGCTCATTGATCTTGAAGACCAAGCCATCAATCTCATAGGGCAGGCTAGGTCGCGACTCGCTTTTCCCTCTAAGATAATCCTCAAGCTCGTCAAATCCATATCCTTTGCCCTCAATTCCTGCCTCTTGAAGCTTTCTCTCCGCTTCTCCCCTTGTGATATCAAAGAAAGCAAGCTCAGGATTGACCTTGAAGCCTAGCTTCTTAAGTCTGGAAAGAATATGGAGATGGTCCTTAGGCTCCTCTGATTTATCGCTCCAGAATCCTTCGTAGCAGAATATATCCAAAGGCACCTTAGCTGCCTCAGAGCTCTTCTGTCTTCTGACTGTGCCAGCTGCAAGGTTCCTAGGGTTTGCGGCCCTTTCTTTCTCGCTTGCTGCCTGCTCGTTGATCGTCTTAAAGTCCTCTTTTGAGAGGTAGACCTCACCTCTGACTGCTATATCTATAGGCTCAGACAGGGAAAGCGGGACAGAGGAGATTGTTTTGATGTTCAGAGTGACATCATTCCCAACCTCTCCGTTGCCTCTTGTGACTGCTCTCACGAGAATGCCATCCTCGTAATAAAGAACCATTGATATGCCGTCTATCTTCTCCTCGGCGGCGAAGGAAAGCCCCTCACCCTCCTTCTGGATAGACTTCAAGAAGAAGGATGATACCTCTTCTCTTGTATATGCCTTATCAAGGGAGAGGACCGGGATTGAGTGCTCGAATTCAGGGAAATCATTCGTCAAATCAGAGCCAATGCGCTTGGTTGGACTATCGGGAAGAGCCAAACTTGGATTCTCCCTCTCAAGAAGCACCAATCTATCCCATGCCTTGTCATACTCCAAGTCGCTTACAAGGGGTTTCCCTTCCTTGTAATAAGCATCCTGATACTCCACCAGTCTTCTCGTAAGCATCTCTATCTCGGTCTTTGCATCTATGTTCATATTTTTAATAATAGCCCAAATCTCCACTAATGCGTATAATTCAACTTCTGGTTATTTTAACCAATATTTAAGTTGGAATCCTAGCTTTTTTAGGGTACTCTCATAATATGGCTGAACCAAAGAAATTTGAAAGACACACACTCCGTTGTGGCCTTGTGCTAAAATCTGAGGAAGCGGATGTCAGGCTTCTCGGCTTTGACATGCCTCCGATGGATAATAGATTCCTTGTAATCACAGGCAAGGATATACTGGAGTGCAATGAGATCTCGTTTTTCGGTGGCTCAATGCCAATTCTCGCAGACAGCACAATAAGCTATGTCGGGCAGCCTATACTGGCCCTTTTCGGCCCTGATTATGAGTCTGTCGAGCTGCAGCTATCGAAGATAAAGCCCATAACAGAGCCTCTGGACACTAAGCCTGATGTCGATAGCCCCTACCCACCATTGGAGTTCAATTGGGGCATTGAAGAAAAGCCCTCAGAGGACATCCTGCCTAAGCTCAAGAAAGTCGAGACATCCTTTCAGTTTGAGCATAGCGTCTACTTTTCATACCTTAGATACTATATAACGGTATGGCAGGAGGGAAAGAACCTTCACATCCAAAGCCCAATGCAGTGGCCTAATCTTGTGAGGACCGTGGTTTCAAATAACACAGGCTGGGCTAAAAAGAACATCCTTCTCCATAATCTTCAATATCCTTCAAAGCATGATGAGTATCTTATCATGCCTGCTCTCCTGTCGGTAATCGGCGCGATTGTGGCAATCAAGACAGGAATGCCCATTGAGATCAGGACTATCGGAGAATCCGCGCGTGCGGGCATAAATGTCCACAGAATCTCATATGCGAACGAGGAAGGAAAGCCAATATATGACTGGGTTGAGATGAACATTGACCAGGGAGCCTACCCATTTGCCTTCGCTGAGTTCCAGAGACAGGCAATGACGGGTCTTCTGCCTTACTACTCAGTACGAAGCTTCAAGGCAAGGATCAACATAAACAAATCAACAAACTACCCAGCATCCTTCTGTGGCTCGCTAGGCTATTGCGAGGCCCTTGCTGCGACAGAATACCACACATCAAGATTGTCGGACATCTACCAGATGACACCATCACAGCTGAGAAGCACGATTGAGAAGGATAAGACAAGATTCACTGATTACGTGCCTTCCTACAATATTGGGGTTCATAGAAACAACACCTCAAAGATCTCCTCCGACTCCGTATTCGACAGAAAGTGGTCTGCAAACACCTTCCAAAGAGGAGACTTTGGCCTTGTTGGCTTCTTGAGGGGAATCGGCTTTGCAGCAGGAGCAGGCATAGCAGGCTTCTCAACAACCATGGCAAAGGAGTGTGACTTCAAGGGCATCCTAACATACAACCAAAACCAAAGCGTCATACTCAATTCCTCTGCCGTAAGCGGAAATGTTGACACAAAATACTGGAAAAACCTAATCACATCGAAATTCACAAAGAACAAGAAGGTATTGTCCGTCTCCTTCCAAGAGCAGACTGGGGAGAATGTCGTCGACAGTGGCCCTGATGTGCTTTCCCGCCTCAATTGCAGATTCACACCACAGCTTGCGGGCGCTGCGAGCTGCATAAGCACCACAGATTACGACAACCTCCCCTTTGATGCTGAATTCGCTCTCTCCCCATGTGAATTCGAATACTCTGGATATGGCACGATGGTCACCGAGATAAAAATATCAAGAAACGACTATCTTCCTGTTGTCAAAAGGATTTGGGCGAACTTCTCTCTTGCCATCATTCTGCAGGAGAGAGATGTGCGCACAAAAGCGAAAAAGGCCATCTTGAACTGCCTTAACGAGTGCGGCGCCATCATAGCAGATGACTTCGAGCTCCATCTCTCCTTCACCTCGCAGCCAGATGGCGCTGAGGCTATATCCTCGCTTTCCGCCATATCAAATGCGCTGACTATGGCATCCTTTGCGAATGCTCTTTATCAAGTGGCAGGGGAAAGCGCAGCAGTCCTTCCAACGAGCGCCAAGAAGCTCCAGGAAGCAATAAGAGGAGGCAAGAATTGAAAATAGAATGCACCATCGATGGAAAGAGACTATCCTTCTCATTGAACTCAAATAAACCCCTTTCACTGGTTCTGCAGGAAAACTGCGACAACACCTCCATAAATGCCCACTGCAGGGGCAATAACTGTGGCCTTTGCCTCGTCTTATTGGACAACACTCCTGTCCCTTCCTGCATGGTTCCTGCATTCGAGGTCCAGGGAAAGAAGATTGTGACATTCAAAAGCGCAGAGCTAAAAAAGAAGATAAAGGATGTCGAGAGGGCCTATGAGGACTTGGGAATAACGCCATGCGAGGATTGCTATGCGTCAAGAACAATCCTGTTTGACTATCTTGCAAACTTCATAATCGCAAAAACCAAAGAGCGTCCTTCCTTCGACAGTGATGTGGAGCCATACAATATTGAGTCCCTGATAAAGGAGATGTCAATCATCAAATGCAATTGCATGGATTATCAGGATATCAAGCAAATACTGAACAAAATCAGGATAATGAGGGAGAAGAAGAATGGTAGACGGTCTTAACTCACCAAATATCCACACTCCCAAGAATCTATCAGAGTATGGCAATATAATGCTGCACAACTCCAGCACAAGCTTTTGGGCTGGCGGCACTTATATCATGACAAGGCCAGATGTCTATCCTTCAAGAGCAACAGGGACTGACAACATCATCTACCTAGGGGAGATTGAAGAGCTCCATAGATTCCAAAGAAATGACAGAGTCGCTGAATTTGGCTCAATGGTTCCTCTTTACCAGATGGTAACCTCTGGAAAAGGAGTCATTCCCAAGATTCTTGTCCGCAACATAGAATCAATCGGCTGCTCCCTGATAACCAGAAGGGCAACTCTAGGAGGCGCAATCTGCACCCCGGATCTCGTCACCAGCATCCCTGGCACCTTGATCGCACTATCAAGCAACCTTGAGATGAAGATTGTGAAGAAAAAGAGGCTTCACTCAAGATGGACTCCAATCTCAAGATTAGTGGATAAGAACGGCAGGATACAGCTTCCCGCCAGAGCCCTTGTATCGAGAGTAAGGATATCGATCAACCAGCCTAGCTTCCAGCGTTTTTTCTGCTCTAGGGATTTCATGTCAAAGCCAGATGAGGCTGTTGCGATTGCCTTTGTTGGCGATTGGGAGCAAGACATCATACAGAATGCGAAGCTTGTCATAACTCTCCCAAGGAAGGGAATCTGCTTCTCAAGGGATATAGACAACATCTTCACAACACTCAGATTCCCTCTAGAGGATTCAGATTATGATTCTCTATACAATGTGCTCTTCTCATTCATCGGGTCATCATTTCCAGTCACCCCTCTCCAAAAAGCAATGATCAAGAGCTTTGTTGGAACTGTTGTTGAGGAGCTGAACAGGAAGGCACTCACCATGCCTATCCTGGAGAACTGATATAGGATTAGCAATGGGTAATTTCGTACATCTACATAACCATAGTGACTTCTCGCTTCTTGATGGCGCTGCCTCGATATCGAAATACATCGCCAAGGCTAAAGAGCAGAATATGACAAGTCTTGCCTTGACAGACCATGGAAACATGTTCGGCGCTATCACCTTCTATAAGGAGTGCGAGAGAGCAGGCATAAATCCCATTGTCGGCTGTGAGTTCTACATAGCTCCACACGACAGAAGGGATAAGACACCCTCCCAGAACGGAGAGGAGACATACTACCATCTGATCCTCCTTGCCATGAGCGACAAGGGTTACCACAATCTGATGGAGCTGAACTCCATTGCCTACAAGGAAGGATATTACTACAAGCCAAGAATCGATAAAGAGACACTGGAGAAGTACTCAGAGGATGTCATCTGTCTCTCTGCATGCATTGCAGGAGAGGTCCCTAGAATGATCCTCGGAAGCAAGAGAAACGATGGCACAGGCAGGGCACCTAGCTTCGAAAAGGCTTTAAATGCTGCCTCTTGGTACAAGAGCGTATTTGGCGACAGATACTATCTTGAGCTTCAGGACCATGGTCTGCCCGAGCAGAAGATTGTAAATAAAGAGCTTGTCAGAATCGCAAAGGAGCTCGATATAAAGCTTGTCTGCACAAACGACATCCATTATATAGAAAAAGACGACTGGAATGCCCATGACACCTTGCTCTGCATTGGCACAACAGCTAAGAAGAAGGACAAGAATAGACTCAGATACAAGGAGGGAGAGTTCTACTTCAGGACAGAAGAGGAGATGAGAGAGCTCTTCTCTTGGTGCCCAGAGGCAGTTGATAACACCGCAGAGGTTGCAGAGAGATGCAAACTCACGATCAAACTCCCCGGTCCTATCCTCCCTAAATGCGACATTCCTGAGCCTTATAAGAGTGACGCGGAGTATCTTTCCGCCCTCGCCTATCAAGGCCTTGAGACAAGATACCCAAATGCAACAGAAGAGGAGATGGATAGCCTCAAGAAAAGGCTCCAATATGAGCTTGATATCATCATCAAGATGGATTTCCCAGCCTACTTCCTGATTGTCCGAGACTATATCCACTGGGCAAAGACACATGATGTGCCAGTAGGTCCCGGAAGAGGCTCTGGTGCAGGCTCCCTTGTTGCATACACGACAACCATCACAGATGTGGACCCAATCAAATACAATCTGCTCTTCGAGAGATTCCTCAACCCAGAGAGAGTATCTCTTCCGGATTTTGACATCGACTTCTGCTTCGAAGGCAGAAGCAAGGTCATCGATTATGTCACAGAGCACTATGGCCACGACTCAGTTGGCCAGATCATAACCTTCGGAACACTGAAGCCAAAGGCCGTTATTAAGGATGTTGCTCGAGTGCTTGATATCCCATTTGCGGAATCAAACGCAATCTGCGCTCTAGTGCCTGATGAAATACCAGGAATCAAGAAGTGGCATATTCCTGACGCCCTTGATTATGAGCCAGCACTTAGGGAGATACGAGACAGAGGAGGCATCTATGCCGAGCTCTTTGAGACTGCAACAAAGCTTGAAGGCTTGAATAGACACTCATCTCTGCATGCAGCAGGAGTGGTAATCGGAAGAGAGCCTCTCAACAAATATGTCCCTCTTTACGCAGACCCCAAAACAGGCGCGCTCGCAACACAATACACATTGCATTATATTGAGAAGTGCGGCTTGGTTAAGATGGACTTCCTAGGGCTGAAGACTCTCACTCTCATAAAGCATACTATTGAGCTGATAAGGAAAAGATTCCCAGACTTTGATATCAACAACATCTCAGAAGAGGATGAGGCAACCTTCAAGATGCTTCAAGCTGGTGATTCTGCCTTGGTGTTCCAGTTCGAATCATCAGGAATGCAGGATATCCTAAGGCAGGCAAAGCCTGCGACAATCGAAGAGCTGGTTGCCCTGAATGCACTCTATAGACCGGGACCAATGCAGTTCATCCCTAAATACATCAGGTCAAAATGGGGAATCGAGCCAATCACCTATCCTGACCCTTCACTTGAGGACATCCTCAAGCCAACTTATGGCGTCATTGTTTATCAAGAGCAGGTCATGCAGGTTGCCCAGATCATCGCAGGGTACACGCTTGGAGAAGCTGACATCCTGAGAAGAATCATGGGAAAGAAGAAGGCAGACGAGCTTGCCGAACAGCTAGAGAAATTCAAGGCTGGAGCTGTCAAGAGAGGCCATAGCGCAGAGCATGCTGAGGAAATATTCCATATCCTAGAGCCATTTGCTGGATATGGCTTCAATAAGTCGCATGCTGTGGCTTACTCTGTTGTCGCATATCAGACAGCCTACCTCAAGGCGAACTTCAAAGCTGAATTCCTTGCTGCTAACCTCACTAACGAGATGGGCTCTCCTGACAAGTTCAAGGAATATCTGAACCTTGCTCCTAAGTATGGCATCAAGATTGTCCCTCCTTCCATCAATAGGTCAGAAAAGCACTTCAATGTCGATAGTGGCGACATCATCTATGGTCTTGCCGGCATCAAGAACGTAGGAGAGGCTGTCGTTGAGCTTATTGTCGAAGAGAGGGAGAAGAATGGGCCTTACAAGGACTTCATGGACTTTTTGAGCAGACAAAGCGAGAACACCCTCAACTCTCGTCTCATCGAATCCCTTATCAAGGCAGGTGCCTTTGATGAGCTCGGCACAGACAGAGCAACGCTACTTGCAAATCTTGAGGATGCCTTGAAGTTCGACAAGTCAAACAAGGCGCACTCCGCCTTTGGGCAGATGTCACTCTTTGGAGATGATGAAGAGGACGGTCTTGGTGGCTTTGAGATGAGAGTCACAGATCCACTCCCAATCATGGAGATGCTCAAGATGGAAAAGGAGATGCTAGGCTTCTACATCTCTGGACATCCACTTGATGCTTATGCAAAGGAGATCTCCGATTGCGTGAGAGTCAATATTGCAGACAAGGATACAATTCCGCTTAAGAAGCAGGTGCAGCTCATCGCTCAAGTAATTGGACAAAGGACAGCTCTCACGAAAAAGGGTGAAAAGATGGCAATCTACACTCTCCAGACAAAGGAAGGTGATTTAGATGCGGTAGCCTTCCCCAAATCCTATGCAAACCTGCAGAATGCGACAGATATTGATGGCATCTACGGCTTTTTAGGAAGCTTCAACAAGAAAAGCGACGGAGAGAATGACACTCTCTCCTTCATGATTGATGATATCGTCTCACCATACAACCTCAAGGCAGAAGCTGTAGCGAAAATCAACATAAGGCTCTCTGAATATGCGGAGATCTCAAACAATGGGCTATCGAAATTGCTGACCATCTTCAGCAACAACATGGGAAGCACACCTGTTTCTTTGATGCTTGCCGACGCACCAGGGGAGGAGCTGAGGCTGAAAAGCACCTTCCATATGTGCTATACAAAGACATTGATTGCTGAATTAGAGGACTTGGATATAGTCGAAAAGGCTTGGGTTGATTAACTTTAGAGGATAAGGAAGCAGGATTTATGAATTACTACTTAATGAAAGGCGCACTTTTGCTTTCCAGACTTCTCTGGGGATATTCTATATTGATCTGGGTGAGAATCATCCTCTCATGGTTCATCCAATTCCCAAAATATGGTGGCTTCACCTATTTCATCTCGAAAGCTGTTGACCCTTATATCAACCTATTCAAGCGAGCAAAAGCCTCTGTGGGAAGATTGGACTTCTCCCCTATCTTCGCAATCGGCATCATAGAGCTATTTAGGGCATTGCTCTCCTTCTACGGTGAATTTGGTTATATAACCTTAGGTCTTTGCATCTATTACTTCCTGCAGGCCTTCTGGAGCTACTGCCTCTCCTTCTTCTTCATGTTCGCTATCATATTGCTAGTCACAAAGACAATAGCCTCCTTTGCAAAGAACCCTGCTCTTTACAATATGGGGATGCAGATGGGCAACGCTGTCTCTGGATTGACAAACATGACAAAGAACCTCTTTTTCAAGAACAGGAT
>JAZURW010000094.1:0-11741 GCA_045606405.1 Candidatus Ornithospirochaeta sp. | reverse complement strand
TAAGCAAGGCATTGAATATGAGATCACAGATGATTTGATGCATGCACGAATCAAGGGAAACCAAAGATATAGTCCAATCGACCAATACATACCAGGCGACTTCTCCTCTGCTTCATTCTTCTTTGTCATGGCAGCCATATCAAATTCGAGGATAACTGTCAAAGGACTAGACCGAAATGACCAGCAGGGAGACAAGGAGATTCTCAACGTTCTTGAAAAGATGGGCTGCACTATCATTTGGGAGGAAAATGCTGTCACCGTCATAGGCCCTGACAAGCTCAAGGGCGGTGAATTTGACCTTAACTCCATGCCTGACACGCTCCCTATCCTCGCAATTGCAGGCGCATTCGCGACAGAAGATGTGCACCTTACAAACGTAAGCCAGGCAAGAATCAAGGAAACCGACAGAATAGCCACAATGTGTTCCAATTTAAAGCTCCTTGGTGCTAACGCTGAGGAAGAGGATGATGGTATACTTATCCATGGTACTGGATCTTTGAGAGGTGGCTACGCAAAGGGCTATGGAGACCATAGAATCATCATGGCTCTCGCAACTGCAGCCTCAGCAACAAAAGAGAGCGTATTCATAGATGACATCAAAGCAGCTAGCGTGACCTTCCCTACCTTCTTTGAGATATACGAAAACATAAGGAGATAAAACGATGTTCGATTTGCGTTCAGATACTTTCACCCTACCTACAGAGGAGATGAGAAAGGCAATGTACAACGCCGAGGTTGGCGATGATGTGTATGGAGAGGATCCTACTGTAAACAAGCTGCAGGACATGGGAGCAGAGCTTACAGGAAAAGAGAGTGCGCTTCTTGTTTCCTCAGGTTGCATGGGCAACCTCATCCCTCTCATGCTAAAAGGCGGCAGAGGAAAAGAAGTGATCTGCGCAAAGGAGTCCCATATAGCTCAGCATGAGATAGGAGCTGTCTGCTCTATCGCAGGAACCCTGCCTGTTTATGCGGATTCACGCTTTGGCATCCTGGACCCAATTAGTGTCGAGTCAAAGATTCATGGTGGCGCATATGACGGCTCAGATTCAGCGATCATAGAGATGGAGAACACCACCTCAGGCTTGATCTATCCTCTAGAGACAATGCAGGAGATCAAGAGAATCGCAGAAAAGCATAAGATGTGGGTGCACTTGGATGGAGCAAGGATATTCAATGCGCAAGTTGCCTCTTCTATTCCTGTGAAGGAATATGCAGCATGCGCTGATGATATAACATTCTGTCTATCCAAGGGCTTAGGAACCCCCGCCTTCTCCCTTCTTTGCGGTGATAAAGGCTTCATTGAGGAAGCAAAGAGATGCAAGAAGCTTTTAGGAGGCGGACTGAGACAGGTTGGAATCCTAGCGGCTGCTGGAATCTACGCTCTTAACAACAATGTAGAGAGACTTGCGATAGACCACATGAACAGAGAGAGAATCTCCGATGCGCTAAAGGAGACTGGCTGGGCTGACGTGATCATATCATCGACAAACATGATCTTCTTCAAAGCCACCTATCCAATGGATAAGGTGATCGCAGCCTTCAGAAGAAAGAACATCCTGATCCTCCAGGATGCTGGCATGGGAAGAATCGTTACAAGCCTCAATGTCTCAGAAAAAGACACAGATTGCATCGTAAAGGCAATAAAAGAGCTCAAAGAAGAGGATTTTTAAATGAGAAACATCATCGCAGTGCACACAGGGACAGGAAACAGTCTGTATTTGGCTTCCAAGTTCAAGGGCTATGAGATCCATTTCATAGATGAATATCTAAGTGGCAAGGAAAGCCTTCCTGAGGATTTAGAGTCATTGGGGATCATATATCCAGTGTACTGCTTTGGTCTTCCATATCCTGTAAGAATGTTCGTGGACAAGGTCCTCTCCTCCAGAGACAACTCAGCACTGGAGTACCTCTTTGCAGTTAACACATCTGGCGGATTTCCAGGGAGCGCCAACAGACAGCTTGAGATTCTTCTTTCATCTTGTAACCTTGCGCTTGCCTACTCCAATGGAGTTAGGATGCCAGATGCATATCTTCCGCTAAAAAAGAAAGCCTCAACAGAGGCGCAGACACATGCGCTTTTGGAGAAATCGAAGAAGAAGATTGAAATCATTGCGAATGACGTCTTATCGAGGCAAATAAGGCTCCCTGGCAAGGGCATAACGCCAAAGATGATGATGCGGATATCTGGAAAAGCGAATATGCCCCATAAGGAGAATAGCCTTTCATGCTCAGATCGATGCACTGGCTGTGGCGTATGCCATAAGATATGCCCAGCTGGCAACATCGAGATTGTTGGCAACAGACCCGTCTTCGGTGACAGCTGCATATCATGCTATGCCTGCTATCATAGATGCCCAGAGAATGCACTCCTTTTCAAGGGTGCAAAGGGTCAATACAAAGGGCTTCAAGCGACAAATGAGATGTTCAGGAGATAATCTTATAAGCCTTTCACAGCTTGACAGATTCTCTCCATAGCAACTTTGACCATCTCCCTCTTTGTTCCGAAATTGATTCGAACAAAAGCCTTATATTGCTCTCCGAACCAAGTTCCGTCGTTCATTGCAATACCAGCATCAACGCCAAAGAATCTGGAGAGGACGCCGCCACCGGCTCCCCCTTTATATCTCTCAGGCTCTGATAAGACCTTCTTCTCCACCTTTTCATAGATTGCGCTGCAATCAAGGAAGGTGATGAAGGAGGCATTCCCGTTTGCAAGGGTGATCTCAGGGCAGTTCTCCTTCAGGTAGCTTCTGATGAAATCAGCATTGCCCTTCAAATAGGAGCAAAGCTCAAGGTTATACTCTAACCCCTCTTTATATGCAGCAAGCGTAAGTTCCCCGATTAAAAAGCCAGGACTAGTCACCCAAAGAGCCTTCTGCCTCTTGATGAAGGCCTCCTTCATATCGGAATCAGAGAAAATCGCAATCCCCGAATGCTCTCCCGCGACATTGAAGGTCTTAGATGGTGCCATATATGTAATGCACTTGGCCCCTATTCCTTCATTGGCCATGCCCATAGGAATATGCTCAACGCCTGTATGCACCAGATCGGCATGGATTTCATCAGAAATGACAGGAATGCCATATTTCTTTCCTGTGGAAAGTACGAATTTCAAATCATCCTTTGAAAAGACCAATCCTGATGGGTTGTGAGGAGAGCAGAAGAGAATCATCCTTGACTCTTTTGCCATTTCATCAAATCTATTTCTATCAAGATAGAACTCTCCATTCTCATAGCCAAGCTCATAATCATGCATAACTCTACCTGATCTTAGGCACAAATCCCTAAAAGGACGATATGTTGGAGATGGGATAAGGATCTTATCTCCTTCAGTCGTGAATAAGTCTATCGCAAGCGCAATACCATGCAAAAGCCCCATTGTATAGACCACATCATCCTTATCCACGCTCCAGCCATGCTTTTTCCCAAGCCAAGAGGATGCGATGGATGTGAAGTCATCAAACACAGGATACCCATACACTCCGCTTTCAGCGAGCTCCAATGCCTTTGCTTTTATATGAGGCTCTGGCTGAAAATCCATATCAGCAACCCAGAATGGAAGAGCCTCAGGATTGGCTGAAATGCTCTCTATCGCTCCCTTATTCCATTTGACGCTGTTTGTATTACGCCTCTCCACTGTGACATCAAAATTCATAACTCCACCTCATTTCCATCCTTATCCCAAGCAGGACCTGATGAGAAATCTCTTACATAGCATAATAGACCAAAGCATTTTTTGCCATAGAGCTCCTCAATTGCCTTCACATAAGTCGTGATCTGTCCCTTATGCTCCTGGGGAGTTCTGTATTTATCTGTCTTATAGTCAATGACTAGATTGTAGTCCTCTGAGAATACAACCAAATCAGCAGAGCCCTGCAGCACTCTCTCCCCATCAGGATAGTAGAATGCCAATTCACTGACCAAGTCCTTCCCAGCTACATAAGACTTGAAGAAGTCTGACTTCTCAAAGTCATCCGCAATGCGCTTTGCCTCATGAAGCAGAGTCTCCTCGTCTGCCTTCTCAAGTGGTATATCACTCTCAAAGCCTCCTATCGCAGCATTTCCTGTAAGCTTCTCCTCCAATGCTTGATGCACCCAAGACCCAAATCCTGTCCTGAACGAAGGATGTTTTGCGGTTATTGCGTCAACTGCAAGGGATTGAAGTCGCTCGCCCTTCTCAATCTGATCAAGCTCTGCATGGGAGGCATCTTTCACTGCTGCTTTCTTAGCATTCCACACTGGTTTAGCATACACCTCTGCATCATCATACCACCCCAGATTCCTCCTAAGAGGCGAAAGCGACCTGATGCTTTCGTCCTTGCGTACAAGAGGAACAGTGGAAATCTTATAATCCCAGTTCCTACAGTCTTTCCCTGCAACAGCTTCTACAAAGGCTTTTTCGTAAATTGAGTACAGTGATTCAGCTTCTGAGCTTTCTGAAGGCTGATTTGCAACCATGATAAAATGATTGATCGCTCTAGTAAGCGCCACATAAAGCAGCCTGCGCCTTTCTGCCATAAGCCTGTTGCCTTCCCACTTATTGAAGATCCCCGCATAAGGATTTGATGTATACTCAGCTTCCGCAGTCGAAATATCATGGGTCATTAGTATTCCACCACTAGTATTCACATTGATGAAACCTGATTGCCTGGCTTTGAAAATGGCTCCTGCATCTGCAAGAAATACTATAGGGAACTCCAGGCCCTTTGACTTATGTATGGTCATGAGTTTGACACCATTGGACTCAATTCTTCCAATGGCTATTCCATCCAGCTTCTCAGACTTGCCAATAAGAGGCCTAAGGAAATCCAAAGCTCCAACAATGCCTATGCCATCAGCATCAAGCTTTCCCGCCAGCTCCCACAGATAGTCATAGTGCTCACTATATACAGACAAATTCCCCGATGACTGTATATATGTATGATATCCGGAAGTAAAATATATCTCATCCAAGATATCTGTAAGCGTCGCATAGCCGCACATTGCTACAACCTTCTTATAAAGAGACTTGAGATTATCATATGCAATTCTATCGCTTTCTAGTGAAAAGGTGATATCACCCTCGAATGCCATGAAATCATCGCTCTCGCCCAGAAGGAAGCTCTGCCCTTTATGGGAAATCCTAGCAAAAGGAGAATTGAGCAATGCCATGAATGCAAGCTTGTCTTTTGGATAAACAACAAGCTGCAGGAAGTTGAAGATATCATAAGCCACTCCTTCAAGAGTAGATGATGTGGATTCAATGACAGTGTAAGGAATCCCTCTATGCCTGAGCTCTTTCTCAAGACTCATCTGAATAGATGATTTCCTGTAAAGGATGCCTATATCATCAAAGCTTGGTTTTCTGAGCTTGCCATCATCTTTGTCTGGAATCTTATATTCCTCGCCATTGACAATCTCAAGAATCTTATCTGCGATATATATTGATTCCGACTCTGCTGGAGAGAGATACTCATCCTCCTTTTCGGGACTCATCTTCTCATATGGAATCGTTGCCAATTCTATGATAGGAGAAACCAGAGAGCTGCTTCTTCCTGCATCGATTCCTTTGGCCTCTGCATGGTAATCACCCTCTACTATCCCTCTGAACTCCGATACAATCTCCTCATTCAGATCATCCTTATCCTCAGAGCGCTTGAATACTTCAGAGAAAATATCATTGAAATGGCTCACTAACATAGGCTCTGATCTGTAGTTTGCGCCAAGAGTCAGAGAAAGTCCTGACATCTTCTCGACAATCTCTCTCTTGAGATCATTGAACACAGATACATCCGCACCTCTGAATCTATAGATGGATTGCTTATCATCACCAACCAAGAAGAGCTTCTTATCATCAAGATCTGATGCATCGGGAATACAATCCGAATGGACATCTGCTCTTTCAGAAAGCAGATAAAGAAGATTCCTCTGCTCCAGGTTGTTGTCCTGAAACTCGTCAACCATGATATAGTCGAACCTGGACTTATAGTAGTCCCTGATGGCATGATCGTTGATAAGGACTTCCTTTGCGATTGTCTGGACATCGGCAAATGATAAAATCGCCCTTGCGCGTTTTTCTTTGTTATAAAGATGCACAAAAGCCCTGAACACTTTGTCAACGGTGCTCTGATAAGCTTTATTATGGATCATTTGCTTCAAGCGCCTGATATCAGAAAGGCGCTCCCTATATTCCACCAAGAGCTCTTCCTTGATCAACCTATCCACTTCTTTATCATCAGCCTGCTTTGCTTTTCCTACCTTCAGCTCAGGCAGCAGCGACAAATCAATGCTCTCAATTAGATTGAATATCCACTCATCATTCTCATCCTCACTCTCTGGGATCATTTCATAGTAGTGTTCAATCGTACTCTTGAGATCGGAAAACACGCCTGTCCTGAAAATGGATTTTGAGCATTTTGATGAGACAGCAACAACTGAGATCTCCATTCTGAGAAGAATTCGCAGGATATTCTTCAGAGGATTGCATTTCTTATAGTAATCAACAATGAGAGGAGTGTAGAAAAGAGCATCACTATCATCTGGAAGAGACATGAGAATATTTGTGTTCCTTGCGATATCCACAAACTTCTTCTCCAAGGTGCTGGGGTCATTTATAGAACTGAAAAAGCTGAATCCCTTCAGAATGTCCTCATTTGATACGATGTCGCATATAGGAGCATCTGAATTTCCAGCTGTGGAGAGCATTGTGCATATCTTTCTGACCAATCTGATTCGGGTATCATCATCTTCCATGGTGAAGTCTCTGGATATCCCATATCTCAAAGAGCCAGACCTGGCGATTTCTGTCCAGAAGGAATCCATTGTGGAGATTGATGCATTAGGGAACTTCTCCTTAAGCTGATAGGCAAAACGACCATCCTCTTTTGCCATGGCTCTTAAGAGGGCATGTATTCTCTCATACATCTCAGCGGCAGCTTTCTTTGTGAATGTGATTGAGAGAATCCTGTCTGCATCCACACCATCATTCATCAAGCGCAAGAATCTCAAAGACAATACAGTGGTCTTTCCAGAGCCAGCTCCAGCAGATACGATAGTAGCTCGATCTGAGAATACGCCCTTTCTCTGATCTTCGCTAAGCCTTTTATCAGATAATTCCAAAATTCTATCAAAATCCATCAACGCACCACCATATTTCTTCTGCATATTGCCTTGAATGCGCAACTCTTGCATACATCAAAGCTTGTTGCGAGGGATCGGACTCCCGACTTAATGCCATCAGAAGCAGAAATGAGCCTCTCGAACTCCCTGAAATCATCATCTGCTGAGGAATACTTCAGGACCTCATGTTTCTTATTGTCCTTTAGGAACACAAATTCACCCTTCTCAACATGCTCACCCTTCTTTTCAAGCAGGAATCGGTATATGAAAAACTGAAGTTGCTTTTCAGGTATTTCCTTTTTTGAAAAGCTCCTCCCGCTTTTATAGTCATAGACAATAAGATCTCCACTTGTCTTATCGATTGCAACCTTGTCTGCCTTTCCAACGAGGGAGAATCCATCCTCGCTGAAATCAGCTCTCATTGACATCTCAAGGCCATCTTCATAAGGCAAAGACTCTTCTATGATATCCTTTGCTGCCGCAACAAGATTGGAAAAGAAGGTCCTATAGACATATTCAACAAGCACGTCTGTTGCAGATAAGGCTCCTCTTTCCATCTTCTCAAGCCTTTCCTCGCCTGTTGACCTGCTATACTCAAACCTCAGCCCATTTCTCCAGGCATCCATCTCCTCATCAAAGTATTTCCTGAGGTTGTTTTCCGGATCACTTCCATCATGCCTGAAGAATCTTTCCAATATTGAGTGAATTCTATTCCCAAGCTCTTTATTGTCCATTTTCATCACATCGTAGGATGGAAGGCTTCTCATGCCATACTCATATTTCAAGGAGTATGAGAAAGGACATTTCTCGTACTCAGAGACACTTGTGAATGAAAGCTCAGGTTTTTTGGGCGCCTCTGATAAAGTCCAGGCTTTGCTATCTAACTCAGTCAAGGAAGAATGCTTCGCTCTCTCAAAGCTTTCCTTTTGAAGCCTGAACACCTTGCTTGGTGCCTTTCCTGACGATTCCAGCCTCCAACTATCCTCTCCTTCCAGCTTTCCTTCCACCTCATACTCTGATAAGCATGACAGAGGAAGCATCGCTCCCGAAGATGTATTCTTGCTGAATGAGAGATGCACATGCTCATTAAATGCGATGTATGAGCTGAGCAACCCTTCTGCTATATATGTTCCCTCATCAAGCCCATCCCTTTCATAATCGGAGAGAAAGGCCCCATCCCTGATTACCTTTTGGCTTTCCTTCTCATTGAGGCAGATCAAGAAGTGATGGTCGAATGGAATAGATGCTGCTTGAGAGAAAGGATATACCTTGATGCCTTCCTTTATAGCGTTCTCAACATAGCTTACATGCTCAAGGGCTGTCAAAAAGAGGGGGAACAATGGTTTCTCCAAATGATATCCAGAGCGCTGTGACATCTTAACGCTTTCAAGGAACGATGCAAGTTGGCTAAGGATCATTCCCATGGCCTTGTTGTCTAAATCATTGCCTTTGAAATAGTCCTCTCCCAAAAGGAATGTAAGCAAGAACACAAGCTCAGATGCAACAGATGAAGGATTCGTCTCTCTCATAAGCTTTTCAGTCGCAGCCTTGAACTTACGGTAGTTGAACTTGTCTGGGAATGAAATCTTCAGGAACCTGTCCTCATTGCCATCGATAGAGGAAACGATGGAAAGCTGCACCGCCTGGCTTATGAAGGATCTGACCTCATCCTTACTCTCAAAAGCAAATGCAGGATCCAAAAAGAATGCCTTCATATCCTCAATCCTGAATTCATCATCATATAGCTGCTTAAGCTTGGAAAGGAAAAGGCCTGGCACTGAGCTTAGAATGCTATCTGCCTTCATGAATACCAAAGGAACATCAAATAGCTTTGACTCTTGCTTGAGGTATTGCTTGATCCTATCAAAACCAGATGCCGATATCGCAATATTCTCCATTCCTATGCCGCTATCTGTGAGCTTTCTTATATTAAGGAACAAACTTCTGATTTCAGCTTTTTCCTCGTCAAAAACACTAAGTGGGGCTTTCTTCTGGCATATGGATATCTTCTCGATCCTATTGCTTTCTGAAAGGCGCTTTAGGAACTTGGCTTCCTTAGGATAGATCTCAGGGCTTATCATCTTGCATGGGGAAGAATAGCCATCAAAGAATGAAGGCTTGATAAAAGCAATGTCATACAGATTGTTCTTCGAAAGGAATATCCCATATTCCCTTCGGATAAAATCCAGATCCCACTTCAAATCCTTGCATCCAAGATTGGAGTCTGCAGTATCATCCAAATCTGAAAGCATATTCTTGATGTATGATGGCAAAAAGCTTTTCATCTCAGGAAACTCAGGAGAATAGATGTACTTCAGCTTCTCAGCATGCCTCTCGATGAAATAGTTGCAGAAAATCTCCTTGTCGTAATCTGACACGGGATCCTTTCCCTCTGTATCATATAGCTTTTCTGAAAATGCATCAAAAGATAAGCACCTATCTTTAAAGAGGGCTTTCTTCTGATTCAATACATATTCCACTGCCACAGACCTTGCACTCTCCTCTGTAGGGAAAACAAGAACATCACCTTTATCTAGATATGGAAATAACGTATTCTTCAAAAACTCTGACATGCTTTTATTATAGGATCACTTGGCTTAAAACAAAAGAAAGAGAAAAAAACTCTTAGCTTCAGTTTATAGATTCGCAAATAAATGCTACTGTTTTCCTATGGATAAGGAAAACAGCCTGTTCGCATTCAATAAGAATGAATTCCCGATTGGCCTTGCTATAGCGGCAATGGTGATCGTCGTCATCTCTTGGATGGTCCTTGGAATGCAGCTTGCCTTTGAAATATCGAAGCTCCCTTTTGCTGATTGGAATCTCACCGGCGTCGGCGATTACCTTATTGTGCATGTTCCATACCTATTGATGTTCATATCACTCTGGGCAACATCGAATTATCTTCTTAAGACAGACCTTAGAACAATGATCTCAGGCAGCGGCAGGAAATACCGCTACAGAATGTCATTGCGATATGGGGGAATATACCTTCTCTATCTAATGTTCCTATCACTGCTGTCGGCAGGAACAATAGACATAGATCCAACCCCTTTTCCAGAAAAGCTCAAATACGTCCTGCCTGTACTGTTGCTGACACCAATGCAAGCTATCGCAGAGGAAGTGTTCTTCAGAGCGCTTCCCCTAAGAATGCTTTTCAAAAGCAAGCTCCCAACTAAGCTGTTTGATTCTGTCTCCCTTTCAATTATGTCTGGATTGCTGTTCACCATACCTCATCTAGGAAACCCAGAAGTCATCCAAAGCAGCGAAGGAATATCCGCAATCGCTTACTATTTCATCTGGGGCACCTTGGCAATGGCGCTTGGCATCTATTGCGGAGGCTTCGAAATCCCTGTTGCAATCCATATAGTGAATAACCTATATACAGCTTTAGTCGTCAATTACGAAGGCGGAGCAATGCCAACTCACGCACTTTTCATAAACAGAAAAGCAACACCATCCAACTGGATTACGATATTAGAAGCACTTGTTATCTTCGCAATTCTTTTCGGAGTAGCAAGGAAAAGCATGAAAGGAGAGAACAATGGCTAAGAAAAAGCAAACAAAGAAACAGAAGAAAGCACTCAAGAAGATAATCCTATCTCTTTTCGTCCTCCTTGCCATATTCATAATCCTCTGCTTTATGACACCAGCAGATGGCGATGCAACATTGAAATCCGATGGGAAGATAAAGAATCTTGAGATTCCTGCCGATATCGAAGGCGATGAGGTCATCAAGCACACTGGATACACTCTCTCATACAATGAGGAATACGAGATTGCCAACTGGGTTGCGTATGAGTTGACAAGAGAGGAGGTCCTAGGAGAAGAAGAGAGAGGAAATGACTTCCGGGAAGACAAGTCTGTTTCCACAGGCTCAGCGAAGCTCAATGATTACAAAGGCTCTGGCTATGATAGGGGCCATATGGCACCAGCTGCCGACTTCAAGTGGTCTGCAGAAGCAATGAGTGACACCTTCTTTCTTTCAAACATGGCTCCCCAGGATCCATCCTTCAACAGGGGAATCTGGGGGGATTTGGAAGCAGCAGTGAGAACAATGGCTTACGACAATGGCTCAATCTATGTTGTCACGGGACCTGTCTTGACAGATGGTCCATATAAGACCATCGGAGATAGTGAGGTTGCTGTGCCGAATTACTTTTACAAGGCGATACTTGACTATTCAGAACCGGATATCAAGGCAATTGGCTTTGTCCTCCCAAACGAAGGCTCATCAAAGAGTCTTAGCTCATATGCTGTAAGCATCAATGATGTTGAGGAAATCACAGGCCTGGACTTCTTCACTGCCCTTCCAGATAGCCAAGAAGAGGAGATAGAGAATAGCTTCAGCACATCTAAGTGGTCCTTTAGGTCATTCGTGCCAACAGGAGAGACTGCCGATGTGAACTATGTGGTGGAGAACGACCCAAAGGCAGAGTTCCTTGAAGTGGCGCGCAAAGCATTCATAGAGTTCAAGGAAGCTGTATTTGAGTACACTGGGTTAACTAAATATGCAAAGGCTTTTGGCCTTATTTAGCAAACACGCTTTTTTTGAAGAGCTAAGTTGCTAATTTCCCATGCTCAATGGGAGAAAAGCAACTTGTTTTTTTCTCTAGTTATTGTGCCTATGCAAGCATCAATCC
>JAZURW010000093.1:0-13731 GCA_045606405.1 Candidatus Ornithospirochaeta sp. | reverse complement strand
CGTTCAAGCTCCGGCTTGACAGCTTTTACACGCTTGCCCATACTGTGCCTGCCCACACCGATGTTACGGAGCTGATAGCTAAAAATCTGCAAAAAACTCTCAAGTTATAAATCAAGTTCTACAGAATAACCATATAGCTCTTAAAAAACTTGTGTATAAGTCAAGATAAAAATGCCGTGGAGGTCTATTTTTTTAATAATTTCTTTCAGCATGAATTCTTTTTGTTAAATATCTGCTTCTGTAGTTCATTTTATCAGCAAAAAATGTAGAATTCTCACCATGAAAGAAAGAAATGCCATCCTATTGCTGCTTCTAACATCCCTCATTTGGGGCTTTGCGTTTGTCGCGCAGTCAAATGCTGCAGATTCTATAGGACCACTGACATATAACGGAATAAGAATGCTGATTGGAGCAGTTGCCCTGCTTCCCCTTACATATAAGAAATTCAAGATACATCTTAAGGACAAAGAATATAGGAAAACGCTTCTTAAGGCTGGCTTTAGCTGTGCCTTGTGCCTTGGGGTTGCTTCTGTTTTGCAGCAGGCAGGAATTGCATATACAACAGCAGGCAAGGCTGGATTCATAACATCCTTATATATGCTGATTGTTCCTATTCTCTCAATTGCACTTGGAAAGAGAGTCTCAAAGAAGGTTTGGCTATGCGTATTTGCCGGTATAGTAGGAGCTTACTTACTATCGATGAATAGCGTGCTTTCTATATCAAAAGGCGACCTTCTTGTATTCTTGTGCTCAATTGTCTTTGCATTCCATATCATGGTAATTGACCATTTCTCAAAGAAGGTTGATGGAGTTGAACTATCTAATCTTCAGTTCTTTTTTGCAGGACTTGGATGCTTTGTTCTCTCTTTTATCTTTGAGGATGTTAGATTTGCATCAATCATGGAAGCCTCAACTGCAATTTTATATTCAGGCATCATGAGCTGTGGTGTTGCATATACTCTTCAAATTGTTGCCCAGAAATATGTTTCCCCTGCTCCTGCTACCCTTGCAATGTCACTTGAAAGTGTCTGGGCAGCAGTTGGAGGCGCTCTTCTTCTTGGTGAAGTTATGAGCGCTAGAGAAACCATTGGATGCGTAATACTCTTTATTGCTGTTGTTATAGCTCAGCTGCCAGATAAGGTTAAGAAGACTTCAGTGTAACGTAAGTCTTTCCCATTCCTCCATCTTCAGGACGGGCAAAGGCGATGCTGTCAACTTCTCTTTTGCGTCTCAGATAATCACCGATGCCCTTGGACAATATTCCATCTCCATAACCGTGAATGATCGAGAAGTTTGTCATCGAGGAGAGAAGCGCAGACTCAAGCTGGTCATCAAGCGCCTCCAATGCCTCCTCCAAGGTCATTCCTCTCACATCCATGACATAGAGGGCTTTTCTTTCCTGGCTCTGGAAATGCGCGACTGTGTTCTTCTTCTCTGATGTTGCAAATCTTAGCATATTGGCCTTCACTTCCATCCTCAGACCATTCTCTAGGGAGACGAAGAATCTGTTCTTTCCCCTCTCCTCAAGAATCTTGCCTCTTGTCTTTGCCGCACCACAGAAGACCTCATCCCCGACAGAGAAAGGCCTATCCTCCTTTGAGGAGTAGTCCTCATAGACATCCTCTTTCTCCAAGATGCTCTTAGACAGTTCCTTCTCCTTCTCTTCCATTTTATCGAGGAATGTTCTGACCTTCTTTGTCTTATCCTTGGTTAAGGCACCTGTCTTTATTTCCATCACCAGACGTTCCATCTCACGCCTTGACTGCATTAGATATTCGTTGAGCTCCTTATGGCCATCCTTCTCAAGTCTGTACTTTTGCTCTTCAAGCTCCTTGAGCTTCATCTCTGCATCATTCGCGCTTTGCTCTGCAGCACGTCTTTGTCTCTCTGCCTCTGTTATCTTCCTGTCGAGAGTTCTCGATTTGGACAATAGGCTTGTGATTATTTTGGCGCTCGTCTCGTTTCCATCCAAAAGTGCTTCTGTGGCTTCCTTGGTGATCTCCTTAGGCATCTTAGCCCTGATCGCAGCTTGAATTGCATGGCTATCTCCGGGAATTCCCTCAAGCACTCTATAAGTTGGGAGTGAGGACTTCTCATCAAACTCCATTGATGCATTCATCATATTGCTCTCAGAGTATGCGAAGTTCTTCACCTGTCCGTAATGGCTGGTTGTGATGGTTAGTCTGGAGTGCTTTGCCATATATCGCAATATCGATATAGATAGGGCAGCACCCTCCTCTGGATCGGTTCCACTTCCCAGCTCATCTAAAATGACAAGCGATCTAGGCGTGCTTTTCCTTGTTATATACGAGATATTAGCCATGTGGGAGGAGAATGTTGAGGCGTCATTCTCAATAGATTGACCATCTCCTATATCAGTCAGCACCTGATCAAAGTATGGAAGCGTGGATAGCTCGCTAGCAGGGATGAAGCCACAAATCTGGTTAATCAGCGAAAAGAGCGCTATCGTCTTCATCGTGACAGTCTTTCCGCCAGCATTGGCACCAGAGAGGACAAGCACCTTCGTCTTCTTGTCCAATTTCACAGAGATAGGGACCGCTCTCTTGCCTAAGAGAGGATGTCTTGCTTCAATAAGCGAAACAAAGTCACCGTTTTGAGGATGCCTTGCCTTCTCTCTTTTCGCCCAGAGAGCAAATGTGTAGTGGAAATCGAAATCGATGATGAATTCAAGCATCTCCTTCAGCACCGGGATCATGAACCTGACTTTCTCTGACAGTTCATGCTTGATCCTCATCTTCTCAGCTCTGATCCTCTCCTCTGAGATGATCACCTGGTTATTGAGCTCAACGAGCTTAAAAGGCTCTGCGAATATCGTCGCGCCGCTTGAGGATTGGCCAGATATATAGCAATCATCGCTCCTTCTCTGGTCTGCTCTTAAGGGTATCACCACTCTCTCATTCTTATATAGTGGATTATCATTCTGTATTATGCCTCTATTCTGGGACATATAGGAAAGAGAGAATCGCTGGCGCTCGGCCTTTATCTCCTCCCTTGCCTTGATCAAAGGCCTGAGGCGAGGATGGTTCTCAAAGACCTCTCCATCCCTGTCCAAGGAGGAGAGAATCTCCTTTGCTAGCTCCTCATCCTTCTCCAGAATCTCGTCATCTCTCTTAAGGAATCGAAGAACTCTGAAATACGAGGAAAGGAACTCTCCTGATTTATGTATATCCTCGCCCTTGATATCAGCATGGGTCTTCTCCACATACTCGAAAAGATGACTGATTGAGGGAAAGGTATCCAAGGGCTCCGAGCCCTCAAGAAGATTCATGAAGCAATCAATCTTAATGTATCTCTTTTCTATAACCTCAGAGTCGCTTGTCACAAGGTCGGCTGTGATATTCGCCTTCCCTTCTGGTGAGAGCGCATATAGCCTTACCTTCTCTAGGACCTTATCAAGCTCTGTGTCTTTAATAGTTCGGTTTTCCACTTCTCTTTTTCCTAAGGTACTGGGGTCTTCTTTCCTCTAGGGATTGAAGCATCCTCAGATAGCTTTCATATCTATCTTCGTTAATCTCGCCATTTTCAAGCTTTTCAATCGCAGCACATCCCGGCTCACCCTTATGAAGGCAGGTGGAGTACATGCATTCAAGATCCCTAAGCTCAGGAAACGAGAGCTGCACCTTCTCCGGCTCTTCAAAGGGTATTAGTATCTCTCTTACGCCCGGAGTGTCGATAACAGAGAACTCCTCTCCCTCAATGAAGAGAGAATGGTTAGTGGTATGCTTGCCTCTGTTAAACTTCTCGCTTATCTCGCCTGTTCTTTGCTCTGTCCCCATCAAGCGATTGATCAAGGTTGACTTGCCAACACCTGATTGGCCAACAAAAGCTGTGGTTTTGCCTTTCAAAAGCTCTTTGAGCTTGTCAACGCCCTCACCCTCCAATGCAGAGACCGCGATGATTTTGTACCCAAGCTCATGATAGAGCTTCCAACGCTCAAACTCATCCTCGGTAAGCCCATAATCAGACTTGTTCATAATAAGAAGAATCTCAGCGCCAGATGATGATGCGATTGCCCTATCCACGAATCTTGGCCTAAATGGAGGAGAGCATGCTGAAAGTACGATTGCAGTCTGATCCTGATTCGCAGCAATAGTCTGATTGAGCTCTGCTTTGACATTCCAGCGTCTAAACCAGCTTCTTCTCTCCTCAATATGGGTGATAAGAGCTTCTGAATCAGAATAAGATTCCCCTATCGCGATGTCCCCAACGGCGACTGGATTGTATTCATTCTCGCCCTTCATCACCTTTCCCTTGAGCCTGCAAGTATAGATTCTTCCATCATCAAGGCAAAGAGCTGTGTAGATATTGTTGATAGATCTTCTGATTTGAAAACGCATATGAAGATATTAGCACAAACTCATCGACTATAGAATAAAGAAATCCTTCACTGAGCCTCACTTGGCTTGTAAGTGATAGAGAGAGCCTCTAATGCCTTCTCGAACCTTTCAGGAAGCGGTGCTCTGAAGACCATCCTCTCACCTGTTGTTGGATGCTCAAGGGACAAAAGAGCGCTGTGGAGCATCATTGTCACATCATGCTTGTTGTCTTTTCTTGAATAGAGGCTGTCGCCAAGAATAGGATGGCCTATAGAAGTCAGATGCACTCTTATCTGATGCGTCCTGCCTGTGTATATCCTGACTCTCAAAAGTGCGTATCCATCACCCTGGGAAAGAACCTTGTACTTTGTCAAAGCATCCTTACCCTCTGTCTTGTTGTCTGTGACTGTGAACCTCTTCCTATTGTTCCTATCTCTGCAGATTCTTCTTTCTATTGTCCCCTTGCTCTCAGGGAAAAAGCCCTTCGCGATGGCAAGATAATACTTTTCATTTGAATGAGCAGCAAACATCTCAGAAAGCTTCTGATGGGCCTTTTGGTTCTTTGCTACAACCATTACGCCACTGGTATCCTTATCAAGTCTATGCACAATACCAGGCCTAAGGTCATCATCACCAGCCTCAAAGTCCTCACCATACCTACCAAGAAGCGCATTGGCAAGGGTGCCATTGTAGTTTCCAGCACCAGGATGCACAGCCATGCCCTGTTCTTTGTTTATGACAAGTATATCATCGTCCTCATATATGACATCAAGGCTGATATCCTCTGCATCCAAGTTCTCAAAAGTCTGCTCTTCATAGCGGATATAGACCTTGTCGCCCTCCTTCACCTTAGAGGACTTCTTTGAGTCCTTGCCATTGATTCTCAATACAAGAGACGAGAGGGAGAACACTGTCCTAGGGATATCTAGAGTGCTAGAGGCAATTGCATCGACTCTTCCTGAGCCTTGTGAGACAAACTCAAATTCCTTTTCTCTAATCATTGCTAATCCTGCCTAGAATCCAGTCTATCCCGGTGATTATGAGAGAAGCACCTGCAGCGCCTGCTAATTGATATAAAAAGTCTGTTGATTCCTTGCCGCTTTTAGGCACTCCAAAGCTTGTCAAAAGGGAATACACGCCCATTGACAAGGGAAGCGTTAGCGCAAAGGAGCCAAAGAATATCGTCTCAGCTCTTCTTAGCTCCATCGCAAAAGAGCTGAATTCATCATCCTCATATGGCTGGTATTCATATTCAAGGGAAATGTCAGCTGAGAACAGAAGAGAGACTGAAAACAGTGACAACAAAAGCAATGCGACAATCTTCCTCACCTTCTCTCTCCAAATATCACAGTTCCCAGTCTAATCTCAGTGGAGCCATGCTCGATGGCTTCCTTCCAATCGGAGCTCATGCCCATTGAAAGCACTGATATAGGGTGCATTTCATTGATTATATCATATAGGGAACGGGTGTAGGAGAAGGCCTCGCTGTTCTTCTTGGGATCAAAGCCAAGAGGTCCAACAGTCATCAGCCCCATAAGCTTGATATGCTTGCAATGCTTAATATGCTCAACAGCCTCAAGAAGCTCCTCTTTAGACCTGAAGCCACTTTTTTGCTCCTCTCCGGAGCTATTTATCTCAAGAAGGATCTCCATATCCTTCGATATTCTATCGCACTCCGCCTCAATCTTATCTATAAGCTTTATCGAGTCGACTGATTCGATTCTATCAGCAAGCTTAACAGCCTTTCTCACCTTATTGCTCTGCAGCTGCCCGATAAGATAGACCTTCATATCCTTTGGCCTGTCGAAGGAGAACTTCGCCTCCATCTCCTGGACTCTGTTCTCTCCAAATATCCTTGCCCCCTCAGAATATGCGGCCATAACATCCTCAATTGGCCTGGTCTTCGACACAGCGACAAGAACAACGCTATCGCTCTCTTTCCTAACCTCTGCCTCAACCTCTTTATAGTTCACTCTCTACCTCTTATCATGCTTCAGCCTGGATCTTAACTCACGCTCTCTCTCAATCAGCTCCAGTATAGGCTTCCTAAGCTCATCAAAGCTTGATGTAGCACCAGGGAATGATGAGATCAGCCTTCTAAAGCTCTTATGCTTATTATCAAAGAATGCTTTGTACTCCTCTTCAAGCTTCAACCTCAATTCGGAAGTAAGGCTTCTGGTCTTTGATGAAAGCACCTTTGCTTTCTCGGAGATCTCAGAAAGAGCATTCCTGAAGGAATTCATCTTGATTGTACTGAAAATGAAATCAATAGAGAATAGCGACAAAAGGATAATAGAGACAATTCTCTGAGTCGAGATGGAAAAGGAAGTGACGAAGGAATATACAGGTCCCTCGATGTACTTGACCATTAGAATGCCCATTAAGCCAAATAGCATTGAGTTTTTTAAGCACACCCTTCCTTTTATGTTGAACCGATGGCTTGAATAATCCCAAAGCTTCACCTTGAAAATCATCTCTAATAGCCATGAGCCTATGTACTCAATCACTGAAGCGACCGCCATGGATGAAAGAAAGATATAGAGATAGCCTAATTTTAGGTCTTTCAAGGGCGAGAGGAAGAGAAGGATTACCAGTCCGCCAAAGCCGTAAATAGGTATGATCGGACCTTTTAAGAACCCTCTATTGATGAAACGGCGTTCCCCAATTGAGCAATATAGCACCTCAGATATATATCCGAGAAAGCTAAAAATGAAGAAGACGATGATATAAGTAGATAGTGAATGTTCTTCCATACATTGAAGATAATCAGAATGGCCAATATTTCAATTCAAGGAAAAGCACAATCAATGAGGCATCTGCTTCAAAGTCGACAATGAATCAGAACTTGCATAAGGATAAAAAAAAGCCAGCTTCTGCTGGCTATGGAGGATACAAGGATTGAACTTGTGACATCCTGCTTGTAAGGCAGGCGCTCTCCCGCTGAGCTAATCCTCCGTTCGACTCCAAAAAATTACCACTTTACGGGAATTAGGTCAATAGAATTTGAAAAATAAATTCCCAATTTATCTCATTTTTTTGTCATCGCCCTAATATTTTTCGATATTGCAAGAAATTAACGCAATAAGTTTTTTTAGAGTTCAAGCACCAACGACTTACCAGAATGGAGGTTGACCACTATAGTCCCCTCCTCAATTGAGACGTCTCCTTCTCCAACTACCACTAATGGCGTTGCAACAGGAAGAAAAGAAGAATCAAGGACAACTCTTCGAGATTCTCCCTTGTTGACTATAGCGATGTAGGCCTTGCCGTCCTGCAACCTCTCAAGCGCAAAGGCATCAGAATCCAAGGCAAAAAGCCTAAAGGAGGAATATCCAAAGCTCTTGTCTTTCCTGATTGCTGCAAGACTCTTATGCATCATCTGAACACGCTTATTCCATTTGCTCTCGTCCCAGCACATTGGATATCTGGAGGCTTCAACTGAGCCTAGCTCACCATCGAGCCATATCTCATCCCCATAATAAACGTTCGGCATGCCTGGAAGCATATATAGGACAATCAAGCCACCTAAGTAGCTGTCCTCGCTCACAAGCTCACGATTGTTATGCAAACGTGGAGTGTCGTGGGAATCAAATAGATTCATTTGGAAAAACACCATCTGAGAGGAGTATGCGTGATAGCCATCCTTAAGAGCCTCCACAGTCTCAAATGCATCCCACGCCTCTTCACGCTCAGGACTATGGCCCCAACCGGAAGAAAGGAACCTGTCCCTTTCACCCAGCCATGATCTTATGACCCTTCCAGAGCCAAAATAGTTCATAGTCGCATCCCACATATCGCCCTTGCAGTAATCCGATGCATCATCCCAATCCTCTCCGACAAGATAGAGGTCCTTTCTCTCTTGATGAAGAGCGCTCCTTACCTCTCTCCAAACCTCCTGGCATAGCTGATCTTTATCGCTTCTGCCAAGCTCTGGCGCAACATCGAGTCTCCAACCATCCTGATTGAAAGGAGGTCTTAAATACTTTCTTAATGCGCTCTCCTTTCCTCGGTAAATGAGCTCACGAAGCTTTTGGGAGTTGTAATTAAGCTGACAAAGAGTCGGAACACCTTGCCAAAGGCGCACACGTCCATCGCTATAGAAGTAATAGAAGCCTCTCTCCTCTGATTCAAAATCATTCTTTGCCTTCAAGAGCCAAGGATGTGCAGAGGATGTGTGATTGATCGAGATATCAACGATGATCCTCATCCCTCTTTCATGAACCTTCTTGCAAAGGCTTTCATACGCTTCATCACCTCCGAGCTTCTTATCAACAGAGAAGAAATCTGTTGAGTCAAACCTATGGACAGTCATTGAGCTGTTGATTGGATTAAGGTAGAGCGTGTCAAAGCCTAATGACTCTATATAGTCAAGCTTTTGCTCAATTCCCTTAAGGTCTCCATTATAGAAGTCAAGGCATTTAGACTCTGGATATGGTCTTGGTATTGAATCAAACTCAGGAGTTGTGACGATGCCGCCATCAAAGGCATACATTCCCGCTCTCGCTCCCACGCTCTCATCGCCTCTATTGAATCTATCTGGAAATATCTGATAGCACGTTGAAGATGCAATCCAGCTAGGAGCCTCAAGGTCCACCGCAAGGGCGAATCTATCCTCATTTCTAGGGCAGTTCCTGCTTATCCCTTTTTTCGAATAGTAGTATGACTTGCCTTGGCATCCAAAGCAGAAGAAATACCTGAAAGGCCTTTCATCTGAGATTGCCTTTATCATTGCTGAATATTTATAAGCTCCATTGAAGAAGCCATCCTCATGAAGCACTTCATGATGATTAAGCCCTATTTCACTCATGCACTTTACAGCCACCCATTCAGGCTTTTCCGTGAATGCTATGGATACCTTGACTTCCTCTCCTCCTCTTGGGAACAATGGGGAGACAAATTCCTCTGATAAGGCAGAGAAAACCTTAAAGCTATCGTTCATAAATAACACCTTATCAGAAAATATACTCTGACAAGGTGTTTTATTCAGCCAATTATCAAGCTAAAAACGACAATTAGTTAAGCTTCTTCAAAAGCTCAGCGAGAATATCTGCTGGTGCACCAGAGCAGTCCAGGTCAATGAGGATGCCCTTTTCCCTATAATACTCAATAAGAGGAGCTGTTGCTGCTTCATAGACTTCCAAGCGATGCTTGATAGCCTCTGGCTTATCATCATCTCTCTGGATAAGTGGCTCGCCAGTCTCATCATCGATGCCCTCTACCTTTGGTGGGTTTGATGTGATGTGGTAAGTCCTACCTGTGCTCTTGCAGACTCTTCTTCCAGAGAGTCTTCTGATGATTTCTTCTGGATCGAGGACGAAGTTGATAACTGCGTCAAGCTTAGACATCTCCAAAAGAGCATCAGCCTGAGGGACTGTTCTTGGGAAGCCATCAAGGATATAACCCTTCTTAGCATCATCCTCCTCAAGTCTCTTCTCAACCATCTTGATTGTGATTTCATCTGGAACAAGACCACCTGAAGCAAGGATAGCCTTAACCTGCTTTCCAAGTTCTGTCTCATTCTTGATATTAGCTCTGAAAAGATCTCCTGTGGAGATGTGTGGAACACCCAGAGCTTCCTTGGCGATTACCGCGATAGTGCCCTTTCCAGCTCCTGGAGGGCCAAGAAAAACTAGATTCATAGTTAATTACCTCAGCTAAATACTAACAGAATTACCGTCACATTAAAAGTAATAAAGTTGTAGTATCCCCGTATTTAGGTTATTCTTTGTCTCGGAGGTGGATTATGAATAAAATCGTGCTTCATGCCACAGCACTTGATGGCTTTCTTTCTGAAAAGGACAAGAACAACCTGAGTTTGGTGCATAGATTATATGACAAAAGCCTTGATGCCTCTCGAAGGCTGGAAAACGGTGAGAGCGCTGAGGAAGCTCTCATACAGAGCGCCAGGGAGATTGGCGACGAGCTGGAAAGGATCTCAAGCGAGAACGGCAGAATCCATGTCTATTGCTTTGAAACTCCAGATGAGCAGCATGGTGAAGCCTCTAGGATCATCGCTAAGCTAAGAAATCCCGAGACAGGACATGAGGAGTTTCTTTATTATATCCAAAGGGCTTATGAGCTGATGTTCGCCCACGCCTTTGCCGATATCAAGAAAAAGAGATCTCTTGTGCAGAAAACCCCTGTAACAAATCCTTGCAGAAATTATGCCGTGCATAGAATCCCAGATATCGATGACAAGGCTCATTCATCTGTCATGTGTGTTATGCTAAGAGGAGCCCTGCTCCCATCGATGATCATCTCAAAGGAGTTCCAGGACTACAGCTCAGATGATTATGTGACCCCATTTGCACTGTTTAAGATCAAGAGAGATGAATCAAGGAAGGAATCCAACATGGATTACATCCTCGATCTTGACAGGTCATTCTTCAATCTTGAGGAACTCGATGGCAAGGATCTGATCTTCGCAGACCCTATGAATGCAACTGGTGGCTCTCTTGTCACTATCGTCAAGTACCTCAAGGATAATGGCGTAAAGCCAAAATCAATCAAATTCATCAATGTCATATCTGCCTTAAAGGGTGCTTTAAGGATAACAAGGGCTCTTCCTGAGGCTGAGATATTCACACTTTGGATGGATCCTATCCTCAATGAATCGGCATACATCCTGCCAGGTCTTGGAGATGCAGGTGACAGACTCAATGGAGAGGACAAGGGACCTGAGCCTAGGAATATGATTCAGCTCATTGCTGACTATGGCTCATCAATCGTGAACCTCTATAGAGACCAGGTAATCGAAATTGAGAAAACAGTCCTTTGTTAAAGCCGCAATCATCGCATCACTTCTCATATTAGTCTCCTGTAAAACCACAGGAGACTATGATAGCACTCAGATTCTCATCGACACTCCCCTTCTATCTGGGAAGCAGGCAGCTCAAATCTACTTAGAGGAATATGAGAGGAATGAGGATGCAAGGCTCCTATATAACGCAATCTACTCATATATCGAGGAGGGAAGCTATGACGAGGCCTTGGCCCTCCTTGATCAATCAATTGGAAAACACCCTGAACATCTTCGATTTTTGAAAGCAAAGGCATTTGCCTTAAGGGAGAAAGGCGACAAAGGCGCCTATCTATCTGCGCTTGAGGCAATCTATGAGCTTGTCCCTGCAGACACAGACTCCGCCGTACTCTATTCAAGGGAGCTATATGATTCAGGGAACAAGGAAAAGGCCTTAGAAGTCGCAAAGGACATACTAAGGCGCGACAAGAATAACAAAGAGGCGATCAAAATCCTTTCCTCTGAATATGAATTCTACACCATCTATGTTGATGAACCAGAGGAATCAGAGGCTCCTATCAACCCAGAAAGCAATAAATCAGAGTGAGTATTTTGCAGTCTCTGCCCTTACAAGCTTATCACAAAGCTCGTTTCCTTCGATTCCAGCGTGTCCCTTGACCCAGGTCCACTGAACCTTCACCCTGTTGTTCAGCATATCAAGCCTTTCCCAGTATTCCTTGTTCTTGACAGCACCGCCACCGGAGGTTTTCCAGCCCTTTGCCTTCCAGTTGAAAATCCACTGAGTTATGCCATTCTTGACATATTGGCTATCTGTAAGTATCTCAACTACAGAGTAATTGCAATTAATCGCGAACTCGAGAGCGTTTATCACAGCAGTAAGCTCCATCTTGTTGTTTGTTGTGTCCTTATCGCCGCCTGAGGAGGATGCGATGTTCTCACCGTCTTGGAATGCTGCAAAGGCCCAGCCACCGGGACCAGGATTGCCGGAGCAACCACCATCTGTGAAAATCCTAATCATCATCTCGCTCCTGTCTTCTTGATTATATGATAGCCGAATTGCGTTCTCACAGGCTTTGAGATAGTTCCCATGCCCATCCTTCTTACCGCATTCTCAAATGGAGGCACCATCTGCCCCTCCTTAAACCAGCCAAGATCCCCGCCCTTTGATTTGGAAGGGCATGTTGAATAAGCTCTAGCAAGAGACTCAAAGCTCTCTCCTGCCTTGATCCTTTGGCATATTCTCTCAGCTGCTGTTATATCTCTGACAAGTATGTGGCTTGCTTTAAACTCCATCTTATTCCTCTTTTAATATCATCGCTCTATAGCTTCTTCTCTCAACTCTATCATGGGGGATATTGACCTCATCAAGAATTGAATAAAGAAGATCAATGTTCCTTTGGACCTCTTCTTCATTTGCATCGAAGTCGATCAAGGCCTCCATCTCAAGAAACACTCCCACTCCATCAACCTCAAGAAGCTCAACATGGACTTTCTTGTAATCCCAATCGAAGCCTTTCTTTCTTTTTATGAAATGATGTTCATATCCAAGAACAGTAAAGAACTCCTTGGCTTTATCAAGCTGATCTATTGAGGATGTGAACTCATATTCATAGTTATTCTCCTCACCTTTCTCATTCTTGTTGTTTCTCTTTGTGGTGAACTCTAGAATACCGCCGTTGTTTCTTAGTCTTAAGGCTTGTTTTTTCTCACCCGGTCGCTTGAAATAGCAATCCTCTTTATAAACAGGCCTACCTTGGGAGGCATGCTCATCAAAGTAGCTTTTTACAGCTTCAAAATCATCAACCCAGGCTTTTATCTCAACTTCTCTCATCAATATTTCCATGGGAAGATCATAGACTTAAGGGATCTAGGACCAACCTTCTCCTTCTCATCATACAATATCTCTGCCCAAGGAATCTTCTTTCCCCTCCCGTCAGGGTTCTCCTCAAGATAGTCATACTTGAACATCAATAGCTTCATCGCATCCTGGCCAGCAAGCATATATCCAGAGACACCTGGCACCATGCCAACAGTGAAGAAGGAAATGACAAGGACTATCAGGCTATAGATGAAGAAGAACAAAGAAAAGAGCAAATTATCCGATAGGATTATAAAGCATTTCTTCAAGGTCTTCTTGGGTCTATCTCCAGGCAGAAGATTCATCAAAGGGAAATAGTATGGTAACGCCAAGAGGAAGATGACGCTGAGCCAGAATAGAAGAACGCCAATGATAAGACCAACAATGTTCCCCATTGAAAAATAGAATGGCATGACAAAGGTCAACACAAATACGATAAGGAAGGCAACCAAGGCAAATAGCAGCGAGTGCCTCATATTCCTTCTTATGCCCTTTGAAAAAGGCTCCCAAGTCTCCTTCTTGTAATTCGAATATCCCTTCACAGTCTCCGCTGTGCCCCCTAAGAGAATGCAGAAAACAAGGAATATCACGCCTATGAGAACCAGAGTGAGAGCGTAATATGCATCAGCTATGGACATAGCGCCTACAAAACCAATGAGCAGAAGAATATAAAGGAAATTCTGAAGGACTAGGCTTAAAAGATTATCCCAGCCATCAAAGAAAGCTTTCTTAATAAACAATCCGTACATATTCATATATTATATTCTAAGGAATTT
>JAZURW010000092.1:0-1592 GCA_045606405.1 Candidatus Ornithospirochaeta sp. | reverse complement strand
AAGTACTTGATGGTGCGGACCATCTGAGAGGTGTAGGAGTTCTCGTTGTCGTACCAGGACACGACCTGTTGACAGGCCCCAAAGTGGCCTGTCAACTGACTTTTCTCCACTTTTGAGAGGTACAATGTTGATGTCATTTTTTACACAGTTTACCTTACCTGAGTCCAAACAGTTTACAGGACTGCATTCATAGTTTATCATACCTGAAAAGCTGATTTCAAGCGATTTTGTGATTTCGTAAAAGGAAGCCCCTGTAAAACTTAATTAGCCCTTCAAAGAGAACCTGGATAGAGACATCTTTCATATATCTTTTATCATCTTCTTTTCATCTCTCATACATCTTTCCAACAACAAACTAACATCTTTTAAGCATCTTTCGCTCATGGGAATTACATGGGGAAAGGTGCTTTCTGTTTCTGTCGATCATCTTACATATATTAAAATGGTAGAATTTGGTGTGTGCGTAGAACGACTGATTAACCAGAGGGATGAAGTATAATGTATATGTAAGGTGAAGGGAACACAAGAGACCTAAACCTAAGAAAACAAAGCTCACAGAGCGAATGAAAGGAAGTACCCCTATGAACTGTTCTACTGCTTTCTCTATGAAGATGGAATCCAAGAAGATGGCTTCCAAGGCTCTGGAAATCATGAAGTCTGTACTTGCCCAGACTGATGCTGATGGATTCAACTATGATTCTCGCGAAACTTTTGATAGGTTTGCTGACAATCTGAAGGTAAAGGGATCTGAAATCATTGATACTCAGTCCTATGGTCTCATGTCTGAAACCTATCACATTGTTCTCCCTGAAATGTTCAAGGCTGTTGCTCGCTGCTTCTGCTTCGACAAGTTTTCGTCGCACATCTATTTTGAGTCAACCTATTGGTCTGAAGAGTTCGACATCATCTATGAAGATTATCTGAAGGTTGATATTGCTAACTCTCGCCTGGTGATGGACAGAACTTTTGCGAAGAATTGTGTGATTGCTGGCTCTGCTGAATACAATCAAAAAGCCTCAACGCAAGGCAGATGAAGATTTACCTGAGCGTCTGTGAGCGAGGCAAGAAGCCCCATCAGAAGTTTAAGCCCTATATTGTGTTGCAGTACCTCCTCAAATATACTGATGAGGACAATACAGCAACTGCTTTTGACATTATCGCATTCCTGAAGGAGTATGGTCTGGATTCTGACAGACGATCCATTTACAAGGACATTAATGAAATCAACAGTGTTTACTGGATGCTGGAAAATGATGTTGAGATTGATGAAGCCATTGATACGATTAAGGCAGACAAAGAAGGCGAAGAGAAGCTGATTGTCTATGATCGCAAGAAAAAAGGCTTCTATGCTCGCCAGCTCAAATATGAACTGGCTGACATTATTCTGTTGGCTGAGTGTGTCTATGCCACCAAGTTCATTTCAGGCAGGGATCCTTGATCCCCTCCAGGTATCTCTGGGTAATGGACACATTCTCATGCCCCATCAATCTTGAAAGGCTGTACAGGTCAAGTCCATTTTTGAGCTGGAGGTGTGCAAAGGTGTGTCTGCATGTATGGGGAGAGATTCTGATGTTGCAGTTGACTCCTGTCTC
>JAZURW010000091.1:0-23591 GCA_045606405.1 Candidatus Ornithospirochaeta sp. | reverse complement strand
TAGGTAAATGGCAATAAAATATATTTTTATTTTAATTTAGCGGTTTAAATCAATAAAAAGATACTTATTTGATGGTAAATGCAGAAAAACTTCATTATTTTTCTTTTCAACATCAGAATTCGAGCTTAATATTTGTCAAAGAACCATAAAGCAACAAAAGCAATGGTAATTAAAGAGGGAGGTATCCTAATGAAAAAAGTAGTTCTTATTCCAGATTCATTCAAAGGCACAATGTCATCGCAGGAGATCTGCCTTGTGATGAGGGATGCTCTGACAAAGCATTATCCAGATTGCTCAGTCATACCTATTCCTGTTGCAGATGGCGGGGCTGGCACAGTTGATGCGTTCCTTGCCATCGCAGGAGGAGAGAAGATATTCAAGAACGTCACGGGACCTTTTTCAGATAGCATCGTTGAGGGCTACTACGCAATGCTTGAGGGCGGCGTTGCTGTTGTTGAGATGTGCTCTGCTGCGGGAATAGCCCTGCTTGAGGATAGATGGGATCCATCAAGAGCGACAACATATGGAGTGGGAGAACTCATTCTTGATGCGCTTGATAGGGGTGCAAAGAAGATAATACTTGGCTTGGGCGAGAGTGCGACAAATGATGCGGCGTGCGGTTTGGCAGCATCTCTTGGTGTCTCTTTCTATAATGCAATGGGCAATACATTCACGCCAGTTGGTGCCACATTGGACCAGATTGACATGATAGATATATCGACAATGGATGCAAGACTGAAGAATATACCTATCGTCACAATCTGCGATGTCGATATCCCATTCTGCGGGCCAGATGGCGCTGTTGCCTCAGATGCGGCGATAAAGGGAGCAGATCCTTCTATGATCATCTCTCTTGAGAGCAAGATGTCTAGGCTTGCCGGCATCCTCAAGAGAAGCTCAGGTGTTGATGTGGAGAATCTGAAGGGAGCCGGTGCTGCAGGAGGCATGGGAGGCGGAATGGCTGCAATGTTCTCCTCTGAGCTTGTCAGTGGCGTTGATGCGATTCTTGACAGCGTGAAGTTCGAGGAGCTTATAAAGGATGCAGACCTTATCCTGACAGGAGAGGGTTCATTTGATGCTGAGTCGCTTCATGGAAAGGTTGTCATCGGTGTCGCAAGAAGAGCCAAGAAGCTCAATAAGAAGGTGCTAGCCTTCGTTGGCGATATCGGGGATAGTGTCGAGAAGGCATATGACGAGGGTGTTACAGGCATCTTCTCAATCAACAGAGTCGCAGTATCTTACCTAGAGGCCAGAGAAAGGGCGATGGATGATCTGTATTTGACAGTGGATAATGTGCTTAGATGCGTAAAGGCCTTTGCTTGATAAGAAGCACTGGGATTTGCCCTTCTTGCAAAAGGAGGGCTTTTCCTTTGAATTTTTCCATTTCAATAGAAGAAATCACGAGAAAGTGGTAACATTTTCAGGTAAGGAGTGCCCATTTGATTTGTCTGACCTTATCAAAAAGCACGATTTCTGAATGTCTTGAGAGTGTAAAGAGAAACCGCGCGTTCATTGATATTTGCGAGCTTAGGCTTGATCTTCTATCCCCGGAGGAGCAGAAGATGGCTTTTTCTTTCCCCTCACAAGTCGATATCCCAGTAATTCTCACTTTAAGACGCACACAAGATGGCGGCAAATGCAATCTGACAGAGAAGGCGAGAAGGCAGCTTCTTTCTTATACCCTTGAAAAAGGATCTTTCAGCTATGTGGATATCGAGGATGATGTGAAGCGCAACGATGTTGAGCTCCTTGCAAGGGAGAGGGGTGTCAAGATAATCAGATCCTTCCATGATTTCTCCGGCATACCTGATGATATCTTTCTAAGAATCAAGAGGCTGAGAGAGAAGGGCGATGTTGCCAAAGTTGCCGTAACTGTCAAAAGCATTTCCGATATGATAACGCTTTTCAGGGTGTCTGAGGAGCTTCCTGATTGTGAGAAGATCGTCATCGGCATGGGCGATTATGGTGTCCCCACAAGAATCCTTTACAAGCGTCTTGGGTCTCTTCTCACCTTCACAAGTGAGGATTCAGTTGCTCCTGGACATCTGCCTCCAGAGAAGCTCAAGCTCCTTTATAAGGCTGATAGGATAGATGAGAAGACAGCTATATATGGGATAATCGGAAACCCTGTGCTCCATTCCTCCAGCCCTAATATACACAACCCAGGCTTTGAGGCAATACACTACAATGCTGTGTATGTCCCCTTCCTTGTTGATAGCGTCCAGGCGTTCTTCCAGCTTGCAGAGAGAATCAGGATCAGAGGTTTTTCTGTCACAATCCCATATAAGAACGAGGTTTTGAGGTATCTTGGCAACATAACAAGGGAGGTTATGCAAATTGGTGCGTGCAACACTGTTGTGAGAGTGCCGAATATGTGGAAGGGAATGAACACGGATTACTATGGCTTCCTTGCCCCTATCGATGGCGATATTGAGAGCGGAAGGGTTAGAAATGCCATGGTCATCGGTGCAGGCGGGGCTGCAAAGTCCATCGTCAAGGCGCTTAGGAACAAAGGTGTCAAGGTGACTATCCTCAATAGGACGATCGAAAGGGCAAAAGATCTCGCACTTTCCAATCTTTGCCAATATGATAGCCTTGATAACGCCTCCAAATATGAGAATAAGATGGATCTGATAGTGCAGACGACAAGCGTTGGGCTTTATCCTGATGTGGAGAAGAATCCGATAGAGGGCTTTAAGTTCTCAGGCAGGGAGATTGTATATGACATAATCTACAAGCCTCAGTACACAAAGCTGCTCTTGGAGGCAGAGAGAAGCGGATGCAGGATCCACTTTGGAAGAGAGATGCTCTTAGAGCAGGGCAAGCTTCAGTTCGAGGCTTTCACAGGCTACCACTATCCAAAGAACCTCAATCCTGAGATTTGATGAAGCCAGGAAGGGCACCTAGTCTCCAGATCTTCGAGACATCGTGCTTCTTTGAATCTGTTATGAGATAGGCGTCTTCTCCCTCTCTCTCCAATCTCAATGGTGTTTCAATGGTAATTTCGTTGGCATTATCAATGTAGAGAGCCTCCTGATTCTCAATTGCGCCTGAGATCAGCTTCAGCTTCTCCTGATAATAGAGACCCTCAATCGCATCAAGGTGCTCCTTATTCTCATCTGTGAATATGAGGCCTTCTTTTATAAGGTGGCTTCTAAGAGTCGATTTTGACTTTGCTAAGAGCTTTCCTCTGAGAGCTTTGCTAAAAGGTATCTCCCGTCTTTCCTTCAAAAGAGGGGGCTTCTTGCTGCCAAGGAACACTCTTTCCTTCTCCGGTCTATGCATCTCCCAGCCCTTTGTCTCCCCAAGCATGTCGAAGCCTGAGAAGTGCAGCACTCTTCTCCATTCCTCTTCAGTTGAGGGGTTCATTATGAATATGTTCTCCGATGGATGTGATAGCACATGTATTCTAAGAAGTGGCAGAGATTCGAGTATCTTTGAATTCTTGATGTCGCAGGTGAGTATGACGCCGCGCTCTGAGGTGAGCGCATTGTAGGATTCATACCAGCTCTCTATTCTAGACCTAAGGCTATCTGGAAGCGGCAGCGTTGATATCTCAGAGAGAATCGAGAATACATCATTTGGCGTGTAACCCATTGAGAAGGCACTCTTTAGGCTTTGCTTTGTAATTGACCACTGTTTTGTGACATCGGCCTTCTCTGGCTGGCAGATCAGGAAGATCGGCTTATCTGTTGAGCCGGAGTAAGAGAGAATGAAGTCAGAGGATACAACACCATCCTCAGCTTTTTTCGCTTCAGTGTCATAGCCATTGATAATCCCGTCCTCCAAATAGAGCACTCCGATGTCAAGCATCGTCTGCAGCGGAGGCAAGGTGAACTCTGTGATTCTCTCTATGCGCTCCATGTAGGAATCTATTTCATCTTCCTTTATCCCTCTGAGTCTATATGCGAGATTGAATGCCTTTGCTGCCTTATTCCTAACAATATCGCTTTCATTTGGATAGAGTATCCAGCTTAGCTTGTCCTCTATGGAAAGATCCATGAAGGAGAGGGCGGAGTCTTTTCTTATTGTCATCCTTCCTAGATTGTCCCTTATGATTCCCAGCGATAGAAGCGCCTTGACAGCAAGCGTTGAAAATCTGGAGATTTCCTCCTTGTTCGCAGCTGGGAAGAGTCCTAGGAAGAAATCAGAGGAGAAATATCTGGTCCAATGAGTCGACCTTGTGCTTAGCTCCTTTGATACCACAGATGATAAGAGCATTGGAAAGAAAGCATCGTTGAGTCTCCTGCTTGGTCCTTGCGTTCCAAAGGCAGGGTAGTTTGACACAAGTCTTTCGCCTCTTTCTGTGATCAAGTAGCCATCCTCGATCTTTTTTATAAGCCCTTTTGCCTCAAGACTTCCGATTTTATTGCTTGGAACCTTTGTATGGCTGAGGCCTAGAGCAAGCTCAGTAAGGAGGATTGCGCAATCATCGTCAGTTGCCATTAAAAGCTCTACCTCATGTTCCTTGAGATAAGCTTCAGCAGATTCATCGCTGTCATTGGAGCAATACATCCTGGATAGGTAACTCATATCATCCTCTTCTCAATTGTGTAGTCATATCCTTGCTCAGAGAGGAACTTCTGCCTTTTTGTCGCATAATCCTCTTCTTCTGTGTATTCAGTGATGATTGAATAGAAATGGCTGTCCTTAGCCTTTGGCCTTAGAATCCTCCCAAGTCTTTGCGCCTCCTCCTGCCTTGATCCAAAGGTTCCAGAAACCTGTATTGCAACCGAAGCATCTGGCAGGTCTATTGCATAGTTTGCAACCTTGGAGACGATGAGAACCTTGACCTTTCTTTCCCTGAAGGCATCATATAGCTCATCTCTTCTCCTATTGGGAGTGCTTCCTGTGATGATTTCGTAGCCAAAATGCTCCTTGAATTGTTCTAGCTGCTCAAGGTACTGCCCTATTATGAGGATCTGGTCGTCTGAGTGCTCCTTTATGATATCCTCGGCAATCTTCATCTTGCTTTTGTTGCATGATGCGATCCTGAACTTCTCCCTCTTTGTTGCAAGCGCGTATTCTATCTCTTCTTCCTCTTCAAGCGGGATTCTGATCTCATGGCAGAATGCCTTTGCTATGAAGCCTCGCTCTGCAAGCTCTGCCCAAGGCGTGTCATAGCGCTTTGGACCGACTAAGGAGAATACCTCATCCTCTTTTCCATCCTCTCTTACGAGAGTCGCAGTGAGTCCGATCCTGTGGATTGCCTGAAGCTCTGCTGTTATCCTAAAGACAGGTGCGGGGAGCATATGGACCTCATCGTATATGATAAGACCCCACCCGTTATCCTTGAAAAGCGTGAAGTGCGGGAACTCCTCGTCCTTTGAGCTTCTGTATGTCAGCACTTGATAAGTGCATACGGTGATCGGCCTGATCTCCTTCTTCTCGCCAGAGTATTCGCCAATCAAGTCATCTCGTATTGTTGTCTTATCCTTGATCTCCTTGATCCATTGGTGCACAGAGGCGACATTAGGGCATAGGATGAGGGTCTTGGACTTAAGATGGAGCATTGATAATATTCCGACAATTGTCTTTCCAGAGCCGCAAGGAAGGACTATTGTGCCAAAGCCAGTTCCAAGCTCACCTCGTCCCATGATGCTCTCCACGGCCTGGTCCTGGTAATCCCTGCTTTTGAAGCTTTCCTTTCTGCCAATATCCAAGCTGTCGCCCTTGATGAGCTTTATCCTGTCCTCGATTGGGAAGCCCAGCTTGATCAGGGCTATCTTCAATGTTCCTCTATGCATCCTGTCAACAAGGAAAGAGGAATCATCATTCGCTTTAAGATATTCTTTAAGGTTTCTGTCAGCTTGAAGCTGGAGGAAGAAAACCTTTCTTCTTACTTTTAGGATGAGATTGTTGGCATCGAATTCCTCAAGTATGAAGTCCCCGAATCGCATTGCCTGGTCTTCAATGAAGAAGATCACTCTTTGGTCAATCTCATAGCGAGACCACTTTTTCAGCCTCTTGATTATCTCTTGGGCAGAAAGCCCTGAGGAGATGGCATTCCAAAGGGAGAGGTTTGAAAGAGCATAGGTGTGGATATGCTCAGGGCTTTTGACAAGGTCTGCAAAGGCTATGATATCCTCCCTGCATTCCTTGGCAAAAGGTGAGTGGACATCCAAAAGCATTGTCCTATCAGATTGGATTGTAAGAATCTTAGCACTCTCCATAGGCCCTCTGGATCAAAAGCGCATCAAGGATCACTGCTGCAGCGGTAGCCTCAACGACAGGGACAGCCCTTATCGCAACACAAGGGTCATGCCTTCCTTCTATCTTTATTGTTGTCTCTTCTAGCGCCTCGCTTATTGTTGCTTGCTCTCTCGCTATTGAGGGGGTGGGCTTGAAGGCTATCCTCATCACAATAGGCATGCCGTTTGAGATGCCTCCAAGAATGCCACCTGCATTGTTGGTTTTGAAGCAAGGATGGCCTGCATTGATCATCATTTCGTCATTGTTCTCTGAGCCGTGCTTCTTTGCAGAGGAAAAGCCGCTTCCAATCTCAAAGCCCTTAACAGCTCCTATTGAGAACATCGCCCGTGCAAGGAGCGCATCAAGCTTGTCAAAAACAGGGTCTCCCAGTCCTGGCTTGACTCCATCTATATGGCATTCAACAACTGCTCCGATTGAATCCTTGTTTTCCCTTGCTGCGTTAACCTCGTTTAGCATCTTTTCAAGATTGACAGAGTCTGGGGCGTAAAGCGGGGCAGGGAATGGAGGGTTCCAGATATAGCCTTCTGCCTTTACCTCTCCAACCTCGACCACCCCTGCAGATACATAAATGCCTTCCTTCTCAAGGTACTGCTTGGCAAGTGCTCCGCTTATGACTCTAGCGACAGTCTCTCTAGCGCTTGAGCGTCCGCCTCCACGATAATCTCTGATTCCATACTTCTTTGAGAAGGTGTAATCTGCATGTCCAGGCCTATAGATGGTCGCGAGCTGGGAGTAGTCCTTGGATCTTTGATTATTGTTTCTAACAATGATGGCAATGGGTGCACCTGTGGTCTTTCCGTCAAAGACGCCGGAGAGAATCTCAATCTCATCACTCTCGTTTCTCTTTGTGCCAAGTGGTGTTGAGCCAGGCCTTCTTCTGTCGAGCTCCTTTTGCATCTTCGCTATATCGATCTCGAAGTTTGCGGGGAAGCCCTCGATCACGCAGCCGAGCGCCTCTCCATGGGATTCCCCGAAAGTTGTGTAGGAAAAAAGCCTTCCAATAGAATTAAACCCCATATCCTAGCTCCTTTAAAACGCTGTATAGCATAGCTTCAGTCTCATCGCGATCTCTGTATTTGCCAAGATCGATAATGCTGTCTGCATATTCGCGATATGCCATGTCGCGCTTTGTGTAGATTCTATGGAAAGAGCCCTCTAGGTCGTTTTTGTCAAGGAATGCAGGAATACCATGCTTCAAAATGACAGGAAGCATCTCATCTTCCTCTCTTGTCAGGTAGATTATCTTACCCTCGTTTTTCAGAATCTGCATCAAGCTCTCATTGTCGGAGGCGCCACCTCCCAAGGATAGGATAAAGGAGTGCTGCTCTTTCTCCACAAGCTCCCTTACAGCCATTGTCTCCAGAGACATGAAGGCCTCTTTGCCGTTTTCCCTGTAGAACTCCCTGACATCCTTGCCCCCTAGATGGCGTGATATGAGCTCATCGGAGTCAAAGAAGAGATAGCCGAATCTTCTTGATATCCTTTTTGCGAAAGTCGTCTTGCCTGAATGCTTTATGCCAACAAAGAAAAGCCTTTCCATTTTTTCTCACCAATGGCTCATTTTAGCATTTTTAGCCATATAAATAAACAGAGATTGCAAAGAAGACTAATCTATGTCACTGCTCCTATAGGAGGGCACACTTGGCACGTGGGATCTGCAAGAGGAGTCGTTCTCCTTGTTTCTGTGCTTGATGAGGTTCTTCCTTCTTTCATACTTCTCCATGTAGACCGCCTCAGCCTTATTCTTCCTGCTCTCATCGAGATACTTGTTCTCAGGGATCGCAAGCTTCATGGCATAGTGGAACATGATCACCATCATGTACCAAAGGAATGAAAGAAGCACAGGGATTGTGTTTGTGATTGTGATGCTGAATGCTGATGTGCCGTGTTCCCCAACCACAAGAAGGGTATTGAGGTTTTCAAAGCATAGAAGCATCGATATTATCGCAGGCAGGATCCAATAAAGCCCTTGCCTCGAGAGGATGAATCTCAAGCTTGATAAGAGTGACATGAATGATAAAAGCATTGCAGCTATAGGAAATATATACTCAAACACATTTGCCTCTAATCATTAATTATAACATAATATAAAAGGGAGGCAAAGATGACTGAAAAGCTAAAAAGAAAAGCAGAGGGCATCCTTTTACAGAAAAGGGCAAGAGAGCGAAATGAGGATATCAGGGGCGCTTATTATCGCGATACCACCGCAATCATTCATTCTTCACCCTTCAGAAGATTGAAGCATAAGACGCAGGTGTTCTTTGCTCCATCTAATGACCATATATGCACAAGAATGGAGCATGTTCTCCACGTTGCCTCCATCGCTTCCACCATTTGCAGGCCCTTAGGCCTGGATACAGAGCTTGCTTGGGCAATCGGAATAGGCCATGATCTAGGACACACTCCCTTTGGCCATGTTGGCGAGAAGATCATTGAGAAGCTCTCTATTGAGAGGGATATCACGACGTTCCATCATGAAATCAACTCCTTGAGAGTTGTGGATTTCCTCTCCCATGATGGAAAAGGCCTGAATCTCACATATGCAGTAAGGGACGGCATCGTCTGCCATAACGGTGAGAATCTTAGAAAGAGGCTCATCCCAACATTCAAGGAAAGGGATTTGTCGCTTCTAGAGAAGAGAGATGGCTTGATTCCTGCCACATACGAAGGCTGCGTTGCCAGATTCAGTGATTCAATCGCATACCTTGGAAGAGATTATGAGGATGCTTGGAGACTTGGCATCCTGAAAGGGAAGGAGCTTCCTAAGATTGTCACAGATAGATTGGGGAAGAACAACTCTGAGATAATTAATACACTTGTCAATGACATAATCAATGGCGCTAGTGATGAGGATGGCATTGGATTTTCAGATGATATTTTCGAAGCTGTCGCTGAGTTCTCAAAATTCAACTATGAGAACATATACAGGTCAGATATGCTCAATGGATACACAAGATATTTCACAAGACTCTTGAATCTCATTGTTGATTACCTGGAGGATCTCTATGACTCCTTCGCTCTTGATGAGCGGGGCTATAGCGATGAGCATAATATGCTTGCTGCGGGCTTTTACAACCACATCAAGGAGATGTATCCGAAATATATTGAGCGTGAGGGCTCGGATAAGCGCATGATATTGGACTATGTAGCAGGAATGACAGATAACTTTGCCTTAGATTGCGCTAATGAGATACTCAAGCCTGAGCACTTGAATGTCGAGATAGACAAGAGTCTTACAGGTAAGTGGTTTGATGCGAAGTGATCACTTCGTCTTCGCAAGCGACTCAATCTCTGTTATGAACTGATCCAGATCCTCAAAGGCTCTGTATACAGAGGCAAAGCGAACATATGCGACAGGGGAGATAGGATAGAGCTGTCTAAGTGTTTCCTCTCCGACCTCTCTGCTTGATATGGTATTCCTTGGGCCTGCGAGCTCAATGACCCTATCTTCGATGTTCCTTAGGATATTATCGATCTCCCTTGGGTCGATATCGAGCTTCTCGGTGCATGTCCTGATGCCACGTTCGACTTTGGAGATGTCAAATGGCTGTGGTCGTCCATCTTTTTTGATGACAATGACAGGTCTTTCCTCAATTCTCTCATAGCTGGTGAAGCGATGGCCACAGTTAAGGCAGAGTCTTCTCCTTCTTACCTGCGCGCCTTCCTTTGTTGAACGTGATTCAAGGACCTTGTCTCTATCGGTCTGGCATTTTGGGCATTTCATGGTAGAATTTTACCATATAAAGAATCATAAAAGAAGAAACAATCAGCTAAATTTTGCTCCATTGGCACCACCTATCATTTCTTGATGGAACCAAATGAAATTGATAATTGAATATATACAGTTTTTCAAGTAACATAACGTTAGAACAATAACATCAAGGATCAATACATGACAGGTTCAGTCGCCGGGTGCGTTAAAAATGTGATAAATCGTAGTCCTTTCATCTCTGAGATGCTTATCCAGGAGGTCATCTCCTTCTCAAATCTTGCAAAATTCATCAAGCCTAAGGTTGAGGCGCTATATGGGGAGAGTGTCAACTCCGCCGCGATAGTAATGGCGATCAGAAGGTACGCAGAAGACCTTAAGCGCAATAAGGAGAAGCGCAAGCAAGGCACAATCAATTATGAGATATCAATGAAGACCAACATCTATGATGTCAACTTTCTTCGAAATGACTCGTTCATCAGCTCCCTGCCTGTGCTCTATGAGAGAATACGCCCAGAGTCAGGAGACTTTCTGAATGTGACGCTAGGCTCTCATGAGATTTCCCTGGCAGTCTCTGAGAAGTACAAGCCTATTGTCGATGAGCTCTTGGCAAGGGAGAAGATCGTCAGCACGATGAATGACCTCGTCGCGCTTACAATCGTGTTCCACGATGGTGGGTTCTTGGAAACACCAGGGGTGTTGTACCTTGCTGTCAGGAAGCTTGCTTGGGAGAATATAAACGTCATCGAAATCGTATCGACAATGAACATTCTCACCTTTGTCATAAAAAGAGAGGACAGCCTCTCTGCGTATGCCGCTCTTCAGACATTCCTCAAAGAGGAGGTCTGATTCTTGAGGGGAAGAGTTCTGAAAAGCTCTTCCCTTGCTTTTTCACTTCCCGCGTAAATAGTCATTTTGAAGGGCTTTTTTTCTATGACGAAGCTATCGTCATAGATGAACTCACTTCCGTCTGCATACACTATATCCATTCCAACTTTCAATAGGACCGCATGAGCTGATGCGATATCCCAGATGTAGCAGGGCTGATTGACACATGCTTGGAAGGATGGGAAGAGAGCAGGGCAGACCAGGTGTATTATTGAGGAGCCTAATGTCCTTACCTTTCCATTGAATGATGTGAAGTCCATCCATTTTTGGCCCTTGGAGCCCATGGTTATCTGCGAGATCCTATCCTTATTGCCCTCCATCTTGAAGAGTTCGCCGTCAACATATAGCTCAGAACCTGGATCCAAGCGGATGAATAGCTCGTCTTTTCCGATGCCGAACCTAGGTGCCGAGATCATGGCTCCGACAGGTCTTCTCTCCTTATCCAGGATGCCTAATCCTATTGCGAAGGTTGGAAGACCTTGTGAGTATACATCTGTGCCATCTATGGGATCTAGAACGAAGGTGTACTCCGCATCTTCCTTTCTTTCTGTGGTTTCCTCTTCGCTTATTATCCCACAATCAGGAAAGAGATTCTGGAGCAAGGAAAGAATCCTGTGGCTGATCTCAAGATCAACCTCTGTGAGCACTGAGCCGTCAGCCTTGTATGATCTATGCACCTTGCTCTGCATTTGCTTTGCATATGCGCCTGCGTCTCTTATCGCGTTTTCCAGAATATCGAGCTTCTTTATATCCAATCCCTGCATTGAGTTTTTCCTTTATTTTGTCTATATTCCTTTTGATGAAGAATACTGTTACAGAGTATATCATTAAGAGTCCTGCTTACAAGGCGTTCAAAAAAAGCCAAGATGCCATTATCAAGGCTGATGGGTTGGATTATTACCCTCTATCTAGAGCAGTTAAGCTCTTTGCAGATAAGAGGGCGGGGCGCTTTTTTGCAATCACACCAACAGAAGAGCTGAGCAAGTCTCTCTATGAGGACTTAGAGGACATTACAGACACAAAGGTGGTCTATCTTCCCTCAGACGGGAAGCTTTTGTATTCAAGCTTCAATCAATCAAAGGGTGAATATGAGAGAAAGAGAGCTATTGAGGAGATAATGGAGATGAAGAGAGGCATCGTTGTTGCTTCTTTAAGATCCTTATGCTCCCCATTTCCTTCAAGGGAGACGCTCTCATTGCTTTCAATAACCCTTAGGCCTAAAGACCCCTTTGATACTATCGCATTGGCTGATAAGCTCACTCAATCTGGCTATTTCAGGGTTCCGAACTGCTATGAGGAAGGCACCTTCTCCCTTAGAGGAGAGGTCATGGACATATTCCCTTTCTCCTTGGATAAGCCTATAAGGATATATGGTGAGTGGGATGAGATTGAGAAAATCGCTGAATATGATATTGCGACTCAGAAAACGACAAAGACCCTTCCAAAGGTCTCCATATCGCTGCTTGCATCAGATCTAGAGGAGAAGAGTGAATTGACTACGTTCTCCTCGTATTTAAGAGGAGATGACTACTTCCTTCTTGCAGGCATGGAAAGGCTTGAGACAAGCTGGGTAAGCCTTAGGAATGAGGCGAAATCGCGTTTCAATGAAGCCTATAAGGAGAATGAGAATGCCATCCTGCCAGACAAGTTGCTCTTTGACTGGGTGGAGCATGTCAATGCCCTTAAAAGAGGCATTTTCCTATATGATATAGAGAGCTCAGGCAATCTTCATTTCAATGTATCCTCATCAAGATCCTATTTTGGCAATGTCACATATTTCAAGGACGATCTTTCATCTCTTTTCAAGAATGGCTGGAGAGTATTTGTCGTTGCACCCTCAGATGTGCAAAAGGAAAGATTGGAAAATGTGCTGAGAGAGTACCCAGTGGATATTCTGGTATCCCATATATCCTCAGGCTTCCAGCTTGAGGATGTATCAACGCTTGTCATATTGGATCAGGAGATATTCGGAAGGCGAAGACAAAGGGCAAAGGCGGTTGTCGAGCAGGTCACATCCTCTCCACTCGATTCCTTTGTTGAGCTCAAAGAGGGAGATTACGTTGTTCATGTGAACTATGGCATTGGCCAGTTTGTCAAAATCGACAGAGTCAAGACATCCAGAACTGAGAGAGACTACATCAAGATCAAATATGCAAATGATGAGTATCTCTATGTTCCAATTGAGCAGGCTAATCTTGTTCAGAAATACATAGGAAACGATGGCAGAGCCCCAAAGCTTGATGGCGTTGGATCATCCTCTTGGAGCAAGAAAAAGGAAAAGGCGATCAAGAATGCACAGGAGCTTGCAGGAGAGCTTGTGAAGCTATATGCCCAGCGCCAGACTACTTATGGCTATCCCTTTGAGAAGGATAATGATTGGCAGGTCCAATTCGAGGCTTCCTTCCCATTTACAGAGACTCCAGACCAGCTTAAGTGCATAGAGGATATCAAGAGGGACATGGAGTCTGACAAGGTCATGGATCGCCTGGTTTGCGGAGACGTTGGGTACGGCAAGACAGAAATAGCCTTCAGAGCCGCATTCAAAGCTGTCATGTCAGGTAGACAGGTTGCTTTTCTCGCACCTACAGTCATCCTTGCAGAGCAACACTACTCCAACTTCAAGGAGAGACTTGGAGATTTCCCTGTCAAGGGTGGGATAATCACAAGATTCGTCAAGGGAAAGGATCAGAAGGAAACGCTCAAAGGTGTTGAGGAAGGGAAGATTGACGTTCTTTTTGGAACGCATAAGATCCTTCAGAAGAAGATCAACTTCAAAAAGCTTGGACTTTTGATAATTGATGAGGAGCAGCGCTTCGGGGTGAAGGATAAGGAGAGGATAAAGCAGCTCAAGACCAATATCGATTGTTTGACGCTATCTGCCACACCGATTCCCAGAACACTCTATATGTCTCTTCTGAAGGTTAGGGATATGTCCCTTCTGACAACAGCGCCAAGGGTTAGGCAGCCGATAGACACCTTCATTGAGGAGTTCAGATTAGATAGGGCTGTGGAAGCAATCAAGAATGAGCTTGCAAGAGGAGGACAGGTCTTCTACCTCCATAATAGGATCGAGGATCTTGAGGATGTGGCAATGATGCTTAGGCGTGAGATTCCTTTTGCGATCATCGAGCATGCGCATGGGCAGATGGAGGCTGAGGAGCTTGAGGATAAGATGCATCGTTTCATTTATGAAGGAGTGCAGGTTCTAGTATCGACAACCATCATCGAGAACGGCATCGATATTCCTAATGTCAACACGATAATCATTGATCGCTCAGAGCGGCTAGGGCTTTCGCAGCTGTATCAGCTTAGAGGGAGGGTAGGCCGCTCAGATAGGAAGGCATATTGCTATCTATTCTATCCAGATAGGACAAACCTCAATGACGATGCAATTAAAAGACTCAGGGTTCTAAGTGAGAATACAGGGCTTGGTTCTGGCTTCAAGGTTGCTATGAAGGACATGGAGATACGAGGCGCAGGTAATATACTGGGACGGGAGCAATCTGGTCATTTGGAGGCGGTAGGCCTAGATATGTATATGCGTCTTCTTGAAGATGAGATTGATAGACTCACAAACTCAGACCCAGATAAGGATCGGGAGGTTCTTCTTGAGCTGGATTACACTGGATTCATCCCAGACTCCTACATCCATGATCCAACGGCCAAGTTTGAGATGTATAAGAAGATTGCTTCAGTTGGCACTGAAGGTCAGCTTGAAGGCCTTAGAAGCGAGCTAGAGAATAGATTCGGACCACCGCCGGAGGAAGTTGAAAATCTTCTTTGCATCGCTGAGATAAAGATCATATGCAGACGTCTTGCGATATTCCACCTTTCTGAATCAAGGGGAATTGTGCAGATTGAATTCTCGAAAATATCGGTTCTTAACCCAGATAAGGTCATATCCCTCTTGAGGCTTTCTGATGGAAGGGTGACAATGGACAGTAGCCGAATGAATTATATGAAGATGCAGACAGGTGCTGTCTCACTCAAGGATAAGGCACTCTTTATCCTTGAGCAATTAAGGAGATTGGAGTGATGGAAGATAAGGAGCTCTTTGAAAGGCTTGGGAAAATAGAGGTTAGGACAGGCAAGGAACGCCAGATTAAAAGCTACGTGCTAAGAAACAACGTCCTTGATGAAAAGGACCAGGAAGTTGTAAGGAAGTACTTCCCCAAATATGGCCTCTTCTATGAAGAGAAGATGTTGGATTTCAAGGCAGTGTTCAACAATGATAGGCCAAATATCATAGAGATCGGCTTTGGCATGGGCGATACCACCGCTAAGATGGCTATGTTCAAGAGCGAGAACAACTATCTTGGTCTTGAGGTGTACCTTAAGGGCTTTGTAAAGCTTCTTTCAACGCTAGGAGAGTATTCCATCGACAATGTCAGGATAATGAGATTCAATGCAGTTGATGTTCTTTGCGGAATGATAGAGGATGGCTCCGTTGATGGCTTCCATATCTTCTTCCCTGATCCATGGCCAAAGAAAAAGCACCATAAGAGAAGGATCATGAATCAGGAATTCTTACATCTTCTTGCCACCAAATTGAAAAAGGGTGGGTATATCTACATGGTTACAGACTGGGAAGAGTACGCAGAGGAGGTTGTTGCTCTTGAATCCAACGAGCCTCTTTTGACAAATCCATTCGGTGGTTATGCACCTCCTGTATCATGGCGTCCAATGACCAAATTCGAGAGAAAGGGAATGGAGAAGGAATACACAATAAACGAAATTTGGTTCGAGAGAGTCTGAGAGATCTCATATTGAGAAGATGCAGTTTATAAAAAATGACCGGCTAGCCGGTCAGAAAGAAGGGGAGCGATGCTCCCCTTTGTGATTAATATCACTGTGCTTCCTTTTCTCTCTTTGACTCTGCGATAACATCTTCAGCAAGCTTGCCCATGAGTGTTTCGTAGTGATCGAATTCAAGCTCGAAGGAGCCAGTGCCAGAAGTCATAGACTTAAGCTCAATAGCGTAATTTCTGAGCTCTGCCATTGGAACCTCTGCCTTGACAGATGTCAGGTGTCCCTTTTCTTCCTGTCCAAGCACTCTGCCTCTCTTTCCTGAAAGGTCAGAGAGAATTGAACCAAGGTGTTCATTGTTAACGAATACTTCAAGCTTCATGAATGGCTCAAGAAGAACACAGCCAGCGTTCTTGAGTGCGATTTCCATTGCGCCCTTTGCTGCGAGCTTGAATGCCATTTCTGAAGAGTCAACTGGGTGTTCCTTACCATCAACGAGGTTTACGCCGATGTCAACGAGAGGATATCCAGCGAGGAAGCCCTCAACCATTGATTCCTGGATGCCCTTTTCGATGCCAGGCACATAACCCTTGGAGATTGAGCCGCCCTTGATTGTATTCTGGAATTCGTAGTACTTTCCTCTTTCGATTGGGTAGATCTCCATGCAGACCCTACCAAACTGGCCATGGCCGCCTGACTGCTTCTTGTGTGAGTATTCAGCAATGCCTGACTTCTTTGTGATAGTCTCTCTATAGGCGATCTTAGGAGTCTTTGTGTGGATTGTGACCTTCTGCTTTTCTCTGATCTTGTCGAGGATCATTGAGATATGAAGCTCACCCATGCCGCCGATGATGGATTCCTTAGTCTCCTCATTGTATGTCATCTGGAATGTGAGGTCCTCTTCTGCTACCTTGTGAAGAGCATCGTTCATCTTATCCTGTGACTTCTTGTCATCTGTTGAGATAGCAAGCTGGAATACAGGCTGTGGGAGTCTGAGAGGGCGGAACCTTCTCTTCATGTTTGGATCACCGATGAGTGTGCTGTTTGTTGATGCGATATCGAACTTTGTGACGATGCCGATGTCGCCAGCTGAGAGAGAGTCAGTCTCAATAAGCTTCTTGCCGATTGCTCTGTAAAGCTTTCCTGGCTTGCCCTTCTTACCAGCCTCAGGATTTGAAAGCTCTGTTTCTGGTGTGATAACACCTGTTACAACCTTCAGGAATGACATCTTGCCTGAGAACTGGTCAATAGTTGTCTTGAAGCAGTATGCTGAAGCTGCGCCCTCTGGTGTGATCTCAAGAAGAGTCTCCTCTCCGTCTCTGCCAATGATGAACTCATTCATGCCAAGTGGTGAAGGGAAGTTGTTCTTGATGAAGTTGAGAAGGGATGTGATGCCTGCGCCCTTATCTGTTGCACCGCAGAATACAGGAACGACTCTATTCTCTCTCAAGCCTTCCTTGAGGCCTCTTCTGATATCGTCAGCATTGAGAGTGCCTTCCTCAAAGTACTTCTCAATGAGGTCGTCAGCACCTTCTGCTGCGTTTTCAAAAAGTCTATCTCTGAAGTCGTCTACGACGGCTGCATATTTCTCTGGGATTGGAATTGGTATTTCCTTGCCGTTCTCATGGCACTCGTATGCCTGGTTCTCGATAAGGTTGATAACACCATTGAATTCCTCAGCCTCGCCAAGTGCGATGACTACAGGAACGAAAGTTGCATCAAACTCTGACTCAAGAGAGTCGATTACCTTTCTGAAGCTTGCTCTTTCCTTGTCCATCTTGTTGACAAATACTGCTCTAGGCTTGTTTCTTGAATCAAGTCTTCTCCAAAGCTTGATAGTCTCAATCTGAGCGCCTTCTCTGCCATCGACAAGCATCAATGCTGCTTCTGTTGATCTAAATGCGCAGATAGCTTCACCAATGAAGTCTGCTGTTCCAGGAGTATCGAGGATATTGATTGTCTTTCCTTCCCAAGTAGTGGAAGCAAGGGAGGTATGAATTGATATCTTTCTCTGGATTTCTTCTTCTGTATAGTCACTGACTGTCTTACCGTTCTCTACTTTCTCTGCTTTGGATAAGGCGCCTGAGTAGAACAGAATCTGCTCTATGAGGTTCGTCTTACCCGTACCATTATGGCCGATGATGGCAACGTTCCTAATATCTTTTGTCTCAACGCTCATATAATTCCCTCCTTTACTGAAAATCATGACGCTAACATTTTTATCTTAAATTAGCAAAATCCATAAGTCAAATAAATTTATGAGAATACTATATAAATAGGGGGATGATTGTAGCGGATTTGATTGCGATAGCTTCTTAAAGGCTTTGCTGAGGGGAAAAGGGAAATTAAGCTTGGATAAAGGAGTGGGAAGGCTCATGACGGCCTTCCCTCTTCTATCATCAGACCTTTCTCATGATTGATTTGTAGAAATCCACACCCTTAGGAAGAGAGCTTATCGATATATTCTCATCGAGTGCGTGTATTGATTTGTATTGCTGGTTGTTGATTTCCAGGGGTGCGAATCTTATGGCATTCTCTGTGACTGGATAGTAGTAATACGCATCGGTGCCACCAGTCATGACATATGGAGATGGCACTACATCAGGATATATCTCCTTGACTGTGCTCTCAACAAGCTTGAAAGGCTCAGCCAGGTAGTCCACCGCTTTTTGAGGCTCCTTGCACTGAAGCATCTCAATCTCAAGATTGTGCTTTTCAGCAATTGGCTTCAGTATATCCATCGTTTGCTGAACGCCCTGGTGCTGGATGAATCTGATGTTTGCGTTTACATAGGCTGTTTCAGGCAGCACATTCAAACCCTTTGATCCTTCTGCCATTGTGAAGGCCATGGTTGTCTTGATCATGGCACCACCAACTGGGTTTATCTTTGGCAGAAGCTTGGAAAGCAGTGGGGACAATAGCTTTGCGTGCTTGAACACAAATCCCAGAGCTCCCTTTGTATATGGTCCGAAGCGTCTGAACATCTCGATCACAGTTGGATTCATCTTTCCCTTGTTTGGGTCCTTGTCCTCAATCTCTGTCATGAATCTTCCTAATCTGACAAGAGGAGTCTCTCTTCCTGGTGCTGAGGCATGGCCTCCTGTTGATCTTGCAATGAATCTTACGTTTCCAGTGCCCTTTTCAACAGTGCCAATCATGGCAAACTTGCCATTGACTCCCTTCATAGGCTCTTCTAGGATCATTCCTCCCTCATCCATGAGGAACTGAAGATGGACATTGTTTTTCTTCAGATGCTCAACTGTTTTTGGAGCGCCATCTCCTGCGACCTCCTCTGTAGAAGATGAGGCTATATACACATCCACATTAGGGACAAAGCCTTCCTCCAGTGCTTCCTCGACTGCCTGGAAGATGCAGAAAAGGGAGCCTTTTGTATCTACAGTGCCACGTCCCCAGACAGCACCATCGACAATCTTTCCGGAAAATGGAGGATATTTCCATTCGCCCTCTGCGCTGACGACATCCTGGTGTGACATGAAGAGTATAGGCTCGCCTTTCCCTTTTCCCTTCATTTTGATAAGAAGAGAGGAATCGATTTCGACAACCTCGCATTTTGAGAAAACGTTTGGGAAGAGCTCTCTCAGAACAACATGGAAAGCATCGAATTTGTGCTTATTGGCCACTCCTCTCTCAGAGATAGTCTCGACCTGTATCATCTTTGATAGCTTTTCAGCATAAGCCATTTGCCTAGACATTTCAGTCCTCCTTTAGCTGGTTCTTCTTGTAGAGAATATATGCAACGCCGATTGCAATGCCGCCTGATGGGATCATCATCGTTGATGTCTCCTTGATAAGAGATGGCATTACCATATATAGGATTATCATCAAGATGAGAGGAAGCCCTGTGATCTTCAGGCTCTTTGCAAAGTATTGGGCAGCAAGGGCTCCGAACAGTGCTGGGAGTATATTCTCAAACGCAGGCTGCAATACAGGGTTTTGCAGTACAGGTGTCAGAGGAATAAGGAGGATGACGCCGACGCAGATGACGAGCATTGTGACTAGCGATGAGGTCGCAATTGCCAAAGTTGAGACGATGTCGTTCTCTTTTGTTCCACCATCTGTGCCTGCTATTTCCTTGGCATTGAAGGCACAAGGAAGCTTCATGTTGATGATGTTTCCTGTTATGAATGCAAGGTAGGAGCCTCCAACTCCTAGGATAGGGACATAGACGAGGAATTCAACTATGCACGATACCCAATATGTTGGCGCAATCCTTATCAAGCCCTTGAAGAATCCAGACCAATCGACCTTGGCGTTCAAGAACAATCCAAAAATGAAAGGGGCGACAAATAGCAGGGTTAGGGCAATTGCATTGAAGAGCCTGCCCATTCTATGCAAGGAATTCTCATATTCTTCATAATCAAATGGCATAAACACCTCCTTATAATGCGCTTATGACGCATGAGCCTGCCATCGCAACAAGCATTGAGGCAGCAAGCGAGAAGTCCTCAAGCACTTTGATGCCCTTCTTCTTCACAAGGTACTCAAATAGAGACATCACCAAAGCAGAGATAGCCGCGGTGATAAGAGGGATGTATTGGGACTTTGTGAGATTTCCGCTTATTGCCCCAGAGAGGAACTGTGCGATATAAGAGCCAATGAAAGCTGAGCACATTCCGACGAACATCGCGACAAGAGCCCAGTCAGTAAAGCTCTTCTTTGAGCTTTTTTTCTCAATGCTTGGCTTCTTCGCAGTCTTCTTTGAATATGCCTTCAAAAGGAAAATTGAGCATATGCAGCCTAATGAGATGCCGACGCACATGACAAGAAGAATTGTTACAAGATGGTCAGGGTTTAGGGCATTTGGATCAAGTGTCGTTCCCATCGCCTGAGCCGCTGTTCCTGCGGCAAGTGTTTCATATGTAAGATTTCCCACAACGGACAGTCTGAGCCAAGAGGTTGGTATGCCCAATGACCCTGATAGTGCTATGACACCCAAAAGGATGGAAATCGCAGGAATCGATGTGAACAGAGCAGAGCTTCTGATTGTTTTCATAAGAATTTTCTTATCCATGCTCATAGCTATTCCTGCTTTATAGCTTTTAACCATGAATACGACGCATTCAAGCGCAACAAAGCCTAGAATAGCAATTACAATAAGATAGATAGGCAGGCTGTTCGCTTTAGCTAGATAGTCACTCATAGAATCCTCCCTCAACTATTGTAGCAAAGTGTGATTCAAAAAGGTACACAAAAGAAAAATGTGAAAGAATTCGCATTTTTTTTAAAAACCTATTGATTATTCCTCAAAAAACCTTTTAAATAGCTGTTGTGGTTGATGAGACCACAAGAATACATCCTAATGCGGCTATGTTGGAATTGGTAGACAAGCTAGCTTGAGGTGCTAGTGCTCGAGAGGGCGTGCTGGTTCAAGTCCAGTTGGCCGCAACCTTGTATGAAGACTTTAATACAAAGTCAAACCCTAGAAGCAGTCCCGAGAGGCTGCTTTTAGTGTTTCTAGGGGCTGTCCGGCCAGCCCGAACTGATCACGGAGTTCGATCCGATGATGTTCAGCGTTCTTGTTGACCATGGGACGGTCTACCCTGAGAAGCGCATTGTGTTCACGTTCCGGGATGGGAGAGAGGTCTGAAACAATAACCGATACGGAAAAAGGATGTCGGTTATTCTTGACTTTTCCGGATAACCAATTACACTAAGCTTGACAGAGCCTACCACGCATAAGGCAGAAATGCACTGCGGACCACGGTAGGACTTTTTTTATCAGGGACAGTTCCATGAAGAATTTGAAGAGTGCACTGACATACGAGCAACAGATTGAGCAACTGAAAAACAAGCATGGTTTACAGATTCCGAATGTAGATTCTGCCTTAAGAATTTTGAAACGCGTCAATTATTATCGTCTGAGCGGATATGGAATAGGTTTAAAAAGAAAAGATAACCCGGAGATTTATCAGGAAGGAATCAGCATTGATTACATATATCAGCTGTATTCGTTTGACAGTACTCTTAGAAGTCTTGTTCTTCATACTGTCGAGCAGATAGAAATCCAGCTGAGAACTCAAATTGCCAATTACCTGGCTTTGAAGTATGGCCCGGAAGGTTATGTTAATCCAGAGAACTTTATTTCAAAGTATAAGAAAGATGGCACCTATATTCATTCAAGTATCATCGACAGTTTCAGGAAGGAATGTCACAGACAAACAAAGGTACCATTTGTGATTCACCATAATGAGCAATATGGAGGACATTTCCCAATCTGGGTTGCCATCGAGCTTTTTTCTTTTGGAAATCTGGCATCATTGCTGGATATCATGAAAGATGAGGATAAGAAATGCATTGCAACTCTTTACAACACTGATCCCAAATACCTGAAAAGCTGGATTCTTTCCTTGGTAGAAATTAGAAATATTTGTGCCCACTACAGCAGGTTATATAATATGCCATTGAAGCAGACACCATTCCTGTATTCTGAATACAGGATTTACAGAAACAGTAAGATCAATAAAGTATTCCCGGTGTTTCTTGTAATCAAGAGAATGCTGGAAGAGAATCAACCTCTCTGGGATTCTTTTTTCATTGGTCTGTGCTCACTTATCAAGGATTACTCGAGTGTAATAAACCTTTCGTATATCGGGTTCCCAGATAACTGGAAGAGTGTCCTTTCCCAATAGGCATTGTTTTGCTCAAAGATTAATTCAACCCAATTGTATTAAGGATAAAGATTAAACACACAAGAAACCGGATCTGAAAAGGTTCGGTTTTTTTTATTTTCATATCCGATATTCCTCGGGATATTACACCCACTTTTAAGCATATGTCATTCATCATGTATCTTTGATTAATCAGCATGGAATCCACACTATTAACCTGTTCATCTCCTTTCTCAACCAATTGAAATGGCGGTATTTGCCGATTATTGGCTTTTGACGCCTGCTTATGCCTTGTTTATCTTCTGTTTGGACATTTGGCATTGTTTCTGCAATTGGCGGGTTATGGACGAAGTGAAAAACAAAAAAGATGGGAATAGTGAAATGTATGCTCGCTTGGCTTCACCCTTGGATTTGGGTGATGATGAGCGTTCTGAGCTTTTGAGGGATGCAGAAAAGCGCTGCTTGGAGCTTAGAAATGAAAAGAGAGTTTTAAAGGATGCTTATAGGAGAATTGCAAGAGAGAAGAGCGAACTATCTGGTAGGATGAAGGATTCAAGGAGATACATGAGATATAGTTTTCTCATCTCCAATGCCAAGGTAGATAGGCTTGAAATGGAGAAATGCTCATTTTCAAAAGGACTTAGCTTTTATAAGGTTTTCCTTGTGTTCTTCATAGGCTCTTTCCTTGGCGTTCTTGTAGAGGTTGCCTGGGCATATATCAAATATGGTGGCTATGAAAGCAGGAAGGGATTTGTGTACGGTCCTTTTAATCCTGTGTATGGATTTGGAGCTGTGCTCATGACTGTGCTTCTATATAGATATAGGAATAGGGGAGCCTTGTACTCGTTTCTTGGGGCAATGCTGATAGGATCTGTTTTGGAGTATCTTCTCTCGTTTTTCCAAGAGAGGCTTTTCGGATCTACTAGCTGGGACTACTCAAATGTGCCTTTGAACATAAATGGAAGGATTTGCCTTCTTTATTCCATCTTCTGGGGTGTTCTGGGAGTGATATGGATAAAGGGTATGTATCCAATATTGTCATATTGGCTCTCAAAGGTGCCAAATCACATTGGCAAGAATATTACGATAGTGCTGTTTGTTTTCATGATTGTGAATGCTTTGGTGACACTATCGGCTGTGAATAGATGGTCAGAGAGAGTTGAAGGGCTTCCTCCTGTCAGGGCTTTGGATTACGTCTTGGATTCATATTTTCCTGATGATAGGATGATTGATATTTATCCCAATATGGTTTTCAAGTAGAAGTAGCTTCTTTTTATATATGTAGATAAGGGAAGTTGAGAGACAAAAAAAAGAGCCAGGATAAACTGACTCTTCTATAGCGAGAAAGGGACTCGGACCCCTGACCGAGCGGATATGAGCCGCTTGCTCTACCTACTGAGCTATCT
>JAZURW010000090.1:0-9129 GCA_045606405.1 Candidatus Ornithospirochaeta sp. | reverse complement strand
GTCCAAGTACCAGAAGGATGAAGAACTCGATTTCCAGATCCAGAAGAAGAAAAAGGAAGAGCTTAAGCTTTCTGCTGTGCCTAAGCAGATTGATATCATGGAGAATATCACTGTCGCAGACCTTGCGAAGAAGATGAATCTCAAGGCAAGCGATATCATCTCCAAGCTCTTCAAGATGGGTCTTATGGTTACTATCAATCAGCAGATAGACCATGAAACAGCCGAGATCATCTGTGAGGAATATGGATGCGCTGTTCATCTTGTTTCTCTTTACGATGAGACTATCATCGAGAGTGAAGAGGATAGAGAAGAGGATATGCAGCCAAGAGCTCCAATTGTCACAATCATGGGTCACGTTGACCATGGTAAGACAAAGCTTCTTGATGCTATCAGGAGCACAGACGTAGCAGGTGGCGAGTTCGGAGGAATCACACAGCATATTGGCGCATATAAGGTTAATGTTCCTGGTGGAAAGGGTGAGGTTGTATTCCTCGATACTCCAGGTCATGCTGCCTTCTCAATGATGAGAGCACGTGGCGCACAGGTGACAGATATCGTTGTTCTTGTTGTAGCAGCCAATGATGGCGTAATGCCACAGACAAGAGAGGCTGTTGACCATGCAAAGGCCGCAAATGTTCCAATTATCGTTGCTATAAACAAATGTGATCTTCCTGAGGCAAAGCCAGACAGAGTCATGCAGCAGCTCTCTGATATGGGTCTTATGCCAGAGGAATGGGGTGGCCAGACACTTTATTGCCAGATTTCCGCTTTGAAGAAACTTGGTATTGATGACCTTTTGGATACTATTCTTCTGCAGGCTGAGATGCTTGAGCTTAGAGCAAACCCTAAGTGCAGAGCTGTCGGTAAGGTCCTTGAATCAAGAATTGACCAGGGCAGAGGCACAGTTGCTACTGTAATGGTTGAAAAGGGAACTCTCCATCAGGGCGATTACTATGTCGCTGGTATTTATTCAGGTCGCGTAAGAGCCATGTTTGATGATAAGGGCAAGAAGATCAAGGAAGCAGGTCCTTCAACTCCTGTTGAGATCATCGGTCTTTCAAACATCCCTTCAGCTGGAGATCCTTTCCAAGTCACAGAGGACGAAAAGCAGGCTAGGTCAATTGCCACTAAGCGTCAGGAGCTGGAGAGAATCGGCGAAGGAAGCGGAAAGAACAAGATTACTCTTGAGAACCTCAACGCAAAGATTCTTGAAGGCCAGGTCACAGACTTCAATGTTGTCATCAAGGGCGATGTTCAGGGTTCTGTTGAAGCTCTTCAGGGCGTTCTCCAGAAGCTCTCAACATCAGAGATCAAGCTCAATGTTCTTAGAGCATCTGCTGGTGCAATCATTGAAAGCGATATCACACTCGCTGCAGCTAGTGATGCTGTTGTCATTGGCTTCAATGTCAGACCAACACCTAGAGCACAGGCCTTGGCAGAGCAGGAAAAGGTTGAAATCAAGAAATACAATGTCATCTATGATGTTGTAGATGATATCAGGGATGCAATGGAAGGCAAGCTCTCACCTGAGATCAAGGAGGTCGATATCGGCAAGGTTGAGATCCGCGACACCTTCAAGGTGCCTAAGGTTGGCATCATCGCTGGTGCATATGTCCAGGAAGGCAGAGTCAAGAGAAACAGCCTAGTCAGAATCATCAGAGACTCAATCCAGATCAATAGGGATATGATCAAGATCGCTTCTCTCAAGAGATTCAAGGATGATGCTAAGGAAGTCACAGAGGGCTACGAATGCGGTATCGGACTTGAGAATTGGCAGGACCTTATGGTTGGCGATATCCTCGAGATTGTTGAGACAGAGGAAATCAGAAGAACCCTGGAGGTTGTTGAGATATGAGCGAATTCTCACAGGCAAGATTAGAAGCCAAGATTTTGGAAGCTATATCCAGCCTCATAGTCTCTGGAGCAATCAAGAACCACAATCTCTCCACTCTAACAAGCATAACAAGAGTGGAGCTTGCCCCAGATAATACGCTAGCAAGAGTGTTCTGCTCTTCCTTGTATGACGATGCATCCCTTGAAAAGTCGGTCATAGCTTTAAATAGCGCTTCTGGCTTCATCCAGAGGAGGCTGGCTCAGGTCTTAAGGACGAAGAACACTCCTGTATTGACATTCATTAAGGACAACTCCTATATAGAAGGCGAGAGAATCAACAACCTCATTGATGAGGCTATGAAGGAGATAAATGGCTAACTACTTTAAGCTCAAGCTTGAAGACAAAGAGAAAGATATCACTAGCTTCTCATCCCTAGGTAAGACAAAGCGTGAATACAGGGGCGAGAAGGTAGGACATGCAGGGACCCTCGACAAATTTGCTGAGGGTCTTATGATTATAATGATAGGTGCTGCGACAAAGCTTAATCCTGTATTTTCGTCCTTTGCAAAGAGTTATATCGCTACTATAGAGTTTGGCAGCGAAACATCAACACTTGATCCAGAGGGAGAGGTGATAGCAACCTCCTCTTTACCAACACTTGAGCAATTAGAAGCTGTCATTCCCACCTTTTTGGGTAAGCAGAAGCAGATTCCACCAGTTTACAGTGCGCTTCATGTTGATGGAAAGAGAGCTTATGAGGCTGCAAGAAGCGGCAAGGAGATTGAGTTGCAGCCAAGGGATATCGAGATATTCGATATTTCCCTGTTATCATTTGATGGTAAGGTTGCAAAGGTCTACTGCCATGTATCAAAGGGAACATATATTCGCTCTTTGGCGAGGGATATAGCTATTAAGTGCGCATCAAGGGCACATCTAATTGCCCTTAAGCGAACCTCCATAGGTCCTTTCAATCTAGATGACATAGGACTCTCAACTCGTGAGCTTCTTGATAAAACAGGTCTCTTTTCCACTATTAGGCTCAATGGCAAATTCAAAAAGGAAATTGACAATGGCTGGGTGGATGATCGTGCTATAATCAAGGATAGCGATTGTCAAAAGCACTACGCATACCTCTATTTCGGTGATGAGTTTTATGGAATAGGGGAGAAGGAGAGACATCTTAAGGTAATCATGAGGGGAAATGATGAGGATTTATGATTTTGATTCGCTTATCTCCTCAAAAGAGAAGCTGAACACATGCTCTGTGATATCAATTGGCGTCTTCGATGGTGTGCATAGAGGCCATAAGCATATTATTGACAGGCTTCTGAAAATGCGAAGCAAGCACCCCGGAAGCGAAGCGATGGTTGTCACCTTCTGCGTCAATCCCAAGCCTAATAGCCAAGGGGATTTGGACACTGTTCGTTTAAGAGCGGAATACATGGAGCAATTAGGAGTTAATTCCTTTGTTGTTATTGACTTTTCAGAGAATTTCAGTAAAATCTCTGCTTGTGGGTTCATAGAGCTTCTATTGAAGCTGACAAACCCTAAGGCTGTGGTTGTTGGAGAGGATTTCAGATTCGGAAATCCAACAGACGCCGCCTGCGCTCAGGACCTTCATCCGCTCTTCTTGGAGAGAGGACTGGATGTTGAGGTCGATATAGTAGAGCAAATTCTTACGGAGGGTGGAGAAAAGATCTCGTCAACTCTCTTAAGAAGGTTGATAAAGAATGGGGAGCTTGGGTATTTCCTCAAGCTTGCCGGCCAGCGTTTCTGCATTGATCTGATGCCTATACCTTACAGAGTCAATGACGGAGAACTGGTTTATCGCACAGACGCAATTCATCAGCTCTTACCGCCACTAGGAGCTTATGATACTGACTTGGTTTTGACTGACGGGAGTGTCTTCAAAGCGGAAGCTATGCTGACAGAAGAGTTTCTTAGGTTAGCGTGCTTGCCTTTGCGCTCTGTATTCGGCTCTCAGGATCTTTCAGGAAGGGCAGATGTGCAAGTAGATTCATTATTATTTGGAGAAAAAAGATGATTACAGCAGAACAGAAGAAGGAAATCGTTGTAAAGTTCGGTGGAAACGAAGCAAACACAGGTGATGCAGAAGTACAGGTAGCACTCCTCACAGCGAGGATCAATGACCTCCAGGGACACTTCAAGGCAAACCCTAAGGATCATGCATCAAGACGTGGTCTTTTGAAGCTCGTTGGCCAGAGAAGAAGACTTCTTAGGTACATCAAGAACAGAAACATCGACGAGTACAGAGAACTTATTGCTAAGCTCGGAATCAGAAAGTAATTTCAATAATATAGAAAAGCCAGCTTTGTCTGGCTTTCCTTGTCATATAACAATAAAGAACAATAAAAGAAAGAAAGAAGGATTATTATGTCAAATGTAACAACTGTTTCGGTAAAAATCGGTGATCACGATTTGATTTTCGAAACCGGTAAAATTGCCAAGCAGGCCAACGGTGCAGTATATGCACACTACTGCGGTTCAGCAGTCATTGCCACAGTTTGCTGTGGTCAGCCTCCAAAGGAAGCTCCTGATTTTGTACCAGTATCTGTAGAATACAATGAGAAGTACTATGCAGCAGGAAAGATCCCTGGGGGATTCTTGAAGAGAGAGGGTAAGCCAAAGGATAAGGAAATCCTCGTATCACGTCTTATTGACAGACCAATGAGACCACTTTTTGACAAGGCATTCGGAAGAGAGATCCAGATTGTTCCTACAGTCGTCTCCTCTGATATGTGCCATACACCAGATATCATCGCAATCAATGCTGCAAGCTGCGCTGTCACAATCTCAGATATCCCATTCTATGGTCCTATCGCAGCTGTAAGAGTAGCTAAAATTGGTGATGAGTATGTGATCAACCCAACATTCCAGCAGCTTCCTAGTGCTGTTCTTGATATCGTTGTAGCAGGTACACACGATGGAATCACAATGGTTGAGGGTGGTGCTAAGGAAGTATCTGAGGAAGATATGCTCGGTGCTATTGAAGCTGCTCAGCCTGTTATCACATCAATCTGTGAAGCACAGGTAAAGATGAGAGAGCTTTGCGGCAAAGAGAAGCTTCCACTTATGGATATCAAGCAAGAAGATCTTTCATGGCTCGATGAAGTAAAGGAATATGCATATCCTCTTGAGAAAGAAGCATCATTCGTAAAGGGCAAGATGGAAAGATATGCTGCTCTTGATAAAGTTCATCAGCAGGTTGCTGAGAAGTTTGAGGCACTTATCGCTGAGGACGAGAAGAGACCAGCTCAGCTTGCTAAGATGTTCGATGATATGGAATACAACATCCTAAGAGCTTCAATTCTCAACGATGGTGTGAGAACTGACGGAAGAAAGGTTACTGAGATCAGACCTATCACATGTGAGGTAGCCGTCCTTCCTTCAACTCATGGTTCTGCGCTCTTCACAAGAGGCGAGACACAGTCTTTGGCTGTATCAACACTTGGAACAGTTAACGACGAGCAGCTCTTTGATACTATTGATGGTGAGAAGACATATTCTAATTTCATGCTTCACTATAACTTCCCTCCATATTCTGTAGGTGAGACAGGCAGGCTCACAACAGGAAGAAGAGAGATTGGCCATGGACACCTTGCTCAGAGAGCTCTGGAGGGTGTAGTTCCAAAGAAGGATGATTTCCCATACACAATCAGAGTTGTATCAGAGATCATGGAATCAAATGGATCTTCTTCAATGGCTTCAGTCTGCGGTGGCTGTCTCTCTCTTATGGATGCAGGTGTTCCAATCAAGAGACCAGTAGCAGGTATCGCAATGGGTCTTATCACAGAGGGCGCTGATTACTCTAAGTATGTTGTTCTCTCTGATATCCTTGGCGAGGAAGACCACCTTGGAGACATGGACTTCAAAGTTGCTGGCACTACAGAAGGCATCACTGCATTCCAGATGGATATCAAGATCGCAGGTGTAACACCAGAAATCATGTCAAAGGCTCTTCAGCAGGCTAAGGAAGGCAGAATGCACATCCTTAACATCATGGCTGGTGCCCTTGAGAAGCCAAGAGCTGAGGTTTCAGAGCTTGCTCCTAAGATTCTCTCACTCAAGGTTCCTGAGGATAAGATCGGCGCTGTAATCGGCACAGGTGGAAAGACAATCAGATCAATTGCTGAGCAGAGTGGTGCTGAGATTAACATCGAAGACGATGGCACAGTAATGATCTATGGCAAGAACAATGCCGCTGCGCAGGAAGCTAAGAAGCTTGTTCTCTCAATCATTGAGGAGCCAGAGGCAGGAAAGATCTACCACGGTACAGTCAAGAGAATCGTTGACTTCGGCGCATTCATTGAGATTCTGCCTGGAAAGGAAGGCCTTTGCCACATCTCCAAGCTCGCTAGAACAAGAGTTAAGAACGTCTCTGATGTCCTTTCAGTTGGACAGGAAGTTGACGTTAAGCTCACTGAGATCGACAGAATGGGAAGACTAAATCTCTCATATATCGATGCACAGCCAGAGGATAGCAAGAGTGAGAAGGGTGAGAAGACTGAGAAGACTGAGAAGTCAGACAGACATCCAAGGCACAAGAAGGAAGATAAATAATGAGAATACTCCTCAAGGTTGAAGAAGGTGTTCAGCTTCCTCAATACGAAACAGAGGGCGCATCTGGTCTTGATGTAAGAGCTTATCTAAAGGATGGAGCTGTGACAATCCAGCCTGGGGAGTATAAAATGATACCAACAGGGATCAAAATGGATATCCCTGTTGGATATGAGGTGCAGGTCAGACCTAGATCTGGCCTTGCAGCCAAGCATGGCGTGACTGTGCTGAATTCTCCTGGAACGATAGATTCCGACTATCGTGGGGAAGTCAAGGTGATTCTAATCAATCACGGAAAAGAAGCTTTCGTTGTCAATTCTGGCGAAAGGATAGCGCAGTTTGTCATTAGCAAGGTAATCCAAGCTGACTTTGTTCTTTCAGATGAGCTTTCTGAGAGCGAAAGAGGCGAGGGTGGATTTGGTTCTACCGGAGTTTAGATGTCATTAGGAAATGGAAGAGCACATAGGATCCTTTATAGGTATATAACAAAAGAGTTCATTCAGAACTTCCTAGTTGCCTTCATTTTCTTTTTCTGTATCTTCTTTGTTAACTCAATACTTTTATTAGTTCAGAAAATCCTATTGAAGAACATTGATTTCGCAACAATGATCAAGATGGTTGCGCTTTCAATGCCTCAGTTTTTGATATATACATTTCCATTTGCGACACTTACATCATCATCAATGGTGTTGGGGGATCTTTCATCTCAAAATGAGCTTCTTGCAATCAGAAGCTGTGGTATTGCAAATAGATACATATATAGACCATTGGTCATCATTGCCTTAATTATGAGCTTTGTGACCTTCTTCTTTGCAGATGTCGTCCATCCTTGGTCGAGCGTTGCATATAGAGACAACCTTGCTGTGTTGATGGCAGAGATGCCAACCTTTGAAATTGATTCAAATTCAACAAACACAATTGGCAATATCGTCCTATATAATGGCGAGGCAGAGGGAAAGGAGATCAACGACATCATTCTTCTTAACAATGATTCTAAAAGCAATAGCCAGGTTGTCCTATCAGAAAAGGGGTACTTGGAGCTTCTTGACCCTGTCTACTACATCTATTCATTGAGCTTGGATAAACCTGAGATATTCATCTCAGACTCCTCTGATTTGGATTCCTATGGCCTATCGAAGGCAGAGAAGGCTACATTCATTCTGGATTTCTCCTCTCAAATTCCTTCCTTGACATCAAATAGCCCTGTCAATCTGACTTCAAGAGAACTCATTGATGAGATTAGAATTAGACAAGGATATCAAGAAGAAGACAGAAAGTATTACTATAAAACCAAGGAAGCTGGGATGCTTGAGATATCTTCAGCCCTCAAGAGTCTTGATTCAGGTTCAATCAAGAAAGAAAGAGCTGTAGATCTGATTTCAGATGTGGAAGTTTTGAACAGCACTTTAGGAGATATCCCTGTCAATTTCTATGGCCAGTACTATAAAGCTGAGCTAACTAAGAAATTCGCGTTGTCATTGGCATGTCTTGTCTTCACTTTGATCACTCTTCCTCTTTCAAACATAAGAGTGAGACATGGAAAACTCACTGGCTTTGCTATATCTCTGTTAGTCGCAGTTGCATATTGGTATATGCTCTTTGCTGTTCAGCTATTCATCTTCGATATATCAATTGGGCCTTATCTTCTGATTCTCCTTCCAGATTTGATTCTATTGATTCTGGCCTCATGCTTCTTAAGCTATTTTAGGAAGGCAAGATGATGAAGATAATCGATAAATACATCATTTCCTCAATACTTAAAATCGCAATAGTGGCAATTCTTATTTTTGCCCTTATCCTTGCTGCCGTTGAGCTATTCTCAAAAATGGATAGCATCATGACTGGTGGGATTGAGATTCCCAAGCTTGTTGAATATCTTCTTTATTCGATACCTGAGTATCTTCTGATGGGTTCAGGCTTAGCGTTCTTATTTGCTTCAACTTATTTTCTCTCCTCTTTGACTGCGAATAATGAGAGAATAGCCTTATTGAATGCTGGGCTATCCAAGGCAAGGCTCTCTATGCCAGTGATCATTTTGGCCATTATAATCACCTTGCTTGGCTTTGCTTATCAAGAATATGCCTTGAACCGCATAATAGCTAAGCATGACCAGCTTGAGATTGATATCTTCGGAGCTTCCGGCACTAAGGACACTAGGAATATTGTGCTTCATGATGAGAATGGATATCTTGTCTATACAAGAAGGTATTCTGAAGCAAATATTGAGATTCTCAATCCTATTTTGATTAAAAGCTCCTCAGGGAAGCTTGAGAAGAGAATTGAGAGCGAATACGCAATATATGAAGATGGACACTGGGTTTTTCATAATTCCACTATATACGACCTGACAGATGGGGTTTCTTCCTCCTTTGCATATACTCATGTGGAGGATGCTTTCACAATTGAGCCTCATCTATTTAGGACAGAGAATACCTCCATTGAGACAATGTCAGGAAAGGATGCGAGAGCATATCTTGATAGGCTCAAGGTTGTTGACCCTCAGTCATGGCAGGAGAAAGCAACAGATTATTACACATCCTTCTTCCAGCCGCTTGGCATATTCATCTTGATGTTCATATCTGTTTCGATGAGCTATCATTTCAAGAAGAATGTATTGCTGTTTAGCATCATACAATCACTTTCGATAGCTGTTGTTTATTATGTTGGTGATATGGTATTCTCAATTGCATCACATCAAGGAGCTATACATCCTTATG
>JAZURW010000089.1:0-4964 GCA_045606405.1 Candidatus Ornithospirochaeta sp. | reverse complement strand
GGACATGTTCAGGATGGGTGAGCCATTCTACGTCCTCGACAGGAAGATTGTCGGAAGTGGAGGATCGGACTATGGCCCTTTGGGGGATGGCAGCCACATAATAGTCGTGAATGGCAGCTATGCTGGTGAGGATGAGCTTGGGAGGGTGCTTCTGGACTTCAAGAACCCCAGGCCATCCATGATGAGTTGTGAAATCATGAGAAGGGCTGTAGAATACTATAAAGAGGAGAAGGAAGGAATGATGTCTTTGTTCTACACCTATGACAGCCTTGATGAGGAAGAGCGCCGCTATTTGCATGATAAGGGATTGAAGGAGGGCATCGAGAAAGGCATCGTAATTGGTGCTGAAAAGCAGATTGAGAGCGTTGTCATCGAATCCTTCAGGAACTCCATTCCGATTGAGACCATTGCGAGGATCAGTCAGATAAGCGTTGATAGGGTCAACGAGATACTTGTAAAGCATAAGCTTATCTAATGCTTGTGCAACACTTGAGATTGGAGCTTTAGCACTCTAATCTCTTTTTCATTCATGAATTGCATCATGCTATTGATTTATGGAAGCACTTTAAATGCAATTATGCTAATTCTACATTTTCAAAAGATCTTTTGATTGTTAAACATAAAAGGGACCATCGCTTTTTGCGACAGTCCCCTTTTCATAAAACAGGAAATCTATCAGTCGAGAGCGTGGCCTGCTGAGCCAAGAACGTCGATATTCTTATGCATGTACATCTGCTTGAGAGCCTCTCTTGCAGGTCCGAGGTACTTTCTTGGGTCGAATTCAGCTGGCTTCTCTGCGAGAACCTTTCTGATTGTGCCAGTCATCGCAAGTCTTCCGTCTGAGTCGATGTTGATCTTGCAAACAGCAGAGAGAGCAGCCTTTCTGAGCTGTGACTCAGGGATTCCAACTGAATCCTTAAGCTTGCCGCCGTATTCATTGATCATCTTCACATATTCCTGTGGGACAGATGATGAGCCGTGAAGAACGATTGGGAAGCCTGGAAGCTTCTTCTCAATCTCCTCGAGGATATCGAATCTGAGCTCTGGTGGAACGAGGATTCCTTCCTCGTTTCTTGTGCACTGCTCAGCTGTGAACTTGAATGCTCCATGTGATGTGCCAACTGAGATAGCGAGAGAGTCACATCCAGTCTTTGAAACGAAGTCCTCGACTTCCTCTGGCTTTGTGTAGTGTGAAACCTCAGCTGATACCTCATCCTCGATGCCTGCGAGAACGCCAAGCTCGCCTTCAACTGTTACATCGTGTGCGTGTGCGTACTCAACTACCTTCTTTGTGAGAGCAACGTTTTCCTCATATGGCAAGTGAGATCCGTCAATCATCACTGATGAGAAGCCGTTGTCGATGCACATCTTGCATGTCTCGAAAGAGTCACCATGGTCAAGATGAAGTACAATTGGGATGTCACAGCCAAGCTCATGAGCATACTCTACGACACCACGTGCCATGTTTCTGAGGATGTTGATGTTTGCGTAATCCCTAGCGCCCTTTGATACCTGGAGAATGACAGGGCTCTTTGTCTCTACGCATGCCTGTACGATAGCCTGCATCTGCTCCATGTTGTTGAAGTTGTAAGCTGGGATAGCATAACCGCCTTTTACTGCCTTTGCGAACATATCCTTTGTGTTTACAAGGCCTAATTCCTTATAGCTAACCATTGGTAAAGCCTCCTTAATAAATCCGATAATAATTTAACGATTTTATAGCCTATGGTCAATATTTGGGGGTGCAATGATGATGAGGCAAGAGACCCTTGGCTCTCAAATAGCTTTGCCATTTCATCTTGCACTAGCTTGCTTAACCTTTTATCCTTTAGCTATGCATAGGAAAGGGCTAAAGGCATTTGCGATTCTATTGTTTCTGATACTGGCGCTATCAGTGTGCTATTTGCTTTTGCCTGTTGTCATCTTTGTAAAGCCCCCGCTTCCTGATGAATATCTGGAAAGACTATCAATGCCCTCCAGGCTTTCGTTTTCCTATCGATTGGTTGTCTCTGATGAGGAGAGCCTTAAAAAGGACTACATTGCTCATAAGCCGGATCTGGTGATCTTCTCTCCTTTATCAGAGAAACCTGGGTACATAGCTTGCAAAAGCATGGCATGGGGGCATGGTGATGAGAGAGGCACCTTTGATGCGCTGTTCCTGATTGAAGAGGAGAAGCTATGGCTTTCTGCTCTATCTGAGAGCGCCAAGGTCAGCACAGCGTTCCTTCATGAAGCCTCGGATGCAGAGTCAGAGAGAGTGTTCAATATCCTCAAAGACGCTGACGGCTTTGTCTATGACATAAAGTATGACGATAGGATAAGCGGCGCAAATCAAGATCTGATCCTCAACGAACTTGCTGAGAACAATACAGTATCGGTTCTTTTGTTTGATCCAGAGAACTCGTATCCAATTCTTTTTGAGGATACAGGGATTGTGTTCTATGTGGATTTCAGGGATGGAGCTGCATTATATAGCCCAGATAACCTCATCTCAATAGAGCCGGATTGGAGGAAGGCTATAAAAGCTGCCCTTAAATCAGATGGCGATATCTCTTTTGACTACGCTCTCGCTCCTGCCAAGAGCCCTTTTGAGATTCTTGACCACATTTTCCTTTAATAGTGACAGATCAATGCCTCTTATCTTTGCTATGAACTCAGCAGTGTACTCTGTATATGCAGGATTGTTCATTTTCCCCCTCATTGGAATTGGCGATAGGTAAGGACTATCTGTCTCATAGAGAAGATGCTCCAGAGGCACATACTTTGCGCATTCCTGCATCATTGTGTTCCCTTTGTATGTGATGTTCCCGGCAAACGATATGAAAGCACCCCTGTCTAGAAGCTTCTTTGCTACGCTCTTATCTGAGGAGAAGCAATGCATTATCGTTCTCTCATCAATCAAATCAATATGCTCCAAAAGCTCCTTATCTGCATCTCGTGTGTGTATGATAGAAGCAAGATTGTGCTTCTTTGAAAGCTCCATCTCCCTTTCAAAGAGCTCTGCTTGACTACTAGGTGAGCCATATTTCCAATGGTTGTCGAAGCCAAACTCTCCAACAGCATCAGCTCCATATAAAAGGATATCTCTTTCCATAAGCTCAAGCTCATTCTCTATCGATACGAAGTCCTCCCGGTCAAGAACCCAGGGGCCTGCACCAACAGATAGGAAGATGCGTCTGTCTTCTCCTATTGCCCTTATCCTCTTTTCAAGGTCGCCTCCATCAAGACCAATCTCGATTCCCACAAGGTCTTGGGGAAGAGAGGAGAGCTTGTCCTTTCTTAGCATCGATAGATAATGAAAGTGCGAGTCAATGATAATATCCATGTCCATGAGTATAAAGCATTGGAGAGCAATGATAAATGCTGCTTGCTCTCTTATTAGCATTCATTTTTTGATTGAAATATCCATTTAGGCCGGCAAACAGCTTAATAAGCATGGCTGATTAATATTGTTCAGCAGACTATTCCATTTATCTGCTGAAGCTATATAATTACTTGCAATATAAGTAAATTATGATTCCTTACTAATTCTATCAACAACAATTGCATAGCTGTTTTCGCTCTTTTCATCTGCAGAACCTATCTCAAGCACTACATAGTCTTCTGCTTTCACTATTCCCGTTTCTAGAGCAAGTTTTATCGCATTGTTCTTTATCATATCCGACCTACTTTGGTATTCGCCATAAATGGGTAATACTCCGTATTCAAGCTTGAGCTGCCGGGCTCTTTTTCTGTCTAGGCATATTGCGATGATAGGCATCCTTGGGCGCAGAATTGAGGTGCGAAGAGCAGTCTCTCCGCTTTTCGTGCATACGATTATCGCCTTCGCTCCGATCTCATTTGCTAGCGAGATTGAGGCAACAGATAAAGCATTCCTTATGTCAAGGGAGGCTTTGGCATGATGAATAGAAAGAGAGTGGGCAAGATGCTCCTCCGTTGACTCAATGATTGCCTTCATGGCTCTTAGGGCTTGAAGAGGGTATGTGCCGCTTGCTGTCTCAGCAGAGAGCATCAGCGCAGAAGATCCATCATAGACTGCATTCGCGACATCGCTTGCCTCTGCTCTTGTTGGCCTCTTGCTAAGCTGCATCGAATCAAGCATTTCAGTTGCTGTTATCACAGTCTTGCCAGATTGAAGGCATTTCCTGATCACCTTCTTCTGTATCTCTGGGACCTTATCAAAGGGAAGCTCAACTCCCATGTCACCTCTTGCGATCATTATCCCATCTGAGACCTTGATTATTGAGTCGATGTTCCTTAGTCCCCTTCCGGATTCTATCTTTGAGATGATTTTAATCTCTTTCCCACCGTTTTCATCAAGAAAACCTCTGAGCTTGATCACATCATCCTCGCATCTGACAAATGAGGCTGCAATGAAGTCGACACCCATCTTCACTCCCAGGAGCAAATCCTTCTCGTCCTCCTTTGAGATGTATTCTTGGTCTATATCGACATTTGGTATATTCAGTGATTTTCTATTTAGGATGACTCCGCCGCTTTTGACTCTGCAAATAACGTCACCGTTATGCTTTTCGATGGCTATAAGGATTATCCTTCCATCATCGATCAACAGCTCTGCACCTTTATCCACAAAACGAGCCAGATATGGATATGAAATGCCAACCCCTGACTTGTCACCGATTCTTTCTCTGTCCTTAAAGAGCGTGAAAAGATCACCTTCCTTCAATTCTGCTTTGTCGCCTTCAAAGATGCCCACTCTGATCTCAGGACCCTTTGTGTCCAGCATTATAGCAATAGGCATTCTTGCCTCTTCACTGATCTTTTTCAGTCTTTCTATTCTTCTTGCATGCTCGATGTGGCTTGAGTGTGAGAAATTAAGCCTCGCAACATCCATGCCGCCTTCTATGAGATCCTTTTTAGTCCCCGCATCCTCAGAGCCTGGTCCTATCGTGCATATTATCTTTGTCTTTCTCATCTTCTTCTCCAAGCAAAAACTAAGCTTG
>JAZURW010000088.1:0-2883 GCA_045606405.1 Candidatus Ornithospirochaeta sp. | reverse complement strand
TACCGCTGAAGTAAAGGATACGCTCTGAAAGGGTTGTCTTACCGGAGTCAATGTGTGCACTGATACCGATATTTCTCATACCTAGAAGATCGTGTGGCATAATTTTCTTTTCCTCTTATTTTATGATTATCAGGAATCCCTGATTTATTCGTTTTTCTAAAGTGGCGAAACGTCACCGTTTAGCATACTATTCTATTTTTCGGATTTTATTCAAGAGCTTGGAATATATTATTTAATTCTAATTAATCAAATTATTTAAATTTTTTTCTTTGCCCATCTTGGCTTTAAAAGCCCATTTAAGCCTTGCCTCGCTATTTTCTCGCACCTACTGAGGTTCTCCTTCCCTTCTCTTTTTTTTGGGATGTATGAAACAGTTGCTCTTTCAAACTTGCCCGCATGATGATACCATTCAAATATGGCAACATTATTTGAGAAAATCAGGGATGGGATCATCCCATCTGCAAAGCTTTATTCTGATGATAAGTGTTTTGTTATCCTAGATATCGCTCCAGTATCCAAGGGTCATGCCCTAGTCATCTCAAATGACCCTGCAGACACCTTCACAGCCATCGACAAGGATGTGCTTGACCACATGATGGAAATCGCAAGAAGAGTGGATGAGAAGATGAGAGTGGAGCTTAAGGCAGAGGGCACGAATATCATGATCAACAACTCCCCTGCCTCTGGACAGGAGGTCCCTCACCTCCATATCCATGTGATCCCTCGCTTTGCTGGCGATGGGAAGACACCTCACTTTGACAAAGACAGCTACCAAGACGGTGAGATTGTCTCTTATGGAGAAAGGCTCAAGATATGAGAAGATTGAAGTTCGCAGCTATCCTTCTATTGATTTCAATGATCCTCTCTTGCAGAAGCTACACAATCAAAGACGGCAGAGAGCGCATCTCAATACCTTCAGAGGGCGAGAAGATTGAGACACGATTCAATGTCCTTGAGGCGGAAAGAAGGGCCGAAGAGGAGAGAATCGCAAGAGAGAAGGCAGAAAAAGAGGCCCAAATAGCCGCCAAGAAGGCTGAAGAGGAGAGAATCGCCTTTGAAATAGCTGAGAAAGCACGTCTCGAGGAAGAAAGAAGGCTTGAAGCGGAGAGAAAGGCCGAAGAAGAGAGACTCGAAAAAGAAAGAATTGAGGAAGAAAGAAGGCTAGAAGCTGAAAGAAAAGCCGAAGAGGAGAGGATCGAGAGAGAAAGAATCGAGGAGGAAAGAAGGCTTGAAGCTGAAAGAAAGGCCGAAGAGGAGAGGATCGAGAGAGAAAGAATTGAGGAGGAGCTGAGAATCCTCAATGCGATCAACTACTACCCTGAGGATATCTCCATGCTTGAAGTTCCTCATGTATTCAGGCCAGTGAAAGAGAACTTGATGAAGGATGATGCAATAACAAGGCTCACTCTCATGTTCATTCCTCTAGGAGAGAGGACACTTTCTGAGGAGAGCATAGCATCGATCATATCCTCAATCTCAGATATGGAAGCAGACTTCATCGGACTCTCTGGAAGCATAGAGAACCAGGTTCTCTTCGCCTCCACTTTATCAAAAGACGCAGTAACCTTCGAAGATGGAACCGTCATCTACAGATCAACCCTGGTTGAGAAAGACAAAGACTCTGCTATCTTCAAGATCTCAGAGAAAAAGACGATCTCAATATCCGTATGCGACCAAGAGCCAGAACTCCCAGAAAGCCAAGAGCTGGCTTATGAGCTTCTTTCATTGATACCAGATAACGAGGAGGCTCTAGTCGGACAAGTGGCAGAGGCATCGGAATGCAACGAGGAAAAGAGGGTGCTATTCCTCTCCTCAGCAATGCCTGCAACCTCAGACTGGAACACATTCACCGATTACTCCTACAGATATGATATGCAGTTCCCAATCTCCGACCACCTCGCATCAGAGGGTTGGATTGATGCATTTGACGCATCACGATTCAGTGTTGAGACAGATGCCGGAATAACAAGACGAAATGGCGAGATTTTCGAGAGAATGGACTTCATCCACCTCAAGTCCCTCATCCTGCTTGATGCCATGACAATCCCTGCAGCAGGTCTCACAGACACGGTAAATGCCTTCATCACAATTGCCGAAGTGCTTGTGCCTTAGCATATTCAGATAGGAGGACTTTATGATTGAGCATATAAAAGAGGATAATTTCAAAGAAGAGGTACTGGATCAAAAAGGACCAGTGCTAGTTGATTTCTTTGCCACTTGGTGCGGACCATGCAAGATGCAAAGCAGGATATTGGACAACCTTGGCCCGGATTTCAAGGATGTGAAAATCTGCAAATGCGATGTTGATGAGGCACCTGCAATAGCAGAATCCTATGGCATCCAAACAATCCCAACCATCATGGTATTCAGGGATGGGGAGGTATCGAATAGAGTCTCCGGAGTAATGCAGGAAAGCTCGCTCAAAAGACTTCTGGGAATATAATCAGCAAGAACCTGATCTGAGTCCTTTTTCTACTCAAGCACCTTCTTGAGGAACTCCTTCACGGCACTCTCATAGGCATCTGTATCTATCATATAGCTCAGCCCATGCCCCGCCCTTTCCACTGTCAGGAAATCGATGTTCTTTGGATTCGCTTGTCTGATAGCAACGCTCATCTGATAAGGAACATATCGATCGTCCGTGCCATGGATGAGGAGAATTGGAAGCTTTGTATTCCTGACAGCCTCAACGGGAGAGGACGCCTTTATATCAAAGCCGCCGAATATACGTGCTGATGTATGCACAAAAGGCTTCACCAAGGCCCAAGGGATCCTCCTGTCAATGGACACCTTTCTTATGATCTCAATGGGAGATGAGTATGGGCAGTCTGCAATCACGCCAACAACACCTCTAGGCAGATCAAGCTCGGAGGCCATGAGCAC
>JAZURW010000087.1:0-2358 GCA_045606405.1 Candidatus Ornithospirochaeta sp. | reverse complement strand
GATTCTTTTGTTTATCATATTCAACCCTCTTATTGCGCCAAACTGTGACAGCTATGGCAAGCACTATGCCGATAACCATCATGATCAAGCAGAACACCTGTCCCTTTGAGATATTGAAAACCGACTCAAAAAGATAGATATTGCCACTCTCTCTTCCAAATGTGAGAACATACCCGATCTCTGCATCAGGCTGTCTGAAATACTCGATTATGAATCTTACAAGGCCATAGCCGAAGATGTAGCTGCTTATGAGCATGCCATCAGGAATATTCCTTTTCCTCCTGTTTCTCCAAATGAGGAAATACATCAATGCAAATAGCAGCAGCCCTTCTCCAAATGCCTCAAAGAGCTGTGATGGGAATCTAGGGAGATTGACATATCCACCCTCCACATATTCCAAAGCAAGCTTGTCAGCAATCTCACGAACCCATGGGATGGAGACTGGGAACATCTCCGCTGTTGGGAATATCATGCCAACTGCTGAAGTGGTAACTCTTCCATATAGCTCGCCATTTATGAAATTACCCAAGCGTCCAAAGAAATAAGCAAGCGGAACTGAAAGGGCAAGAAGATCTCCCATCTTCAGAATCGAGAGCCTATGCTTTCTGCAATATATGCATGTCGCGACTGTCACGCCCACGACCGCTATATGATAGCTCATTCCAGGAAGCCCAACGAACTGTCCGTCCCTGAAAGGCCAGAACATCATCCATGGATGCGTAAGATAATATGATGCATCTGAGTAGAATAAGCATGAGCCGACTCTTGCGCCTATCAATAGACCGATAATGACCCAGAAGTAGAAGTCCTGTGTCTGCTCTGCAGTTAGCTTAAGATCGCTCTCTTGCTTTGAAAAATGCCTGAAGATCGCATATGAGAGGATGAATGCTACAATATACATAACTGCATACCATCTGATTGGAAGGCCTTCTATCACATATGGGGAAATCCATGAAGGGAAAACAGAAAATAGCACCATGAATGGATTTTATTACTTTAGATATCTATTTTCAATTGTGGTGATAGGTGAAACACACATTTGATACATATTAATTCACACAATTTTTATTCTTTACTTCTCTTTTTGTATTAAACTTCTTGTTATGAAGAAAATTTTTTATCTTTTTTTTACATTGCTATTTGCAATCGGCACTGTTTTTGCGCAGCCTGCGACAACAGACAACCTTTCCATAGAGTTCAACAGCAACAATGATGGCTACATCTCCAGCTTGAAGAGCCAAGAGAGGGATGTGAGCCTCAATGAGATGCTCTACTCTCTGGGCAACGTATTCACATTCCTTGAGAATAACTACTTATATGATATAGACAACAATGAGATGCAGCTCGATTTGATCGAAGCCATGGTCAACTCTCTTGGCGACAAATACTCATACTTTGTAAGACCAACAGATGCAGAGGAGTTCTCTGAGGAGACTGGTGGAACCTATGTCGGAATAGGAACATACCTGACGAAGATGAATCCAGAGTTCATCGATCCTGATGATCCGGAGACATATATGGTCATCATCACATCTCCATTCCCAGGTGGGCCTGCAGATAGGGCTGGCCTTCGAGCCAATGACCTGATCAGCCATGTCAATGGCGAGGATATCTCATCGCTTAATGCCACAGAGGCATCGAAGCTGATAAGAGGCAAAGCAGGGGAATCTATCACGCTGACAGTCCATAGAGGCACATCTGTTTTCGATATCACTCTGATGCCTGAGGTCGTGACAACGCCTACTAGCGAGATACAGCTTTTAGAAGGCAATATCGGCTACCTGACAATCTCACAGTTTAGCCAGTCAACCTATGAAAGCGTATTCAACCATATCAAGGAGCTTATCGATATGGGCGCTACCAGCCTCATCATAGACCTTAGGAACAATGGCGGTGGCATTGTTGACTCCGCTCTGTCGATTGCGAATATGTTCGTAAAGGATAAGACTCTGCTCACAACAGGCTACAAGGAAGGCTCAAGCAACAGGGATATCGTCTACACAGCATCTTCAAGCCTCGCTGTTAGCGATAGGATGCCTCTTGTTATCCTAGTTAATGAGGGAACAGCATCTGCAAGCGAAATTCTCACAGCTGCTCTTCAGGAAAACGATAGAGCTGTTGTCGTGGGAACCCAGACCTTCGGAAAGGGAATCATGCAAAGCGTCATCCCTTATATGAATGGCTATCTCAATATCACGACAGCTAGGTATTTCACCCCTGATGGAAATGATATCCACGGTGTTGGGATAACTCCTGATTACGTCATTGAAACAACCGACTATTCAGATGAGGAGATCGCTGCCTACGAGGAGTTCATGAAGGAGGACTATATAGAAGAGTGGCTCAAGAAGCGCCCTG
>JAZURW010000086.1:0-31834 GCA_045606405.1 Candidatus Ornithospirochaeta sp. | reverse complement strand
AAGCTTATTGAGCATAATCTATTTCCTTTTCAGTTAGAACTTCAATGTAACTTCCCCAGAGGAGATTGTCGTGATGGTATCATCATCATACTGGACAACTAAATGTCCAAAATCATCGATTCCGAGTGCAAGAGCATCTCTTGACATATCGCCCTTGATGACAATGACTCGTTTTCCGATCAGGAAGCACTTATCCCTGTATTCCTGGATGAAATCCTCACCTCTGATTTTCAATATCTCCTTCACGCATTCAGCGATCGCCTCTGCTCTGGAGACTGCGCAAACACCATTTGGATAGAACGATGTGACAATAGGCCTCAGCTCCTCAGGGAAGCTCTCCTCCTTTGTCTTCAGGTTGACTCCAACTCCGATGACAACCTCCTGAAGCCCACCTTCCTCCATATTGACAATCCCCTCTGTGAGGATGCCAGTGACCTTCTTGCCGCCAAGATAGAGATCGTTGACCCATTTGATGTCAGTTTTCATGCCGGTGAGTCTCTCCATTGCCCTTGATATGGCAAGGGATGCGGATGTCGTGACAAGGTCGGGATTCACAATATCCTTGCCAGACAGCACTAATGAGAAATACATGCCTCCCTCTGGGGATACAAACGTCCTCCCCAGTCTTCCTCTGCCTGCGCTTTGGCTTACAGCGACGACTACGAAAGGCGTTTCAACACCTTGCACAGAGAGCTCCTTTGCTTTCTTGTTTGTTGACTCAAGCTCCTTGAAGCAGAAAACCTGGACGCCTGACTTAGCTAGTTCCTTCTCGATGCTCAGCTTCGATAGGACATCAAAACCAGGATTCAGTTTATACCCTAACCGCTTGGATGCATCTATTGAATACCCTTCTTCCTGAAGTGAATTAACAGCCTTGCACACTGCCATTCTTGAGCAGCCGAATTTCTCTGAAAGCATCACTCCACTGACAAACACATTTGGATGGTCCATGAGATAGTGGAGAACTTCTGTTTTTACGTTCATAGTCGTATGATATTCCAACAGAAAAACTTTGTAAACTTGGATTCCACCCCCTTTTTACACGTAAACTGTTTACATTCAGTTGACATGGCTTGGATTTAAAATGAAACTAGGCACATGAGCATACTAGTGCCACTATTCTCTGCCTTATTAGCCGCTGGCTCATACATAAGAATACCGCTAGGTCCTGTTGCGATAACGCTTCAGACCCTCTTTCTTTTCATGCTCGCGCTGCTCTTGCCTCCTAAGAAGGCACTATCCTCTGTACTGCTATATCTATTTCTCGGTGCCATAGGCTTTCCTGTCTTCACCTCTGGTGGAGGACTTGCAGGCATATTGGGCCCAACAGGAGGCTTTCTCATCGCAATGGTGCCAGCCTCGCTTGTTGGCTCCTATCTGGCTAGGAAAAACAAGAAAAAGAGGATAGCCTTCAGCGCTACCATCCTTCTTTTGATGAATGCGATTCTCTATCTTTTCGGGCTTTTCTGGATGGCATACAAGCTGAACATCAACTTCAAATCAGCCTTCATAACAGGCTGTGCCCCTTTTCTTGCCTTCGATGCGATCAAGATATCTGTAGCTTTGGCAACAAGTAATAAGATATATGACAAGGTTGAGAGCATTCTGAGAAACGAAGAGCAGAATTAAGGTGCCAATTGATCAAGCAGAAAAATGAATCTGCTTTGCAAAATGCCACAATAGTGCTATTTTTCTTTCATCATGAGATACAACCCAGCACCTTTTCTTGATTCTTATTTGGAATCTTTTGACAGAACAAGACGTTTCAACTTCGTGAAAGGCACAAAAGGCCTTCCCTCGATGAAGGACATAGAGCGAATCGAGGATGAGTTCATCAACCTCTTCTTTCCAGGTCATGCTGGGATAAAGGACAGGCTATCTCTCAAGCAAGCAGTCTCAATCCATTTAGACACTGTCTCCAACCTTCTATACAACACAATATTGCTTGCGCTTGAATATGAGAGCGACGAGGAGCATACAAGAGAGAACGAGATACGAACAAAGGATGTCGTTGACAAGCTATGCAGGGCGCTTCCCGAAATAAGGAGCTTGCTGAAGCTCGATGCAGAGGCAGGCTTCAATGGAGATCCTGCTGCAAAGGGGCTGCACGAGATCATAATATGCTACCCCGCAATCAGGGCAATACTCATGCATAGAATCGCGCACTTCCTGTTTCTCGAGGGCATTCCCTTGATTCCAAGAATGATGAACGAAGTAGTTCATTCCAAGACCGGAATAGATATCCACCCTGGAGCAACCATAGGCAAGAGCTTCTTCATCGACCATGGCACTGGCGTCGTAATCGGAGAGACCACCATAATCGGGGACAATGTCAAGATATACCAGGGCGTGACTCTTGGAGCTCTGTCATTTCCGAAGAATGCTTGTGGAGTATTCCTGAAAGACATAAAGAGACACCCCACAATTGAGAACAACGTCACAATCTATGCGAACTCGACAATTCTTGGGGACGTGAGGATTGGAGAGAACAGCACAATTGCATCAAATGCTTGGATCAAGGCATCAATACCACCTAACAGCAGAGTCTTGACAGCCATTCCCGAGATAATAGTCAAAGAGAAACTTCCAAGGGGAACACAGAGCTGAAAGTTCCCTTGTATATCATGCCGGGATATAAACAGAGGCCATCTTTTGGAACAACCCTTGCCTTAAGATAGTTGCCTGTAGTTCCCTCAAAACCCTTTTCAATGAGGATCTCGCAGCTCTTTCCTTTCTGACGTGCAACATACTCATGGCTTTGCTTTGCTGAAAGCTTTCTAAGAATCTCCGCTCTCTCATCTCTCACTCTCTCCTCAGGCCTGTCCTTCACCTTAAAGAGAGGAGTGCCGGGCCTTGGCGAGTACGGAAAGACGTGCATGGCTGCAAAGCCTACATCCTGCAAAAAGCGATAGGTCTCCAAGAACTCCTTCTCTCCCTCCCCGGGTAGACCAGAGATCACATCGCATGCGATGAAAGGATCGTCCTTCACATTCCTCACTCTCTCGATGATGTGATGGACATGCTCAATAGAGTATTTCCTGTTCACAATCCCAAGAACCTTATCTGATGCAGACTGGATGGGAATATGGAAGTGCGGCTGCACACGATAATCAGAAATCGCGTCAAGAAGCCTATCATCGACACAGTCTGGCTCCATTGACGAAAGGCGAAGCCTCATATCAGGGCCAAGAGCTAGAAGGAGCTTCTCCATAAGGGGGCCAAGCCCTCCACCTGAGTGGTTGTAGTTGGTGAGATTCACTCCAGTGAGCATTATCTCGTGGAACCCCTCCCTCTCCAGCTTCAAAGCCCTTCTCACGACCTCATCGCTATCGAGAAACACAGATTGTCCACGTGCAATTGTCGTGCGGCAATAGCCACATGAGTTGTCACAGCCATCCTGTATCTTCAAATAAGCCCTAGAATGATAGGAGAAAGAGGATGGGTCGAAAGAAAATGGGCTCTTCTCCTCCTTTTTGAAGCATCCAAGGGCATTGAGCACATCCATACCCTCTGCTAGCTTAGCTTTCATATGCAGCGGAAGCTCAAGAAGGGAGGCCTTCTCTGAAAGAGAGAACACAGAGGCCTTTGATGATAACGCCTCCACTTCTATTCTCTCGACCTCAGCATAACAGCCTGTTATCGCAATCGCAGAAGCGCTTTTTGAGAACAACCTGATCATCCTTCTTGCTTTCTGCTCGGACTTTGAGGTGACTGTGCATGTGTTGACTATGACGAGGTCAGCCTCATTATAGTCCTTGACAATCTGGAAGCCCTGCTGTGAAAAGCTGTCAGCAATAGCCTCTGACTCGCATTGATTAAGACGGCAGCCCAAAGTATAGACATAAACCCTCAAAGCCTGTCCTCCTCTTTTGCAAGGCGATTAAGTGTTTTCTCAATAGCCACCTGCAAGGAAAGCCTCATCTCCTTAGCATATGGATTGTAGCGCTGAAGATCGTAAAAAAGCTGCAAAGGGTCATTGCACGTCTGATCGACTATAGCCATGAGATTCCTATATCCCTGGGTCGCAATGGGCGTGGGTGCCATCCCCATTTCCCTCAAGGTTCTACCTACAAAGTGCGTGATCCCCTGTGAATACGCAGCCTCCTCATCGTGCTCTCTCTCACTCATCTCAAGAACCTCAAGCCCCATTGAGTGGAAAAGCTCTTTCACTTTCTGGTATCTTTCATCGATTTTTGAGATCGGACACATGACAATAGGAAGCCCAGAAAGGCCATTTCGGCCTGAGTCGGGTCCAAACATAGGATGTGTTGCTATCTTGTAAGTCTCCTCAGGAAGGTACTTGCGCATCCATTTGGCAGGATATGTCTTAACTGAGCAGGTATCCAAGATGACGCTGTTTTTTCCCACCTTGCCACCAACTCTCCTTAGAACATCCTCGAAGGCAGAGATTGTCACAGCAAAGAATACATAATCCTGGCTGAGGACCTCCTCCTCAGATGCGGCCTTAACCCCCTGTGGAAGCTCATGCTGGCTTCTTGACCATGCTACAACCTCACATCCTGCCTTGTACAATGACTCTGCCCAAAAGGAGCCGAAGCGACCTAACCCATAAACACCTATTCTCATAAGTCAAAGGATATCCCTTAGCTAAAGCTAAGACAAGATGGATTTTCCTCAATATCAAAGCTTCGATTGACACAAAAGAAACAAAAAGAGGCTGACAACACTTTAACTTTAATCGTGAGGGGTTTATCATGAGAGTAGCTTTTTTGCTAGGAGATTACATAAAAATGACATTTTCAGAAAAAATGAAGGGTCTTGCTATCAAGGCCAATAAGAAGCTCGTGCTTCCTGAAGGCATGGAAAAAAGAACTGTTCAGGCAGCAAGAAAGATCAAGGATGAGGGTCTTGCATCAAGCGTAGTGCTCGTTGGAGATGAAGAGAAGGTAAAGGCATTCGCAAAGGAAATCGGCGTTGATCTTACAGGCATCGAAATCTCAGACCCAAACAAGTCAGACAAGAAGGCTGAGTTCGCAAATGAATATTATGAAATGAGAAAGCACAAGGGCATGACTGCTGAGCAGGCAGAGATCGATATCGTTGACCAGCTCAGATGGGGCGCAATGCTCGTGCACCTCGGATACGCAGATGCTCTCGTTGCTGGCGCAGAGTCAACAACAGGCAATGTTCTCAGAGCTTGCTTCAACATCATCAAGTGCAAGCCTGGCATCAAGTCCGCATCCTCTTGCTTTGTCATGGCAACAGATAAGACACAGTACGGCGTCAATGGCTCATTCATCTTCGCTGACTGCGCAACAATCCCTAACCCAACAGCAGAGCAGCTTGCAGAGATCGCTGAGGCATCTGCTGAGTCATGCAGAGTATTCTTGGAAGCTGAGCCAGTTGTAGCACTCCTTTCATACTCAACAAAGGGTTCAGCAAAGGGAGATCTCGTTGACAAGGTCACAACAGCTGCTTCTCTCATCAAGGAGAAGTGCCCAAACCTCAAGGTAGACGGCGAGCTTCAGCTTGATGCAGCCATCGTAGGCTCAGTCGCAGCACAGAAGGCACCAGGCTCTAACGTCGCAGGACAGGCAAACACACTCATCTTCCCTGACCTCCAGGCTGGAAACATTGGCTACAAGCTTGTTCAGCGCTTAGCAGGAGCAGAGGCTTACGGCCCAATTCTACAGGGATTCGCAAAGCCAGTATCTGACCTTTCAAGAGGCTGCTCAGTTGAGGATATCGTTGTTACATCAGCAATCACATTAGCTCAGGCTGGCGCAGAGAACTGATCTGTAAAATAAAGGATTTAACAAGGGCTTGTCAATTGATTTTGGCAAGCCTTTTTCACATGAAGCATACAAACAGAAGTATCATGACGATTGAGAATACAAAGAAATATCCCTGTCCATTTCTTGTCTCTCGAAGGATATGATAAAGATAGAAGGACTCAAAAAAGAACATCGTTGTCAGAGAATAGCAAAGAAAGCCGAATTGCTTGAAGGTTGTAAAGGACGCGATGGCTATCATGAACCAGGGGATGAACCACATTACAACGCCCGAGAAGAATCTTACGCAAAAGAAGCGCAAAAGCCCCCGCCTATCCTTAGGAAGCTCAACATAAGCGCCGTCAACGATGTAATACCCTTTCTTCTTCTCCATAGAGAAATCCTACCACTCTTTCATAGATTATCCAATCGTGTAATATTCCCTCGCGCTTTTTGCAAGCGAGAGAAGCTGGGAAAAGGACAAGGACTCTGCCCTCTCACTTCCTGAAAGCGACGCACTTGAGATTATGCTCTCAATCGCATCCTTGCCAAGATTCCCATACTTTGAGGATATTAGATTGTTCTTTATTGTCTTCCGTCTCTGCGAGAAGAGATCCCTGACAAGAGGAATAAAGGTATCCCTAAGCTCCTCTGACACAAGAGGCTCCTTTCTCTTTGTCATGACAACCACAGCGCTATCCACCTGGGGCTGAGGCCAAAAGCACCCTTTCTTCAACGTCAGGGCAAGCTTGTTCTCGTAATCGATTTGAGTAAGCACAGAGAAGGATGAGTAGCTATCAGAGCCTGTGGATGCGCACATTCTCTCAACTACCTCTTTTTGCAACGTGAAGACCATCATCTCAGGAAGAATGCTTCTTTCAATTAGCCTTGCGATTATGACAGAGCCTACATTGTAAGGCAGGTTGCCTATTATTCTATCTGGAGTATGGTTATATCTGAACAATGTCTTGAGAGCATCACCTTCAACTAATTCAAACAAAGGCTCATCGCAAAAGGCCTTATCTCTGAGAATCTCCGCAAAGCCGTGGTCAATCTCAAAGCAAGTGAGCTCAGCTTTTTTCCCAAGCACAAGGTGGGTGATCGCGCCAAGGCCAGGGCCAATCTCCCACACCTTCATGGAGCTATTGAGCTTCATAAGATCCACAATTCTCTCTCTGCCCTGTCTTGAGATTAGGAAGTTCTGCCCGAACTTCTTGGACATTGCAAGTCCATTCTCCTTCAAAATCGCATCAATCTCAGATATGCTGTCGTAGTTCAGATCCCACATGGCTTGAGAATACCAAAAAAGAATCAATAAGAGAAGAGAATGGAAAGATAAGGCACTATCGAGGACCTAGAGCCCTTGTGCACTCCTTCATAGCTATCTGCAATCGAAGGTCCTTGGAACAGCTCAATATGCTCCAGCATTGAAAGCATCAGCTCAGTGCCACCTCTAAGGACGATGCCGGGATTAACCTCATATCTCATCGAAAGCCCTAGAAGGGCCATGATACCTGTGTTCATCAGCCTCATTGGCTGTGAGAGGCCAAGCTCTGCGTGGTTGCTGCGGAAATCAAGCTGGTCAACGCGGATCGCAAATCCCAGCTTCGACTCAATAGCGGCCTTATTATTGATGAAGAAGGCTACATCAAACGAAGCCTTGCCATAGACTGCAAAGGGTTTCTTGCCTTCGACTGTACCATAGACAGTATCGTAAAAGACAGGAAGACCACACCCTATCGAGAAGCCCGAGCCATATCTTATTTGGCTATCCTGGCTGTTGAAATAGACAAGCATATCCATCGACAGATCAACTGATGTGCTATTGCTTTCCCAAACAATCCCATCACTAAAGACTGTTGATTTGCTACTGAAATCAAAGCCGAGAGAGAAGCCTATGTAATCAAGACTCTCTGCGCATAGAGGGAATGAAAGGGAAAAAAGGATAACAAGTAGTGCAGTCTTCAGCTTTCTCATCACCCTGTAATTGTACTTAATGAATTCCCATAGTTAAAGCCCTTTTTGGCTTTTGCACTCTATTTATCGCTATTTCAAGGGCTAGCAAGAGGAAAATGGCAAGAAGAAGCCACTTATATCCTAGATAATCACTCTGTCCCTCCAGCTTGGAGAAGAGCTCCAAAAGGAGCATTATCCCCTTGTATAGAAGACTTAGCGCAGATGAAAGCGGAGGAAGAAGCAAAACCAGTACTGAAAGAAGCATATAAAGCTCTATCAAGGGAGTGAGGATGACACCTGTGGCTATCGCAAGAAGCTGGTATGTTCCAAAGTACTCCATCAAAAGCGGGATTGAGAAGGACATGGCGGAAATCGACGACGATATAAGCTCAATCCACCTTCTAGGCAAGGGAACGATAAAAAAGAGAACACTCTCAAGACGAGGTGAGAGAAGCAGCATTCCACTCAAGGAGACAAAGCCAAGGACAGATGAGAGATCATCGACCGAGCATGGCGATAGCGCAAGCATGAGCACCAAGGAAAGGGAGAAGGAGTGTTCCTTAGAGAACTTCAGCATTAGGACTCTATATATCAGAGCCCTCAGCAAGGAGGCTCTCCAGCCTGAAAGATAGGTGAAGAAAACCAAGAATGAGATTGCAAAAGCTCTTGCCCTCTTCTCTCCTATCACCTTGCAAAGAGGCCTCTCAATCATCATCGAGAGTATGCTTAGGTGCATTCCAGATAGCGCAAGAAGGTGGGTTAGGCCACAAAGTCTTGCTCTTTCAACAACCTCAGTCGCACCATTCTCGTCAGAGCCGAGGAGAAGAAATGCAGATAAATCCCCACCCTCGAATCTCAATGCCTCGTATATTTTGGAAAGCACAGCCCTTCTAAGGCCACCAAAAGGAGATCTGCTCAACACATTCGTTGAGCTTGCCTTGAAGTAGCCTTTGCTATTATATGCACCATCAAGGCGAACATCATCCCCTTTGTCGATATCTGTCAAATCCGATATCACATAAATGATTCCCTTAGCACTATATACAGAGCCATCCGTGTCCACCGCAGCTTTTGCATTGAGCCTAAAGCCTGCATCACGGTTTCTTCGCACACTTGGCTTACTCTCAACAGTGCCATAGAGAGCGATTATCCCACTCTCCTCAAGCGAGGATGAGAAATGGGCTCTCATCATCGCATCGTTAGACAGAAGATGCAAGGTCAATGCCATGAGAACAGGAAGCGATAGCCTCCTGAATCTCAAAGAGAGAAGGATGAGAAGAAGGAATATTGGAAGAGTGCAGAGCTTAGTTGGAGCTCTTTCAGCAAATGCATTGCAATAAAGCAATAAGGCAGGCAAAAGAAAATAGCACATGCCTTATATATCTGAAAAAGCTGCATTATTGATCTTTCTTGTTCACCCCAAGGAAGAAAGCGAGGAAATAGATGTCCAAAAGCCCTGTTGCGGTATCGTTTTGGATGTGCTCTCTCTCACGCTCCTGATTATATCCTGGTGTGTTGAGTATCCTTGCATATCGATGGACCATCTTCTCACAATCGATTATGTAGCACTCCAGCGCTAGCAAAAAGCCGATTGAGACATCGCCTTCATATCCTTTGATCCGTCCCTCAGAAAGCATAGCTGCCATAGTCTTCAGATCATACTCATATAGCTCTTCGTAGTACATCTCAAGCTTCTTCATCTCATCTGTATAGACAATCGATGGATATTGAAGCTGAGCAGCATATGACTCTCTCGTGCTTTTCACGACTTTCTGATTCCGGAACAATCTTATTGTCAGCAAAACGCATGCAATGAGGATGAACATGAAAAGCAGAGCCTGATTTGCGATGGAGATGTCAATCTTTGGCATAATAAGGCCGAAATATATCAGCAAGGAGGCAAAAATAGGAATGAGAGACAGGGCAATGCCATGCCGTTCCTGTATCCTTAAAAGGATTTTCTTGTTGATTCCCTTCAGAATCCTTTCTGAAGCAAGGTCATAGTCCCTTTCCTTTATTGGAGAGGACATGAGGAAGACTATCTCATCCTCAGTCCCTTCATAGGCCTCGACCTTGCGGAGATCTGCCATCGCAAGATCCCCGCTTCGTCTTTTAAGGTAATATACGAACATCAGAAGGCTGCTTTGAATTCACCTATGATTCTTGGAATATCACTCTCAAGCGCAGCTCTTCCACCTTCTCCTGCAGAGAGGAAGATGTAGTACTTGATCTTTGGCTCTGTGCCGGAAGGTCTTACAACCATCTTCTCGCCTGAAGTGAAGCGAATGATGATCACATCTGATTTTGGGAAGCCAGTGTTCTCACCCAAAAGGTCCTCAACAGATTCGATTTCCCTTCCGACAATCTCATCGCCCTTAGAGAGGTTTCTGAAGTCTGCCATGATGGATGCCATCTTCTCCTTGCCCGCAGCGCCTTCATAGTCGCGTGAGAATACGCATTCTGTTGAATATCCATATGTCTCATAGATTGCATCCAGCCTCTCTTGCAGAGAGATGCCCTTAGTTGCGTAGTAGCACATCATCTCAACAGCTGCGACAGCTGAGGATACAGCATCCTTATCTCTTACATGTGGAACTGTCAAGAAGCCATAGGATTCCTCGCATCCGAAGAGGAAGTAGTCCTCTTTGTTCTTACCATCGTCGATTGCCTGGATCTGCTCTGCGATGTACTTGAAGCCTGTAAGAACATCCTTGCACTCCCCTCCATTTCTCTCTGCGATCTTCTTTACCAGATCAGTTGTGACAAGGGATTTGACGACAAGAGCCTTCTTATCTGGACAGCTATTCATCTCAAGAGCTGTTGTGAGCAGGTAGTCAACCAAGAGAGTGGCAATCTGGTTGCCTGTGAGGAGAAGATAGTCGTCCTTCTTATCGCTTGTTGGGATAGCAAGGCCAAGGCGGTCAGCATCAGGGTCTGTGCCAAGCACTATATCTGCCTTCACGCTCTTCGCAAGCTCGATTACCTTGCTCATTGCCTCTGCGCTCTCTGGGTTAGGAAGCTTGACTGTTGGGAAGTTGCCATCTGGAAGTTCCTGCTCCTTTACCACCTCGCATCTGATTCCGAGCTTCTTAAGCATATGCCTTACAGGCACATTGCCTGAGCCGTGAAGAGGTGTATATGCGACTGTTATTGGGCTGTTCTGAACAAGAGAAGGTCTTCTTAATGAGGAAAGCACCATCTGGTAATAAGCATTGTCAACATCCTCAGGAACAGCATTCAAGAGGCCCTTTGCTCTTGCTTCATCCTCATCAATTGAGAGAATCTGACCTCCGAGCACTGCATTTGCCTTCTTTGCAATCTCAATATCATGTGGAGGTGTGACCTGGCCTCCGTCTGACCAGTACACCTTATAGCCATTGTACTTTGATGGATTGTGTGATGCTGTGACAACAATGCCAGCTGTTGTCTTAAGGTACCTTAGAGCAAAAGAGAGCATTGGCACTGGTCTGAGGCTATCATAGAGATAGACCTTGACGCCATTAGCAGCAAGGACAAGAGCGGCTGCCTTCGCAAAATCAGCAGAGAAAAGACGAGAGTCATATGCAATCGCGATTGAAGGATCCTTCACTGCCTGATTGAGGTACTCTGCCAAACCCTGGGACACCTTTCTTACCATGAATGTGTTCATTCTATTAGTGCCACCGCCAATGACACCGCGCATCCCTGCGGTTCCAAATGCCAATGAGGTGTAGAAGCGATCATAGAGATCCTCCCAATCCTCCTTTCTTATAGCGTCCTCCACCTGATTCCTGAAATAATCATTAGCTTCAAACTCTATGTAGTTCTTTGCCGCAACAAGAACGTCATTCTTCATCTTTTCTGAAATTTCCATTTGATAAATCTCCTGCTATCAGTTTAACATCAATACAAAACTATTGTTATCAAAAAAACACGATATGGCGTTATTTAAAGCAGGAAGGAGAGCACTTTCTCATTAAATGCACCGCTATTTGAAAATGCTATATCGTGTCCTCCCTCTATTTCCTCAAACGTCGCTCGCTTAAGAAATGCCGCCATCCTTTTTGAGTGGCTCGCCCTGATCACATCCTCGCTTCCAACAACAACCAAGCACTCAGCTTCCACTCTCCTCAGGTCCTCCCACCTTAAGCGAGGCTCCATGACCATTAATCTCAGGAGCTCCTCCTGCCTAAGAAGATTCTTCTTTTTCGCAATATTCCACTCCTTGATTATCTGGTTAAGCACCTTTGGCTTGAGTCCCATAGGGAAGATGTTCCCCCCATTTAAAATGAGCTTCCCCACTCGCTCCGGATATGAGAGAGCAAGAAGAAGCGCTATGTTGGCGCCATCTGAAAAGCCAAGAAGGTGTGCTTTCTTTATCCCCTTTTCATCCATGAAGCCAATCAGGTCATCCCTGAATCGCTCTAAGGAGAAATCCCCCTCTCCCCTTGGTGTGCGCCCATGGCCCCTTGTATCCACGGCAATCACATGGAAAAACTTCGATAAAGGCTCAAGCTGATTTGCAAAATAAGAGGAGTCCTCTCCATTTCCATGAAGCAGGATGAGGTAATCACCCTCTCCCTTCTCAATGTGCGCTAGATGAAAAGACATCAAGAATCTCCTCGTAGCCTGGAACGTGGTCAATCAGGTGCTCTATTCCCTTTAAGGCAAGTTCCTCGCGGTCTCTAAAGCCATAGGTCACGATTATGTGCCTCACACCCGCGTTGATGGCAGTCTGGTAATCGACCTCGCTATCTCCGATGTACACCACATCATCCTTTTGAACCCCAAGAGCATCAAGAACATGAAGAAAGGACATCCTGTCTGGCTTAAGGGGAAAGTCCTCTCTGTGGCCAATTGCATAATCGAAGCAAAAGCCCTCAAAGGAGCTTGGAAGCATGCTTTGCAAAATAGAGTCCGCCTTATTTGAGAGAATCGCAACCTTTATGCCTCTCTTCCTTAGAGTCCTCAAAAGCTCCATCACACCCTCATATGGATATGCGTGATCTGCAGGATGCTTTCTGTAATATTCCATCATAAGCTGAAATGCGAGAGCAAGCTCCTCATCATCAATCGCAGGGCCATGCTCTGCAAAAGAACCTTTGAGTGCTTTATATAAGCCATTTCCTATATACCTTCTAGTGTCAGAGCTCGACACCTCAGCCCCGCCGTAGGCCCTACGCGCATAGTTGATGGCACATCTGATATCCTCTAAAGTGTTGAGCAACGTTCCATCAAGATCGAATATCACAGCTTTCATGCCCCTATGATACAAGAGGAGGCGACAACTTGCAATTTACCCGATGAAAAGGTAACTTTGGTTCTATGTACAGAATCAGTGTCAAAGAAGGAAAAGAGAAGCAGCTTATTAAGCATCATCCATGGGTATTCTCTGGAGCGATAGACAAGGTGTCCCCACCATTTGAGAACGGCGACTGGGCTGAGATAACCAGCTCAAGCGGCTCTTTCATAGCCTATGGCTGGTATGATGAGAAGAGCCATATCCTCTTGCACCTTCTATCCTGGGATAGGAACCAGAAGGTTGGAAATGACCTAATCAGGTCTCTTGTAAAGGAATCCATATTGAGGCGAAGACCATATTTCTCATCTCCTGACACCACCTCGTTCAGAATAATCCATGGGGAAGCGGATTTCCTTCCTGGCATCGCAGCGGATGTATATGCGAATCAAATAAGGGTGATCATCTCCTCAAGATTCGCAGAGCATTTCCTTCCCGAAATAGTAAGTGAGCTCACTTCAACCCTTAAGCCTTTGCTCATTCAAGTCACCGCAGATCCTCAATATGCGCCGCAAGAGGGCATTTCTGAGAAGGCTCGCTACTTCAGAGATGGAGAAGAAATCAAAGAGAGTGATGCTGATCTGAAGAATGTGCAGTTCATTGAAAGCGGAATCTACTATGAGGCCACTCCAGGAAAAGGTCAGAAGTCCGGCTTTTATTGCGACCAGAGAAACAACAGGAACATAGTCGAAGGCTATGCTTCAGAGAAGACGGTGCTTGATGTCTGCTCCTTCACAGGAGCCTTTACCCTGCACTGTCTTAGGGGCAACGCAAAGAGCGTTGACGCAGTCGATGCCTCTGAGACAGCCTTAAGGCATCTATTATACCAAGTTCACATCAATGAGGATAGGAATGCGATTCCAAAGGGCTCTAGAGAGAGGGTGACTATAACAAATGCCGACGCCTTTGATTACATCAGGACAATAGAGCAGGACAAATATGACATGATCATCCTTGACCCTCCAAAGCTTGCAAAGACAAAGAGCAAGCTTGAGAACGCGCAAAAGGCGTACAAGGACCTTAATCGCGTTGCGATGTCGAAAATAAGAAACGGAGGAATAATCGCAACCTTCTCTTGCTCTGGCGCAATGACGAGGGAGATGTTCAAGCTCACGCTCAGCTGGGCTGCAGCAGATGCGAAGGTTGAAATCCAGATACTTGAGACACTTTCAGCTGGCGATGACCACCCAGTGAGACTATCATTCCCAGAAAGCGAGTACCTGAAGGGCTATATCCTAAGAGTCATCAAATAAGAAAGCTCTGGCTCTCAGGAGTCATCCTCCATGGAAGCCTTCTTTCTTCTCATGTACTTGATCTCGCTAGGAGTGAAGCTCTTGCCACGCTTCTTCTTTGGTATTATGCCCTTATTAGCCTTCATGACAGACCTGTTGTTCGTATGATTGATGACAATGGCGCTTATTGCTGCCACAAGCGAACAAATAAGCGCTAGAAATGCCCAAGCCCATTTCATGCCCTGCGCAGGAAGATCCACGTTCATCCCAAAGAAGCCAGTGATGAAGGTTGGGAACATGAGACAGAGAGAGATCACAGTGAGACGCTGCATTATGACATTCATGTTGTTGCCTATGACAGAGCCATACGCATCCATTGTGCCGTTGAGGATATTCGTATAGGTCTTAGCCATCTCGATTGCCTGTCTGTTGTCTGTGACGGCATCCTCCCAGAACTCCTCTTCCTCCTCGTTGTTCAGCCTGAAATAAGAGACCTTCTGGAGCTTTTCCAAAAGAGACTGGTTGCCTGTTACAGATGTGGTGATGTAAACGAGGGACTTCTGGATTGAGAGAAGCTGCAGAAGCTCATAGTTCATGATAGCCTTGTTAAGCTGTTCCTCTACAATATCCTTCTGCCTGTTTATGTATTTCAGAAGCCTGATGTACACAAGAGCAGCCTTTCCGAGAATGGATATCACAAAGCCCTCTTTTGTCCCCACAGGGCACTGTCTGAACCTCTTTTTCGCAAAGTCATCGATAACGACGCTATCGCCTCTGCATATTGTTATGACAGTATCTGGGAAAAGGACTATGCCAAGAGGGATGGATTTCCTCTCAAGAGGGTTCTCATCGTCATCATCCTCACTAGAAGGAAGGCGGCAGATGATGAATGTGAAATCATCCTCCTTCTCGATTCTAGCCATCTCATCAACGTCCATGATATCTGCAATCATCTCAGAAGAGAGCATATATTCACCTGTGAGCACACGGATGTCATCCTTGTCCATCTCCCTGACATCAACCCAGGTGTAATTCTGATTTCGTGTTAGATTCTTTCTTATTGTGATCATTTTCCTCTCCAGGCCTTCAACGCCTGGCGGAAATCAATAGAGGCAGAAGAAGGCAGAATTAATTATCATCTTCATAGGTAAAGGATTACTTCCACCATCGTCCATACGATCCTCCTTGGTTTTCACAACTGGATTTTATCATATTCACATGAAAATGGTAAACCATTGATCCTGAAAAAAGGAGTCCGAAGACTCCCATTTTCAATGCTTCCTTATTTTCTGCAGCTCCTCATTGAGCGACTCCCTAAAGCTATCAGGCAGTGTCCCGCTTGCCATCTTCAACAAATCATCAAGCCTCATGCGCATCAAGAATTCATGCATTGCGCCATCTGAGGACATCACATCGCCCATCATGGCATTCTCCTGCCCTATTCTAGTGAGAAGAGGAGCCACTATTGCTTTAGCTTCAGGATCAGATAAAAGAGTTCCTAGCTTATCCTTGATGCTTAGAAATCCATTTTTGATAGCAAGCCTCTTTCTCCTCTTCAATGCCTCAGGATCATCAAACCAGTTCGCCCCCTCATTCCCAAAGGGGAGATCATAGCGATAGTCATGTTCGTCCACTCCATTCAAGACTATCTCATTGCCCTCAACACCTGCCGAGCGAGCACTTATTTTGTTGGCTCCCCTCTTCAAAGGGACATTCTCGAACACCGCCATATGATCCACAACATCCTTCTCAGCCAGCTCCACCCCATTGACTATAAGAGTGACTCTATCGCAATTCGAATAGACTGTGATATCCCTCTCATCAGGAGCTCTATTCACAAAGCGCTCCCCTGCCACATACACCATTGGCTCGCTGTTCCAATATGCCTTGTAGATATAGAAGGCCTGCTTCCTCACCTTTCTGTCATATGTCACAAGACCCTTGTTATTGCGTCCTTTGATGCCTCCCTCATTCCTTGCATCTGATGCGAAATCAAACATATTCCAGACATACGTAGACCACAAAAAAGGCCTTTTTTCGAATATCTTGAGCAGTTGATGATGATAATACGCCGCATATTCCTCCGTGTAATCATGGTTCTCAGGAAATGCGGAGTGCCATGAAAGCACTGCCTCAGCCCCATATTCAGATATTCCAAGAGGTCTATCTGGATTGGACTTATGGAAATCATCAATCCACGAGGCGTTATCTTCGACATCCCCGACATACCATCCAAAATAGTGGTTGTAGCCAAGAACGTCTGTGATATACACATGCTCGCTATCCTTAGGGAGCATCGAAACCTCAGCCATTGTCGTTAGCCTTATCGGATCCATCGCTTTTGCCATGCTATTGAGCTTTGTGAGGTTCATATAAAGCGCATCAGACTCCCCTCCTATGGTTATCTCATTCGAGATACCCCAGAAGAGAATAGAAGGGTGATTGTAATTCTGCCCAATAAGCTCCCTCATTTGGCTTATTGTATTGTCATAAGCCTTCTTTGAGCGATTGAATACGCTTATGAAGGGTATTTCGGCCCAGATTACAAAGCCAGTCCTATCGCATAGATCATAGAAATACTGGTCGTGCTGATAGTGCGCAAGACGTATGGAGTTGGCACCCATCTCCTTGATTATCGCAATATCCTCCTCATGGTCCTCCCTTGATAGAGCCCATCCCTTATCAAGCTTGTCCTGGTGGCGAGAGACGCCTCTTAATGGCATTCTCACTCCATTGAGGAAGAATCCATTATCAGATTCAACATGGAAGCTGCGATATCCATAGGACACAGAGACCTCGTCAACTATCTCCCCATCCCTTTCAAGAGTCGCATTCAAGGTGTAGAGATAAGGATCCTTAATGCCATCCCAAAGCCTTGGGGATACAACACTGAGATTGACAATGCTATGTCTTTCAGCCATGCACTCCCCGCTTTGCACCGTGTTCCCCTTTTCATCCTTTATCGCAACCTTTATCCTGCAGCCATCGCTTGCCACCGTGAAAAGGTCAATTCTCGTCCTCCCTGTGCAAAACGGCGTCACGAAAACGCCATCTGTGCCATCAAGAAGAAGATCAAAATGAGCTTCTTCAACCTCAATGACGCTGACTTGCCTGTACAAGCCGCCAAAGAAGGTGAAATCCGCAGACTGGGGATAAATGTCAGATCTTGCGTTGGAAACATCCACAGAAAGAGTGTTGCCACTCTTTTTCAGTGTATCTGTCAAATCAAACCTGAAAGTGGAGAATCCTCCCTCGTGTGAGCCTAAGAGAGTGCCATTTGAGTAGACAGTCGCAACATGATTAGCACCTTGAAACTCTATGTACATCCTCTTTCCTTCTCTTAGGTCGGGAAGCTCTAATATGTAACTGCCAATTCCTCTATGATAATCACCGCCACCATCCTGTCCATCAACTGCATTCCAGGTATGGGGCAGATCAACACTTCTATATTCCTCTCCAAGCTTTGAGAACAATGCCTTATCCAATATTTGCTTTTTACGCATCTGAGCCATCCAATATAATCTAAATTCAATCTAAATATCAGAAGAGATGCAGAAAGTGGCAAGGATATGGATGAAAGGATAGCCTCTGTCAATAGAGAATGCATTCCTGCGCAGTAGGAAGAGAGAAAATGTCTCATTTTTCTTCCCAAAGCCTTGTAAAAAAAAGACCCTCCCATCATCCATGGGAAGGATAGCAAGCTCTGCCAAAGCAAAAGCCATAGCACGATTTACCCTTATCTAAGATTTCTAACGCCTAAAGCATCAAACAGCACCATTATGGGCGCAGAACCAATCAAGAACACTCTCAACTGCCTTCTGCTCCTCACTTTTATCTTTATCGTAGAACATGTAGTGGGTCGCATTATCAAGGTGGAGATGTCTATTCCTTCCCTTGCCTTTTTCCATAATCAGCAAGGATGAGCCATCTCCGATAATGGAGTCCTTGCCTCCGGATATCGTGAGGATATCCCTGTCAATATCATCAAGTGCCTTGCCAGCCCCGATCATAACCTTGAAAAGCATCGTAAGCTGCCTTGGGTAAAGCCATGACCAATATTCCTTGCCAAGATATAAATCATCCTTTGGCGCGCCTTCATAGTACATGATGTATTCAGGATCTGGCGCCCATTTATTTGGCATACGCTTCTTAAATGCCCCAAGGAGCTTCATCAGCAAAGGGTTCACTGGAAGCTTTGACTTATTCTCAGAAGCTGCAGGACCGGCGACTGCTACACTCTTGATGCCCTTCACATGAGAAGCGGTAATCAATGCAAGCCCGCCTCCCATGGAGTGACCGAATACATGAACTGTGCCATAGCTTGCGCAAAGATCCTCGGCTGCCTTCAATACAACAGATACAATATCCTCATATTTGATATTGATGAAATCCTCACCCGTTGTGCCATGTCCTGGAAGACGAGGCGCATATACATCAAAGCCTGCTTCGTATAGGTCGACAGCAGGTCTTGTGACCTCCCCAGGATATCCTGTGTATCCATGGATGCATAGCACTGCCTTATCGCTTTTTGGAGAGTGCTTGAGGGAAAATGGGCGAGCAGCGCTGCAAGGCTCATTCTTATCCTTATAAACACCTTCATACCATTCATCATTGACCTTGTATTCAAAATCAATCACCACTTTGCCTCCTGAAGAAGATTAAGCAGATCGATTCGGCTTCTAACCTCTGTTTTATCGAAAATATTGGCAATATGATTATTCACTGTGTTGACGGAGATCGAAAGCCTTGAAGCTATCTCCTTGTTAGTCAGCCCCTGCTTGATCAGAAGAATGACCTCCAGCTCACGCTGTGTAATTCCATAGGCCTGGACATCCTCCAATGTAAGCTCATCGGTTTTCTCCTTGCCCTTTTCATGCTTGGTCTCGACAATAGGGATATCCAAGGCGATGCACAGGAAGACCAAAAAGCAGATAAGGTAGCTTAGAGCCATAATAGGAAGGAACAATGACTTCAGGAAAGGAAGCACCACAGATAGCACCATCATTGGGAAAACTGCAACAGAGACCCAGACGAATGCCAAGCAGACTATTTTCACTCTATGATTTGCTATTGACTTGTAGCTTCTGACTATGATGATGACAACATAGAGAATCGCAAAGAGCCCTATAAGATACTTTAGGGATGATATCCATTCCAGTGGGAATATCTCATGGATAACGCTTGCAGCAAGGTACATCAGGCCATTGAGAAAGGCCATCACCTTCTCCCACTTAGGCATTGGACGCGCAATCACGAAGTTGATGAAATACCATGCGAAAGCGCAAAGAAACGCACCGTCGGCTATTATGAAAACGCCCCAAATGAGATGGAGCACAAACCTCACAGCCCCATCAAAGAGCAGCGAGGAGAATCTTTCCAATGTGAAAAGGAGAACCAAACCCAAAAGCGATGCCACGAAAACTATGAACCACTTGGTCCATTTCTGGTGGTTCTCCTTGTTAAGCACTACCGCTAACGCCAAGTCCATCGAGGAGATGGACAAGGCGAAAAGACAAAGAAGTAGTGACGTGGTTGTCATACTATTCACTTCCTGTTCTTGAGGTTATGTGACATGTCTGCTTTTCCGCATACATTTTTAAGGCTATCAAAGAAGAGATGCAAGGATGTGGCAGGAAGACCTGTGTCAATCTCTGCGATATTGTTATAATCCCTTGCATTCTTATCAGCTTCAGCAAGCTGTGGATATATCTTGAAGTTGAGGTTGAGTCCCTTTGTAAGGAAATAGTCCACAGAGCCATCATAGCCGTCAAATGCTGACTGGACTCTGCTTCTGATCATCTCCTTGTTTTCAATGAAGGTCCTTGGCCTTGTTGCAAAGAGCATGAAATAAAGATCGAAGGATGGATTGAAGAAGCAAAGGTTGACCTTCTTCTTCTCTGCATATTCCATCATCTGCTTGACCTCATCTGCATTTGTGTTCAAATCATCAAAGCCAAAGAGAGCCCAGCAAACAGAGTACTTGCCTTTGCTTCTCTCCTTTGCAGCGGCATCAATGAACTTGGAAAGTGAATCCTTTTGCTCAGAGATGACTGTGAGATTTGAATACCTGCAATCCTTTCTCATCTGAGAGAAGAAGACGGCCTCAGATTCGAGCGCACATACTAAAAGCATAGTCTCCTTTGCTTCTACCTTGTTTCTCTTTCTTGGTGTCATCAGTTCTCCTCCTTCTTAACATTTGGTGTACCATCATGCACGAAACAGAATTCACTCTCAAGCGGAACAGCCCCGAACATTCCCTGGAGATATTTGTCATATACAGAGATCTTGCTCTTTGTATTCTTGAAATCAGCAAGGGAGAAGTACTCTGTGGAGCTCTCAACGCCCTTCTGTGCAAACCAGATCGAATCCTTTCTAAGCAGATCCTCCTCAAGAAGAGCTGGATTGCAGTCAACGACAACAAGCTGGGACTCCTTGTCGCAAGAGTCGAATATCTCAACAAGATGGCAGCTCACATATGGATGCAGCAGCTGTCCAAAGTCATCGATGACAAGGGTCTTTGGCGTGATGAAGGCCTCAAAGAAAGACACTCCGATCACAATAAGCCTTCTAAGGGAAAGAGACTCCTTCATGAAGACCTGTGAGTATGCCTCTGATGCTCCCTTGTTGACATATGAGTGGGAGATTCCAATAGCCTCCTCGCCTTTATCATTCTTGACGACACGGATTCTTGAGATATCGGTGACATCAAGCGCCCAAAGGAAGTTGATAAGCTGCTCTCCCCAGCCTGGGTGCGCCTTCAATGCATCAATGACAATCTGCTCTGCGTTTCTTCCATAGCCTAAAGGAAGAAGATTCAGGTTGTCTCTTAAGTAGGTGTAGACTTCATTTGCTGTCAAACCACCCTTCAGAGCTGCACCCTGCAGGAAGCTCTTTGTCTCAGAGAGCTTTGCAGCCTGTCTCTTCTTCTCGCCCCTGTAGAGCTTTCCAAAGCGATAGGCATACTCGCCATTTTGGTATTTTCTATCAAACATCATCTTCTTAGACCCATTGATGATGTAGTAAAGGGATTCCTCATAGAATCTCTGCTGTGTCACTTTGATGGAGTATCTTGCAATCACACTTGGATTTGACTGGCTGCCTGGAATTCCTTTATCAAGAAGGATGTCAATGGAGATCTCGCTTGGCCTATCCTTTCCGTCGCCATATGCGAAGGCTGCCTTCTGAAGGCTACCCTTCAAAGGATTCTCTATATCCTCTGAAGCGAATACAATGGCCTTTATGACCTCCAAAGCTCTTACGAAAGAACTCTTTCCAGCTCCATTTGGACCAATGATGGCTGTTGTCTTAAGTACACGGAAACGATCTGTGCCGCTTATTGTCTTCGTGATATCCTGACGGCTATCATTCAAAGCCACTAAACTGATTGTTTGAGGAGACTTCACGGACTTAAAGTTCGAAATAGTCATTGAGAGCAGCATATGCTTTTCCTCCTTAATAATTCACCTATATGCTTAGCAATTAAATTATAGCAAATTGAACCCAAAAAAATTGATAATTCAGGAAAATATTCCCCTTTTGCGGGTTTTGGGTAATCAATAGCCTCTGATATCAAAATTATAACGCCAAAACAATGGTATTTTGACGTATATACTCTGTTTTTTTGGTTAAGTTATCATCAATATAGGACATCAATGATAAAAAAATACCATAAATTACTTAATAAATATTAAGTATTCAACAGTCTTCCAATGCCATTTTCGTCTATCACATCGGTGAGCAAGCCTTCGATTTTATCCTCGTTCTCGCCAAGAAGAATCAAATCGGGGAAATCTGGCTCAGTGCTATGGTCCTGTATCCATTCAAGCAGATGATTCTTCGAGCCACGCTCAAGAGCAGATGAGAGACCATTGATCGCAATCACGCTGAAAGAACCTGTGGAGACCCATCTCTTAAGTTGCTCAAGTCCCTTTCTAGCCTCTTCGGCAGAGAATATCTTGGTGTTCAAGGCTCCTGTCACACCCCCATCAGACATATATGAGATCTCAGCCCTAAGGCCTTTGAATGCCTCAACATTCACAGCGCCCTTGTATATATGTATTCTTGCCATACGCTCCTCCTAGTTCATTATATAGTCATAGATAGTCGCATTCGGATTGCTTTGCCCAGGCATATCTCCCTCCGCAAGTCCTTCTAGCTGCGCATTCGCCTTCTCATCTCTTTCCTTGACCAGCATCAAATCGCCATGCAGCTGGATGATATCGCTATCTGAGGAGTAGCGCATGAGATTTTCCAGGATGGAGAGCGCCAAGTCATATTCCCCATATCCAGCAGTAAGGAGAGCGTAGTTATAGCCACTAGGCACATGGCCATATTGCTCCCAGCACTCCTTGAATAATGATGCAGCTAGATGCATGTTCCCATCCTTTGCGCATTCATAGGCTGACTTTGCAGCCTCAAGCTTAGGCTTGTTTGACATCAGATCAGCATAATAGCTGACCCTTCTAGGGATGAAATCCTCCAAGACCTCATCCAATATCTCATCAATCATTGCTCTGAACATATATCTGCCATCGACAGTGAAGTGGTAGGACTTAGGATTGAACACCTCCACCCATTCATAGCTGTCATGATATGTCTTCTTTGTGACTATCTGATTCGTCTTGCAATCGAGGACAGTTATCGAATACGTGATATTTGCGACTCGCTTGATGCGATATATTGTATCCTGCTTCTCAATGCTCTTCTTGAGCTCCTCATCATAAACCTTGACAATCTTCTTCTCTGACCAGATGAATTCATCGAAGCCCATTATCTCAACCTTAGGGATAAGGACTGCATCATACCCGTTTCTCACAAACTCCACTGATGGATCATATCCGAGCTTTCTCATGCCCAATATCGTATCTGTGCCAGCAGGAGAGAGAATCGAATCAAAGAAGCCCGTGGAGGAAAGAGTGGAGAAAAGCGCATCAGTGGCATAATCCGCAACATAGTCCGGGGTTTTTGAGTCATATGTCGAGAACATATGCACCATGGCAGATACTGGATCTAGCGCCCTGATCAGATGAGGATAGGAGATTCTTCCCTCATAGGGAACTGTTGAGGCAATAGCGATGTTGCGGTACTTACCCATGTTGATCTCGGCTGGCCTCATGTAATCCAACCTTACAGAAGTGGAGCATCCTGCCAGAATAAGCAGAAAGAGAACTAGCACTGGGATAAATCTGATTTTTCCTTTCATATACTCTCCAAAATCACTATCTAAATCATACTGTATTTGTTTCAATTTTACACCTTGAAAAATGAATAAACTTGATTGATTATTTATAATATGCATAATTTCTTTGAGGATGATGAGGTCCTAGAGGAGATTGAGGAGCTATATTCCTTCATTCCCGATGTACAGGGCCAAATTGATCAAGTCGATGAGACAGATTCAATCTACGAGGATTTAGAGGATGAGAATCTCGATATCGACTTCTGATCTCCTGATTATGTCCAAAGGTGTGGTTTTTCTATGTGGAAAGGGAAATATTATGAGGAATTGCTAGATCCAAGAAGCTCTGAGGATATTGCCTCATCGCTTTATAATGATCTCCAGAATGTTCAGCTTCCAAGTCTTGTCATAGATCAAATAGAGAAATTCATGCTCACAGAAAACACCGTCATGTCTCTAATGGGGAATATCATCCTGCGTCAGCAGCTTGTTTATATCGTTGACAAGGAAAGGGATAGCGAGCTTCAGGAGCTTTTCTCCTTCATCTCAATGATCTACCACCAGAAGACAGAGGGACTTGGCAGCAGAAAGGATTCAAAGAGCTTCAAGGATTTCCTGCTTTCAAGAGAGAAGAAATATGGAAAGACAAGCCCTAAGACCTATCTTGCAAGGAAGTGCTACGCTGAGGAGCTAAGAAGCTCCAAGAAGAGCAAGGGCTTCAAGCTGCTAAGGAAGAACTTCGACATCCTGCTTGAGAATCAGGAGATGTTTCCTTATGGCGTTTTCCAGGAGGAAGCCAGGTACTTCATGTCCTACTACAACCTGGAGACGGAAAGCCATGACAATATGAAGGCGTATAAGATCTTCAGAGAATACATCAATGAGGGCAGAAGGACTTACCCTAACTCAACTTTCGTGAAGGCGTTTGAGACAATCAAGTTCATGTAGCTTTATTTTTGCATAAAATTTGCATAAATATTCACCAAATTGCATATTGCAATATTTTTTTCTTTATTGTATCCTTCGATTCATCTATAGGAGGTTTCCCGATGAAGAGAATATTGGCATTGGCAATGGTTTTATTATGCACAGCATCTTTTGTATTCGCAAATGGCGAGAGTGAGAGCAATGCATCAGATGGCGAGAAGGTTTATAAGATTGGTATTTCGAAGTTCTTGGCACACGCAGCTTTAGATGCATCAGAGAAGGGCTTCGTGGACTATCTTGACTCAACTGGTCTCAATATCGAATACGACTATCAGAATGCTCAGGGAGATATCTCAACAGCAGCCACTATCGCACAGAAGTTCAAGGATGACGGCGTTGACCTTGCATATGGAATCGCAACACCAACAGCACAGGCACTTGCAAACGCTCTTCCATACACACCAGTTGTATTCGCAGCAGTAACAGACCCTGTGGAAGCAGGACTTGTCGACTCTTGGGAAGGTTCCTCAGACATCCTCGTATGCGGCACATCAGACTCCTCTCCTGTAGAGGCTCAGATCAAGCTTCTGATGGATATCACAGGCGCAAAGGTCATCGGCAACGTATATAACTCATCAGAGGCAAATGCGACTGTCCAGCAGCAGCTTATGAAGGAAGCTTGCGCTAATCTCGGACTTGAGTTCGTATCAGCTGCAATCACAAACTCCTCAGAGGTAAGACAGGCAACACAGTCCATCATCGATAGAGTTGACGCCATCTACATCGCAACAGACAACGCTGTAATCTCAGCACTCCCATCTGTTGATGATGTCGCAACAGCAGCTGGCAAGCCAGTGCTTGCAGGAGACCACTCAAACGTAACAGGCCTCAACATCATGATCGCATGGGGCTTCGACTACTACGCAATCGGCGTATCAGCTGGCAAGCAGGCAGAAGCTATCCTGAAGGGTGCAAATGCTGGCGAGCAGGGCTCAATCGTCCTTTCCGACCCATCAGACTTCGAGCTTTGGTTCAATCTTGACACAGCCAAGTCACTTGGAATCGATATTCCTCAGGAGCAGTTGGATTCTGCGACAGTTATTATCGAAAATGGTGTTGAAACAAAAAAGTAATCTAAGATAGGATATCTAAGGCCATCGCCCAAGGGAGGTGGCCTTTCTCTTATTTCCAAGGGGGTTTTTCCAAATGATAGAAGGAATTTTCGTCGAGGGTCTGATCTTCTCGATCATGGTTCTTGGCATCCTTATCAGCTACCGCATCCTTGACATGGCTGACATGACATGCGACGGCGCAGTTGCAACAGGCGCGGCTGTTTGCACAATGTGCATAGTCAATGGGCAAGGAATATTTGCAGGAATGATCTTAGCATTCCTCTGCTGTGTGCTTTGCGGACTCGTAACTGCAGCAATCCATAACAAACTGCACGTCCCTGTGCTTCTCGCTGGCATTCTCACACAGACAATGCTCTATTCAATCAACCTAAGGATCCTTGGAAACAAAGCGAATGTCCCTCTTGTTCGTGTGGACACTCTTTACAGACTGTTCCCAAAGGCATTCTCCTTTGTTCCTCCAGCTATTGCGGTTCTCATCGGATCATTTATCGCAGTGCTCATCGTCAAGACTCTTTTGGATATGTTCTTCAGATCTGACATTGGCGTATCATTGGGAGCAATGGGTGGAAATGAGCAGGTGGTTGTGTCACAGGGCATGAATCCTGCCGTTCTGAAATACATTGGCTTGGGCCTCGGAAATGGAATCATCGGAATCTCTGGTGCGCTCCTTGCTCAATACCAGGGCTTTGCTGATGCAAACCTTGGACAGGGCATGATTGTTCAGGGCCTTGCTGCCATAATGCTTGGAGAGTTCCTATTCTCATCAAACAAGATCTCCTTGATCACCTTGAGGGCAATCATTGGCGGAATCATCTATAAGGCATTGATGTTCCTTGGAAGAAAGTATGGATATGTAGTCGGAATCACACCAAACGACCTGAAGCTTCTCACTGGCATCCTTGTCATCGTATCATTGACAATCGCGAAGACAAGAAGCATGTACTCAAACAATGCAGCTAGGAAAAAGGCCATGGCCAAGACTCTCTTGAAGAGAAAGGAGGCAGACAATGGCTAATACAGAGAAAAGCTACAAGGCAAAGATTGCGAAGCTTGAGGCTCTTGCCGCCAACCTAGACACCAAATCAGATAGGCTCAGGGATGAGGCTGACTCACTTTATGGCAATGATGCGAAAAGGGAGAAGGCAAGCATGATCAAGGCAGAATCCGTAGCATACTCAAAGAAGGCAATCAAGATAAGAAAGGAAATCGCAGAGCTAAAGAACGAGTACAACGAGACCCATGATCCAAATGCTCTTTTGCAGATATCACATGTGACAAAGATATTCTCTCCAGGCACTGTCAACGAGAAGGTCGCGCTTGAGGATATCAACCTGACTGTTCACGATGGAGATGTCATCTGCGTCATCGGCTCAAATGGCTCCGGAAAGTCAACTCTCTTCAATATGATAGCAGGCACCTTCCCTGTCACAAGCGGCACTATAACCCTTGCAGGCAAGGATATCACAAGGCAGCAGGAATACAAGAGAGCATATGAAATCGGAAGAGTATTCCAGGATCCAACAAAGGGCACAAGTGCGAATATGGCGATTGAAGACAATCTCATGCTCGCCTCAAGAAAGGGAATGAGGGGCATCACATACTCCCTCAACTCCAAGACAAGGGCTCAATACAAAGAGATTCTCAAGCCCATCCATCTAGATGAAAGACTCAAAGATAGCGTTGGACTTCTCTCTGGAGGCCAGAGGCAGGCACTCACGCTCCTGATGACAACATTGTCAAAGCCACGTTTGCTGCTTTTGGATGAGCATACAGCCGCTCTCGATCCAGGCAATGCCCAGATAGTCATGGATCTGACAAAGGAGTACATCGAGAAGGATAAGCTCACTGCCATGATGATCACGCACAATATGCAGTTTGCGATTGACTATGGCAACAGGCTGATCATGATGCATGAGGGCCACATCATCCTCGACATCTCAGGAGAAGAGAAGAAGAACCTCACTGTCAAGGATCTCATTGATAGGTTCAAGGAGATATCAAACACAGAGTTCACCTCTGACGAGGGTCTTCTGGTCAAATAGGATTGAAAGCCTCCCACGGGAGGTTTTCTTAATGCTTTTGCAAAGAACAACAGAGGCGATGAATGAAGAATAAGATAGATAAATCGAGGCTGCTCTTCGATAACAAGTACCTAGTCGCATTGACTCTCCCTTTGATCATAGAGGTGTTTCTCTCCGTGTCTGTCGGCATGATAGACACAATGATGGTATCTCAAGCAGGAGAGGATGCAGTCTCTGGTGTATCTGTTATCAACAACATACAGAATCTTCTTGTCTTTCTTCTCTCAGCCTTTGGCACCGGCGGTGCCGTTGTAGCCTCTCAGCTCATTGGAAAAGGAGAAAGGGACAAAGCGTGCTTCTCAGCAAAGCAGCTCATGAACATATCCATTGTTTTCTCAGTTGTGATCGCCGCAGTGTTCCTTATCGTAAAGCGCCCTGCTGTCAAGCTCATATTCGGAACGCTTGAGCCTGATGTATTTGAGTCCGCAATCGATTATTTCGTGCCTATCTTGCTCTCAATGCCCTTCCTGGCAGTGCAGACTGCTGGAAACGCCCTTCTAAGATCGATGGGAAAGAGCAAGATCACAATGTATGCATCAATTGCTGTCAACCTTGTGAACGTTGTGGGAAATGCTGCTTTTCTATTCATCTTCGATCTTGGCTCACTAGGAGTCGGATTGGCTACAATGCTCTCAAGGGTGATCGGATCGGTCATCATCTTCATTGTCCTTTTAGACAAGAAGGCTCTGTTATATATCGATTCACCTCTCAAGATAGAATTCGACATGAAGCTCATTGCCCTAATCCTGAAGATCGCACTTCCCTCTGGCGTCGAGAATTGCATATTCCATGTCGGGAAGCTCTTTGTTGCTAGCACAATCGCATCACTTGGGACAAGCGCAATCGCAGCGGATGCCATTCTCAACAACATAGGAACATTCAATAACATCCCAGGCTCCGCCATTGGCATGGCATCTGTGACAATCATTGGACAATGCAGAGGCGCAGGGGAGATTGAGCAAGTCAAATACTACTCGAGAAAGCTCCTACTCTCCGCAATGCTCTCGATGACAGCCATGGCAATGCTTCTCTACTTCATCTGTCCGCACCTTATCGCAATCTACAATCTCTCGCAAGAAAGCTCTGATCTGGCCTTAAGCGTCACCAAGATGGTATTGATCCAAGGAGCACTCTTCTGGGCACCTTCATTTGTTGTGCCAAACTTCCTAAGGGCAACAGGCGATGTGAAATACACAATGTATGTCTCAATACTATCGATGTGGATATTCCGCGTTGCACTTTCAAAGTATTTCGCAATCAACCTATCCCTGGGTCTTGAGGGAGTCTACTGGGGAATGTATTCAGATTGGTATTGCAGGATGATTCTCTTCATGCTGCGCTTCAAATCTGGCAAATGGAAGACAAAAGCAATCGTCTGAGAACTAATGTACTTGCAAGGAATACCAAAGCAATATCGTCCAATCCCACTTATGTCCTCATCCAAGGAACATCCTTCGTTATCATGATAGCAAATGCTCGACACCTCATTGACTAATCGCGGCATCAGGTTTTTTTGTTATGACATACATCAAAGCAAGCGTTGTCACCATCACCATCTGCTCAGAGCCACCGATGAAGAGGCTGAGTGACTCCATCATATTCTGGGCTGCGAGGAAAGCCTGAAGGGAGAGCGATGCAACAAGAAGCTTTCGATCTGTGGCACTTATCTTACCACTTGAGAGCATGCGCATAGCTTTCAAGCATAGGCAGAGTGAGCCTGAAAGGAAGGAAAGCAGAGCTATGATGCCGTAATCAACAAAAATCTGCAAATAGAGATTATGAAGAAAATGCCATGACATGAAGCTAAGAGAACCGCTCCTAGCACCAGAGGCCTCTGCCTCTGCCATCAACCTCTCTGTGTTTCCCCCATAGCCAAAGAAGAACTCCTGCATCCCCATTGGCCTCAAGGAATCCTTCCAAATGGAGATTCTATTTCCCGTAAGCTCATCCCAGCTCTCAAAGCTCCTGCCCTTAACCCTATCACTTGATAAAAAGGCAAACAGGAACAGCAGACTAAACAAGATGATCATCACAAAGAGAAGAAGCGTTCTTAATTTGGACTTATTGAATCTAAGCAGCACCACAGCACCCCATACAGCGAAGCCTAGAGCTGTGGCAAGCTGGGCTGTCCTCGATTTAGTGAGTCCCTGAGCATAGAAGAAGAAAGGGACCAAGCAGAGAAGAAGCATATTCAGATATGGGCCATTCTTCTTTCTTAAAAGCATCAGGCAGATTATTGTGGCAATTCCGAAGTTGGCTCCGGCTGAATTTGTGCCCGTGCCAAGGAACTCAAGTCTGTACCATGAGCGCTCAAAGTCGAAATCCCTTATTGAAAGTCCAGCTCCGAAGGCTAGGAACACCACAGCAAACAGAGCTGAGAGGAACATGTTGACCCCTAAAGCATCTCGGATTGAGTAGAGTGCGACAGCAATAGTCAGTATTTGCATGATCTGAAAGGCCAAGACAGCCAAGCGATTCAGATTGGTGCCTCCAAGAAGAGCAGAGAAAGCCATAGAGAGAATGAAGGTCAAAAAGCACTTTGAAGGAAAATCAATCGCAGAGGGCTTACCATTCATCTTATACCATACCAGAAGATAAACAGCGCTCAAGGCTGCAAGAACACCATCGATTATCAGGATCTTTGGAACCCATGCATCCACTAAGTCAAAATACGCTAGAACCAAATATGCCCAATAGACAAGAGTGGAGATGTCCTTCCAATACTCATCATACCACCTGCGCATTCCTATTCCCCCTGTTTTTGAATCCAACCTTCCTGCCTATCTTATCAATAAGAATGACGAAAGGTGGCAGGAAAAGAAGCGTAGACACCATGCATCCCATTAAGGAAACGCTCATGAGAAGACCAAAATACCTTATTGGTGTGTATGATGCGAAGCCTAGCATTATCATTCCCGCGACGATTGACAGCGTTGTCAATATAATTGGTCTTCCCGTCTCGATTATGACATCCCTGACTAAAAGCGAAGGCTCAGCATCCCCATTCTTGAGCTTGGATTTCAGCCTGAGAAGGAAGTGGATGGCATCATCGACTCCGCATCCTATCGCGATGGAAGTGAAGCTGACTGTTATCATGTCAAACGGTATTCCAGCGATGAACATGAAAAGATAGTTTATCATTATGCCAGAGAGAACAGGAACAAGCACCAAGATGCCCTTTGTCAGCGACTTGAAGGAGAATACGCATAGAACCAAGACAACTAATATAGAAAGCACTGTGCTCTTATTCTGATCTGAGAGAAGCGCATTTGAGAACTTCATGGCAACAACTGGATATCCACCGATTGTTATCGTTGTGCCCTCTGGAAGAAGGTCTATGCTATCCATGATCAATGCATACATCCTCTTTGAGCTTGAGACTGTCTGCAAATCACGCTCTAAGCTATCCCAATTCTGCACAATAAGCGAAATCTCCGTCGCATCCTCATTGATTATCGAGGAGAGAGAAAGGCCAGTCTGCTTCTGAAGGGCTATGACAAGGCGGGAGATCATATTCATCAGGCCCTTGTTCTCAGGTATGCCACTCTCCCCTGAGACTGTTCTGTTGGCAAAGCTTATGTATTGAGGGAAGGAAATGACCTGAAGGGTATCAGGGCTCTCTAGAAGCGCATTCTCAAAGGCCAAGACCTTCTTGAGGTTTTCGCTCTCCAAAAAGAAGTTCTTAGCGCTTGGATCTGCCTTGATCTTTATCTCAAACGGAGTTGTGCCTCCCATCTCCTCAGCGAGCCTTCTTGATTCTGCCCCAAATGGGTCTGAATCTGGGAAGTAGGACATATAGTTCGCATCAACAGATATCCTATCCTTGACGACGAAGAAAAGGGCAACGAGAATGAAGAAGGCAACGATAAGATTCTTCCAGTTTGCAGGGACAAAGGAGGATAGTGCCTTCACAAGCTTTGCCATGAGCCCGAATTCATAGCTCTTCAACTGCTTAGACTTTGGCTTTGATACCAAAGAGAGAATTGCAGGGAGATACACACAAGAGAGAAGAGCGCAATATGCGATTCCTATAGATACCGCAAGTCCGAACTCAACCAGCCCCTCTGTCTTCGATATTGAAAGGCATAAGAAGCCACATACTGTTGTAAGGCATGCAAATAGGATTGTCCTGAATATCTTGCTCACTGCAAAACTAGGGTCTATATCAGGATCCTTTTGATGGGATGCGTAATACTCGCTAAGAACATGGATGGCGTACGCAGAGCCCAAAGTCAGCACCATGCATGGCGTGACGATGTTAAGAATAGTCAGCTTCAGGCCCATCATAAGTCGGATCGTAGCCATGTCGTTCTGTGA
>JAZURW010000085.1:0-4561 GCA_045606405.1 Candidatus Ornithospirochaeta sp. | reverse complement strand
AAGGAGGAGGGCTTTTCCTCAAGAGTCGAAAGAGGCGGCTCTAATTACTCAGGCGGACAAAAACAGAGGCTCTCGATAGCAAGAGCCCTGATGAAGGATCCTAAGATCCTCATCTTGGATGATTCAACAAGCGCTGTGGATACTCAGACAGATAAGTCCATAAGAGAGGCACTGAATAAAAGAGTCAAGGGAATGACCAAGATAATCATATCACAGAGGATATCCTCCATTGAGGATGCGGATAAGATTGTCATCATGAACGGTGGCAGGATTGAGGATGTGGGGACACATGATGAGCTTATTGTCTCAAATGAGGCATATAAGGATCTCTACCTGACTCAAACAAGGGGGAAGTGATGGCAAAGATGAAGATGGGCCCTAAGGCCAAGACCCCAGTCAAGACATTGAAGAGAGTATTGAGGGATGTGTTTCATAAGAGAGGCATGCTTGTCCTCTTCATTTTCATCACAATCATTGTCACCTCGATGACGACTGTCTACTCATCCAACTTCATAGGAAACTTCATAGACAGCTTTGTTGAGCCAATGATTGGTGTGGCAGACCCAGATTGGAAGGGCGCAGTCATGGCGCTTTTCAAATATGGCGTTGTTGTAGGCATTGCGACTATATTCAGCTATCTTCAGGCCTATATCATGGTTGGAGTCTCACAAGGAGCGATATTTGGTGTGAGAACGAGGATGTTCTCCCATATGCAGAAGCTTCCTCTTTCATATTTCGACACCAATGCGCATGGCTCTGTCATGTCTAGGTTCTCCAATGACACAGACACTCTAAATCAGCTGATCTCAAATGGCCTTATACATCTTTTGACAGCATTATTGACGATTGTGGTTGTGTTCATCGCAATGATCAGGAACTCTTGGCAGCTTACACTCGTTGTCTTTGCTTTCATCGGCATCACGCTTTTCTCAACTGGCACTATAGCTGGAAAATCAGGCAAATACTTTTCCTCGCAGCAAAAGGCATTAGGAGATGTCAACGGTTTTATTGAGGAGATGATCAATGGCCAGAAGGTCATAAAGGTCTTCAATCATGAGAAGGAAAGCCAGATGGAGTTCGACCAGCTCAATGAGAAGCTAAGGGTGGCTATGACCAGGGCAAATAGCTGGGCAGGCTCAATGGGACCTATCTCAAACAACATAGGCAATTTGCAATACGTTGTTCTTGTCCTGATTGGAGCTTCAATTGCGATTGGCTCTGAGGGAGTGTACACAATAGGAGCGCTTGCTGCTTTCTTGCAGCTTTCGAAGTCATTCTCAAACAACATCGGCCAGATTGCTAATCAGATGAACTCCGTTTTGGTTGCTCTTGCTGGCGCTGAGAGGATCTATGAGCTTGAGGATGAGACTCCAGAGAGGGATTGCGGCACTGTCACGCTTGTAAACCTTGATTCAAACGGAGAGGAGTGTAAGGAGCGCACAGGCTCCTGGGCTTGGAAGGTCACAAAGGACATAGTCCTTGACGATGCTTTTTCTGTCAAGCGCGACATAGATCCTGAGTTATTCTCAGCTCCTGAGAGCGTTGATGAGTCTGAGTGGAGACGGGATCTAGATGGCTCCGAGTACCGGCTTATCCCGCTTAAGGGTGAGGTCATAATGAAGAATGTTGATTTTGGATATGTTGAGAATAAGGAAGTTCTTCATGACATCTCTCTTTATGCCACACCAGGTCAGAAGATCGCGTTTGTTGGCTCAACAGGTGCGGGAAAGACAACGATAACAAATCTCCTCAATAGGTTCTATAACATCAATGATGGGGTAATCACCTTCGATGGCGTCAATATAAAGGATATTAGGCTTGAGGATCTGCGCCACTCCTTGGGCATGATTCTCCAGGATACAAGTCTCTTCACAGGCACTATCAAGGACAACATCAAATATGGAAAGCTTGATGCAAGTGATGAGGAGGTTGTGGAGGCTGCGAAGCTTGCGAATGCCCATGATTTCATCATGATGATGCCTGAGGGATATGACACTGTCATTGAGAACAATGGAGAGGGACTATCACAAGGCCAGCGACAGCTGCTTTCAATAGCAAGAGCGGCTATTTCCAATCCTCCTGTTCTTGTAATGGACGAGGCTACATCCTCCATAGATACCCATACAGAGGCTCTTGTGCAGTCTGGTATGGATAAGCTCATGGCTGGAAGAACAGTCTTTGTGATCGCTCATAGGCTCTCCACAGTTAGGAACAGTGATGCGATAATGGTTCTTGAGCACGGTAGGATAATAGAGAGAGGCACCCATGAGAGTCTTATTGATGACAAAGGAGTCTACTATAAGCTTTATACAGGAGCCTTCGAGCTAAGCTGAATGCGATGGTCTTCGAAAGATTCATAGTAAACACACAAATAGCAGGCTTTTGTTGTTGATTTCCTGAAGAATAGCGTCAGAAGTGTGTGGTTTATGTCAATTGGCGCCATTTAGTCTTAAGCATGGTTTATCATCACCTTGGAGGTTATTATGAAGAACTTGAAGTATTTGGGCTTTGCTTTCCTGATTCTTCTGCTTTTCGCATCCTGTGCAACAAAGAGTGTGGCATCTGAGGATGTAAGTGAAGATCCAGTGGCCACCGAGAGCAAGGCTTTAGCGGAAATTGAGAGCGGCAATCCAGATGGAATGGAAGTGATGCCACCTCCTTTAGAGGGGATGAGGCTTGAGGGCTTTGACCCTGCCTTGATGGCGATGCAAGAGGGCTTTGCCGGAAGAAGAGAGATGCCAGGCATGTTTGATGGCGCTGGAGGCTTTTCTGTGACACCAGCTGAGCCAATTAGCTTCACAGTTGATGAAGATGATCTCCTTTATGATATCTCCATAAAGTCAGTATCTTCTCCAATGATTCCTGAGACATTTTATGATGCTGAGGACATTCTCAACCTTGAGGAATATGAGATCATATCAATTATCCTTGATGGCCCAGATTTCATTGCATCCTCTCTTGCTGAAGGCATTTCTGTCTTAAACGATGGAGAAGTGCTGTTGATTGAGAATAACACAGCAGATAAATACTGCTTCTATTTGGAGGGAGAGCGCGAGGGCACGATTAGAATTGAGAGTGATAAAGCTGATTATGCGCTCATCCTCAATGAGGTGTCACTTAAAGGCAAGAGCCTGCCTGCATTGCAGCTCAAGGGAGACTCTAAGGCGTTCATATACAGTGCTGAGGGCTCTTTTAACAGGATCGAGGATAGCAAGGATAATGAGAAAAAGGGCGTTGTCACAGCAGATGGTGATGTGATTTTCTCCGGCAAGGGGGAAATTGAGATATACGCTTTCAAGAAGCATGGCCTCAAAGTGGATGGCACAGTCAGGGTTGTCTCGGGAGACCTCTATTTCATCTGTGACGAGCAATGCGAAGGCAACGGAATCAGCGTAGATGATGCATATATCCAGGATGCGGGAGATGTGAGGATTTTGGCAAACGGCTCTGTTCAGGGCGAGGAGTCCAAAGGAATCAAGGTGAATGGCAGAGAGGGTGAGGATGCAAAGGGCTACCTTGTCATAAATGGTGGCACAATCACAATAGATTCAGTTGGAAAAGCACTCACAGCAGGATTTGAGGCTGAAGAGGATGGAGAGACTGAGTCAGTGGAGGATGACCCAATCCCAAATGTCTATGTGAACAATGGTGTTGTCAAGATCAACACAACAGGCGAAATCTATGAATTGAGTGATGAGCTTTCGCTCTCACCAGAGGGCATAGAGGCTAAGAATGACCTTATTATCAATGGCGGTCTGATTGAAATCTGCGCAACTGATGACGCACTCAATGCAGGTGGGATGATAATAATCAATTCAGGAAGCCTGCTTGCCCATTCAAAGGCTGCTGATGCAATAGATTCCAATACAGCCGTTGAGATCAATGGTGGAGCTATTGTAGCGCTTGGGTCAATGATGCCGGAGATGGCAATTGATTGTGATTCAAACAATAGATTCACATACAATGGAGGATATGTTGTAGCTCTTAGCGGTGCTGGCTCCCAGCTTCCTGGAAGCTCTGAATCCACAGGATATGCTTTCTCAATTGGACAGGCGTTTGCTCCAGGAGAGAGCATTGCCCTCACAGCCTCAGATGGCAATGTGCTTCTTGCCTTCAAGGTTCCAGAGAACTACGATAGAGCCGCATCGGGTATGATTGCAGCTTCTGGCATCAATAAGGGAGTTAAATATTCGCTCTTAAGAGGCGCGGAAGTGGAAGCTGACTACTTCTTCAATGGCATGTACCTTTCGAATATCACTGCTAGTGGAGGAGAGGAGATCGGAAGCGCAATTGCAGAATCGCGTGTCACAAGTCTAGGCTCTGATGCTGGCAATAGGCAAATGGGTGGTTTTGGTGGCAACAGGATGATGAGCCCAGATGGATTTGATCCAAAGGCGATGAGAAATGAAGCGGATTGGGGCGGCATGCGGCCAGTTGGGGGCTTCTGATTAGCATAGGGGCTGTAACAAAAGTCGGGTTTTTTCTGACGGAGGTTACAGCCCTCTTTTTTACCGAAAAATCATCTGTATTTATATTCACGGGCAATCTCATTGGCACCCTT
>JAZURW010000084.1:0-2166 GCA_045606405.1 Candidatus Ornithospirochaeta sp. | reverse complement strand
CTTAAAAACCGGATAGAGAAAAAGCGATCGAAGGGTGCCAATGAGATTGCCCGTGAATATAAATACAGATGATTTTTCGGTAAAAAAGAGGGCTGTAACCTCCGTCAGAAAAAACCCGACTTTTGTTACAGCCCCTTTTTTCTTCTTATTCCCAATTTGAGTTATTGTCATTCCTCCTAACAAATATTGGTGCGATATTCTTGTGTTTTCGATTGAGAAGATAGCACAGTGCGAACAGAACCTATTTATAGGCTTGCTGATTTATCCTAGTCCATAGACCAATCCCTCATCACAGGCAAAGACCTTACCTCTCGACCTTGAAATGTTTAAGCAAGCTTATATGGGCTTTATGGGAGATAAGTTTAATTAATCAAAAGACAAAGAAATTGCTATACTTAAACAGGAGCACAACAATGGAAACAGCAATACAGAAAGAGAAGTTATCGGACGAGGAAATCAGGAACTTTCTAGAGGAACAGGGATTGAAGGGGCAGATGGCGCACGAAACATTTTGGTTAGTGAAGGAGTATATGGAACAGTTCGGTTCATTGAAAGGAAAGACTCTGACACAGATAGAAGGCGCTCTCTTTTAAGTAATTTCAAAAACAATCTTTCAAAGGCTTTGCCTGATGCTGAATACGTAGAGCATTTTGAGTTAGAAAAGAGTCTTGATAATGCTCAATCTTTATTACAATGACGGCAACTTAAATACAACAGTTTCAAATGTCAAAAACCGTATTGAAGAATACACCATCAAACGCATTAACGATCTTGTGCAGTCTGGCTAGCTAAAAGAATACTTTGACGAGGGCGATGTTTATGGCTATGACAGCTTAATGACAGAAAGAGATTCCAATGTAAAAATCAATACAGTTGAAAAGTCAGAAATTCTCCATCAGGACATCTTGGACACTACCCTACTCGACGAAGGCGCAGCAAGAAGAGAGTTCGATGATTTTAAAGAGGCTGACGTAGTGGCAGAGATTGACGCAAACGTATTCATCCCTGATTTCGTCCTCGAAAAAGATTCGAGCAATCCTACTGTAGCGAAAGAGATTCTAGAAAGAGAAACTCATAGCGGAAAATCCAGCTCCATAAGCAAAGCCCAAATTGAAGGAATCTTCAACGAAGAGCTGGAGAAGCTCTATCGCAAGCTCAGCACATATGCAAACACACAGACTCCTCTGCAGATGAGGAGGCAGTTCAGCAGCACTTTCTCCAATCTCGCTGAAAGACAATCACCACCCTATGCATGATTAAGCATGGAAGGCTCATTCATTAACCAAAGACCTTGGATAAGTTGTGATAAAGGAAATGGCGCAACCGAAGTCGCGCCGTCCTTTGAATTTTATTGTTTTCAAGATGACCTTTCCATGAAGCCCCGCCTAAGCGAGACCTCATGTCATTGTTTCTTTCTTAAAAGGAGAAGCCAAATACGATATCTGCTGATGCACTGTGCTTCTCTGCAGGCATGAGATATCTGTAATTCAGCTCTGCACCGATTGAGAATGTCTCACTAACATTGAATCTAAGCCCTGTGATGCCAGAGATATACCATGCGGATGAGAATGGAGCGAAGTCTCCAAGGCTATGTCCATATTCCTTCTTCTCTGCATCAGATCCAAGTATAGGTGTGAACAATGAATAGCCTGCACCACCTCCAAGATAGAAGTCAAATGCATCGTTTCCTGCATATGCCATAAGCTTCAGATCCGCAGAGATGTCTTTATAAACACTATCCGTGAAGTAACCCTTGAATGAGGTTGGAAGGTGGTTCCAATCCTTCTTAGCAGGCATTGCGATCAAGGAGACATCTCCTCTCAAGCCCAAGCCAAGCCAGCTTGAGCTGACAATATTCTGGAACTCGAATCCCACTCCGACTCTTGGGAATGTACCGGAAAGCATAAATGGATCAAGAGAGATATCTGTGGAAACACCTCCAGAGATAAGGAGATTGAATCTTGATTCATACTTTCTAGGCTCCTTCTGCTCAGAGACAATAGCAACAGCTGTCTCAACGCTTGGTGTCTCTGAAGCCACCTCTTCAACTTCAACAATAGCAGGCGTCTCCTCTGCAGGCGTCTCCTCTGCAGGCGTCTCCTCTGCAGGCGTCTCCTCTGCTGGCATCTCCTCTTCTGGAGCGACAACAGGCTCTTCCTTCTCCAG
>JAZURW010000083.1:0-1853 GCA_045606405.1 Candidatus Ornithospirochaeta sp. | reverse complement strand
CACTAGATACATTGTCTAGGATAGGCTTCAAAGAAGCTAATGTCTTTGGAAGTGTGTCCTTTCTATTTGATGCCAGTAATGAAATTGTCAGTTTGTATTTTTTGTTGTTCATAATGATTCTCCTGTTGTTTACGGGCTATTCCATAGTCTCCATATATTTCTCAAATTCTGCTTCCGACAGATTCGACCTCTTTACAGCCTCCTCCAAAGATATGACATCATCTCTCACAAGTTCTATAAGTTGTAATATTCTGCCTTCTTCTCTTCCTTCTTCTCTTCCTTCATTTCTTGCATCCATTTCCCAAACATATGTCTTCATATATTCCACCATCCATTCTTTATTTTGGCGAGCCTTGAATACATCATCTTCCAAACGTTTCGTAAACTCGTCAGTTATTTGCTTCGTTTCCATATATCTAAGCAAATCTGCTGTCTTTTTGCTTACATTTACCGTTTTCCCCTTAGTGTTAAAGAATAGAACCTTTCTCTTATCGCCCAGAGGCAAATCATCGCAATCCTTACAAATATTCTCAAATTCATAGCAACACAATCCCTTGCCAAATGGGTCGAATGTGCATATGAATATTACATAACTCTGCTTCAGTTCCGCGTATTCTTCGCCTCTATTTAAGATGTTGAGATCCATCAATCCTTGATAAAACCTTGCTCGCTTCGGTAATGCAGCTGTTTTCTTTTTGCCTCGATATTTCTGCATCTCTGCGTCATACATTACTCCGTGGTCGTCCTCTACATAGACATCATATCTGATGCCCTTGCTGTCATTTGTGATTTTTATCACCTTCTGGCCAACTGCCGTTCTGACCGAATCAATTTGGTTACCAGTAAGACGTTCCAATAGTTCAATAGTATTCCGTTCATCCTGCATAACCTTGCCAAACATAAAATCATCTGTAATATCCAGATTCTCATATGCTACGCAAAGCTCCTCCTGTGTCAATGGTTCAATCTTGTTTAATTGTTTCTTCTGCTCCATAAGCATTTCTCCTTTCGTATTGCAAGAGAAATACTATATGGTTACATACTAGAAATCTCCTGCTGTTATAAAATAATTGGGGTTCAGCATAGATTTCTTTGAAAAAAACTTAACTAAATTGAATGAAACATACCTATATATACAGAAATTATGCTACATTCATAGTAGCATAATTCCGTTTATGATACAAGATAATTTTATTGTGTCTCTTCGCTTATTATTGCATCTCTTTGCTTATTTTAATGCGCATCTTTATGACTCTCTAGACACTCTTTCACATCTCTATACATATCCACCAAGTCTTTCTTAGCCTCGAAACCAAGCTGTCTTAGCTTCTCTCCTGACATATATAGCCCTGTGTCAGCTGCATAACCAGTTTTTGATGAATCTTCTACATCTATAACTACCTTTGACCTTCCATCAGATAGCTGCCTAGCTACCAGCTCAGCCATATCTCTTATAGACATGCTATTTTTCTCATTAACCACATTATACGACTGTCCATTTTCTCCATTATATAGTAGGAAAAATATAGCATCAATAGCATCTTCAGAGGCCACACTGTTATTAATGGACTTGCCCTCTGTCTTCAGCACTATGTCCCTGCCCTCTGCTACCGCTCTGGCAAACTGAGCAAATGAACGATTCTCTCCTGGCTGTATCCCTTTGCCAAATACTTGGGCTAGTCTAGCTATTTTTACAGGCACTCCATACTCACTAGCATAGGCAGAGCAGTAAAATTCTGCCATTCTCTTGCCTAATGGATATGAGCTTCGAGACTTCAATATATCTATATTCCCTAGCATATCCTCTGTGGCACGTGCCTCTGGCGAGCACTTTATACCACCGTCTGCGTCCA
>JAZURW010000082.1:0-15713 GCA_045606405.1 Candidatus Ornithospirochaeta sp. | reverse complement strand
AAATTTCTGAATAATCGATTGCTCCAAGCGAGACTGTAAAGTATTTCATGATTGCTAAACTCTTTTGATATAGTGAGATATTCTCTTAGCTTGCCTTTTGGCCAATGCTTTTTCCCACTATTCTCGTTATGTTTTCCAAATGGAGCGAAATCCACCGATTCCGTGAAGTGTGATGGGAGTGGTTTCCTTTATGGTAATCGAAAGCAGACAATCCATCTCAGCTTTGGACTCTTCCGTTTTTGCTTATTTTGATCCTAGGGTCCTTTAGTGACTTTCTGAATAGCTCGAGAACCTTGCCGCCTAGCTTTTGGTATCCCATCCTTTCAGAGAAGAGTCTTGAAAGCTCCTTTTGCGTATATGATGCTTTGCCGCCATTTTCGAGTATATCCAAAAGGCAGTTGGCTCCTTCTATATATGGTATCTGGTAGGAGTACCTTATCTCAGAGTCTGGAGTGGGTCTGTAATAGGAGCACTCAAAAGCGATGAATACACTCTCGCCATCTTCTTCAATTCTATCAGCCTCTATTGACATCGCAATGCTGTCAAGCTTCTCAGCGAGCCTTGAGCCAACCTTCATCAAGCTAAAGGAGTTTATGGTTCTTTTATACAGAAGAGATCTTCTTATTGGGGATTCCTTTTTTATCACAAAGTCCATTCTGGCTTTGATTTCCTCGTCCAGAGCACCAGATAAAATCATCTCAGGGGTCGCTTTTGTCTTATCAAGCATTGCAAGCTCGTATTCTCTTTCTCTAGCCATATCTTATGATAAGTCCCTTTTGCGCATCTTAGTGGAAAATGTGACTTAAAATATTTTTCCTATTGTATTAATAGTGTTATAGTGGATTAAGGAGGCAACAAAATGGAAAAAGAATACGAAGGTCATCCTTACGCTGGAGAGCCTCAGAATAGACATGAAGGGGAGACTACGCCTTTTGTCCTCTCTGTTTTGTCACTTGTATTCCCTGGCGTTGTGGGTCTTGTTCTGGGCATCATTGCCCTTGTTAAGGTCTCCAAGCTCAAAAAGCGTGGACAGAAGGGTTCCATGATAACAGCAAGCTATGTGATGGGCATTGTTGGCATAGTCCTTTCTGCGGTAGCTCTGATGTTGTTTTTCGTGGTGGCATTGTCCTTCTCTGCCATTCATTCATACAACTCACAGGTCTTTCATAGGTACATTTACTGATTGGGGTGTAAGGGGAAACGATTATGAATGGGTATTATGAAGAGCCAGATTATGGCAATAAGAATAAGGATGTGGGGCAGACAACCTTCATATTAGGTTTACTATCTCTTCTCTTCCAAACGGTGCTTGGCGGAATAACAATCGCTGCGTTCGTGCTTGGTGTCCTCGCAGTAGTCAAGGGCTCAAAACTTAGAAAGCAGGGCTATTCATCCTCAATGCTTTCCGCTGGTTATATAATGGGGCTTATAGGGTTAATACTTTCCTCTATAGTAATTGCTTTGTGCTTGGTGCTTTTCGGCTTTGCTTTCATGATTCCTCTTTTCCTTCTATTCTAGGAAAACAAGACTGCAGCAGGACTGGTATTTCGATATCAGTCCTATTTTTATGTTGCAGTATGTTGCAGAAATTATTTGACTCTCATTCAAACTAAGGTAGAATCTAATTAGTAGACAATTACATATGGAGGATTGCATATGGCAGATATAATGAGACCAATATCCTTCTCCGAGCTTCTTGAGAGAATCGTTGGGGAATATAGAAACCAGAATTCAGTATTCGGCATTCCAAGAGAGGAATTCTATGCTGACAAGGGCGATAAGAGTGTGAAAGTATTCAGCCAGAGCTGCACAACTCCACTTGGACCTGCTGCAGGTCCTCATACGCAGCTGGCTCAGAATATAGTGACAAGCTATCTAGTAGGAGCTAGATTCATGGAGCTCAAGACAGTTCAGATCATGGACCATCTTGAGATTGCAAAGCCATGCATAGATGCCCGCGATGAAGGCCATAACGTGGAGTGGTCAACAGAGTATACCCTCGAAAAGGCCTATGATGAGTATTTGAAGGCATGGATAATCCTGCACATGCTTGAAGCTGCTATGAAGGGAAAGGTGATTGAGAAGCCTTCCTTCATCTTCAATATGTCAGTTGGGTACAATCTTGAGGGAATCAAAGAGGAGAAGATGCAGATATACATCGATTCAATGATCGATGCTGGCAAAAAGCCACTTTTTGATGAATATATCAAAGAGGCTAAGGAGATGGTCAAGGATGGCCTTTTTGAGATGACGGACCTTGAGGCATCTTGTGAACAAGTCATTGCAACCCTTGATAAAATCTCAAAGAACATCTCTCCTTCAGTCACAGTCTCCACAATGCATGGCTGCCCTCCTAAGGAGATTGAGGCAATCTGCAGCTACCTTCTCACAGAGAAGAAGCTTGATGTCTTTGTAAAGCTCAATCCAACTCTCCTTGGTTATGACACGGTAAGATCAATCCTCGATAGCCTCGGCTTTAACCATATTGAGCTTGCTCGCTCAGCATTTGAGCACGATTTGCAGCTAAAGGATGCCAAGGAGATGCTGCATCGCCTCGTATCTCTTGCAGAGAAGGAGAATAGGGGCTTTGGTGTTAAGCTTACAAACACTCTTGGCAATGTGAACCCTAAGGATGTGCTCCCAGGAGATGAGAGATATATGTCAGGAAGAACGCTTCTTCCTATATCAACAAGAGTCGCTCTCGTTCTTTCTGAGGAGTTTGGAGGAAAGCTTCCAGTATCATATTCAGGTGGAGCATCAGCGCTCTCTGCAAAGGACATTCTTGAGAGCGGAATACATCCAATCACACTTGCAACTGACATGCTCAAGCCAGGCGGCTATATGAGAATGAAGCAGATAGCAGAGATTCTATACCAATCAAAGGGTTGGGATATGGATTATATCGATATATCGAAGCTGAGAAAGCTCACAGAGAAGGCTTCTGACCCAGAGGGCATCGTATCAAAGGATTTCAGAGGAAATAATAAGGCGAAGGTCAACACTCCACTTGAGCTTTTCGATTGCTATGTGGCTCCATGTGTTGAGGCATGTCCTATCCATCAGCCAATTCCTGATTACATCGCGCTTGCAGGAGAGGGTAGAGTGGCTGAGGCTCTTGCGCTTATTTATATGACAAACGCTCTGCCTAATATCACAGGATGGATCTGTGACCACCAGTGCCAGAACCATTGCACTAGAATGGACTATGAGGGTCCTGTGCAGATAAGAGAGGTCAAGAGATTAGCAGCTGAACAGGGCTTCGAGGAATACAGAAACAGCATTTGGGAAGGAAAAGAGGAGCCTAGTGATGTCAAGGCTGCTGTCATCGGCGCAGGTCCTGCAGGTCTTTCCGCAGCATACTTCCTGTCCTCTGCAGGCTTTGACACCCATGTCTTCGAAAAGGAGGCTAATGCAGGTGGCGTTGTCATGAACATCATCCCAGAGTTCAGGATTCCTGCTGAAGCTGTTCAGAGAGATATTGACTTTGTGGAAGCCCAGGGTGCCAAGTTCCATTTTTCACAAGAGAAGACAGTCGATGGGCTGAAAGCAGAAGGCTTTGATTACGTATTTGTGTCAATTGGCGCTGATAAGTCAAATGATCCTGGCGTCTCAGGCAACGGAAGAAGAGAGTCTGCGATCTCATTCTTGTATAGGGCAAAGCATGGTGATGAGCTTGATCTAGGAAAGGATGTTGTTGTCATTGGTGGCGGAAACACCGCAATGGATGCTGCCAGAATGGCAAAGAGAGTCAAGGGTGTTGAGTCTGTCACTGTCATCTATAGAAGGTCAATCTCTGAGATGCCAGCAGATAGAGAGGAGTACATCATGGCCAAGAATGATGGCGTCAAGTTCGTATTCCTCGCTAATCCTGCAGATTTGACAGATGGCCTTATGACAGTCAAGGAGATGGAGCTTGGGGAGGCTGATGCTTCAGGTAGAAGAAGACCTGTTGAGACAGGAAGGACATTCCAGATCGACTGCTCATACATCATCTCCGCAATTGGCGAGAAGGCTGATCCTGCAGTGCTTAAGGCATTAGGCGCTGATGAAGAGAAGGAGAATGTCTACATCATCGGAGATACAAAGACAGGTCCTTCAACAGTCGTAAGATGCATAGCATCAGCTAGGGAGGCTGTAGATGCCGCTATCGATAGTGTCTATGAGAGGATGCTAGCAGAGGATGACGAGCATGATTGCTGCTGCGGACATGACCATGAGGATCACGAATGCACATGTGGACACGATCATGGCGATGGTCATGAATGCACATGCACTCATGATCATGAAGAGGTGATTGATGATTATGAGGAAGAAGATGACTCTGAGATGATAGAGGCAGAGGATAGGTTCTTTGCATCAATCAGATCCAAGAAGGCAAAAATCACGCTTCCTGCAGAATTGGATGTCAAGGATTTCTTTAAAATCGAGGCCTCAAGATGCGTTGAGTGCTCATATCTATGCAACAAATGCGTTGAAGTCTGTCCAAACAGAGCAAATGTCGCGCTCGATATGAGAGAATCAGGGCTCTTTGATGATCCATTCCAGATTCTGCATCTTGATGCATATTGCAACGAATGCGGAAACTGCGCAACCTTCTGCCCACATTCAGGAGGACCATACCTTAAGAAGTTCACTCTCTTCTCAAGAATGGACGACTTTGAGAACTCCGAGAATTCAGGTTTCATTGCAGATGGCGATAAGCTCACAATCCGTCTTGATGGAAGGGTTCTCTTGGGAGAGATCAATGAAGATGGCTATATCGAGGCAGATATCCCAGATGAGGTCAAGGCTATGATCGCTGAGGTATTCATTTCTTACCCATATCTGTTGGGTCCAGTTGAGGAGTAAAGCATGTCAAAGATCGTAATCAAGAATGTGAGAATTTGCGAAACTCAGCCTCCTTACAAGGTGTTGGAGGGTGTTGATGTCGTCATCTCCGGCTCAGAGATCATCTCTGTTGGAGCTGGGGAGGCCCAATTCCATCCTGATGCGAAGGTGATCAATGGCTCGGGAAAGACACTCATGCCAGGAAACGTGTGCTCGCATCACCATTACTATTCAGGCCTTTCTAGGGCAATGCTTATATCAGCAGGGCCTCAGGAGGATTTCATTCAGGTGCTTAAGGAGTGGTGGTGGAGACTCGATAGAGGTCTTGATGAGGAAGCTACCTACTATTCATCCCTTATTTGCTCACTTGATGCTATCGCAGCAGGCACAACTAGCTGCGTTGATCATCATGCGTCTCCTAATTACATCCAAGGTTCCCTTTCAACTATAGCAAAGGGAATGGAGGAAGTAGGCGTCAGAGGCTCAACCTGCTTTGAGGTCACAGATAGAAACGGTGGCATGAAGGAAGTCGAGGAAGGCGTTGAGGAGAATATCCGCTTTGCAAAGGAAGTCGATGAAAGAAGAGCAAGAGGCGAGAATGTGCTTTGCGAGGCGATGATTGGCGGGCACGCTCCTTTCACAATCCCAGATGAGGGATTGGCCCTCATGAGTGAGGCAGTCAAGGAGACAGGAAGGGGAATGCACCTCCATGTGGCTGAAGCACACTATGATCAAATCCATTCCCATCACAAATATGGAAAGGATATTGTGGATAGGCTTGATGACTTTGGCCTGCTTGGCGAGAATACTCTCCTTGTGCATGGCGTATGGCTTTCAGAGAAGGAGATTGCAAAGGCTAATGCGAGAGGCTGCTTCATCTCCCATCAAGGACGATCGAATATGAACAACCACATTGGATATTGCAATAAGCTTCCTCTTATCAAGAAGCTTGTCATTGGCACAGATGGATGTGGTGGAAACATGTTCGAGGAAATCAAATGCGCATTCTTCAAGCATAAGGATGATGGTGGTCCATTCTGGCCATCCGATTTCGTCGCAGCACTCAATAGAGGCAACGAGCTTGTTGCTTCAAACTTCGGAGGAAGAGGTAAGTGGGGAAGAGTAGAGAAGGGATATAAGGCAGACCTTGTGCTTCTTGACTATAGGAACCCAACACCTCTTGTGGATGATAATGTCGCAGGCCACTTTGTCTGGGGCATGGCTTCAGGCTGCGTTAACACTGTGATTGTCGATGGTAGAGTCGTCATGGAAGACAGGGTGTTCCCACACCTTGATGTTGAGGCAATTTACAAGGAGGCTGCAAAGGTCGCAGCAAGAGTCTGGAAGGCTGTTGATAAAATAAAAGCCTGAGAAGACCAAATCCAAGGCAATAGGACAGAGACGGTGTGATTCATTTCACGCCGTTTTTTTGCAAAGGAAATCGACAGCTTAGATGATGAACGCATAAGGGCTTTGTCTCTCTTTTCTTATCCTGGACTCTGCTTTAGAATATCGATATGGACAAACACAGAGTTGCGATAATAGGTGCAGGACATATTGCAGAAAGCCACTATAGAGGCTTCACCCTACATGGCGCGGATGTGGTTGCAGTAGTCAATCACAATATATCAAAGGCTGAGGCGTTTGCATCAGAGAGGAGCATCAAAGATGCGTTTTCCTCTCTTGATGAGCTTTTGGCCTCCAATGTGGATTTTGATGTGGTGTCGATATGCACGCCAAATGCCTATCATAAAGAGATTGCTATCAAGGCCTTGAGAGCAGGAAAGCATGTATACTCAGAGAAGCCTCCTGCCTTGGATGCCAAAGAAACCTATGAAATGGCTGAGGAAGCTGAAAAGAGCGGTAAAAGACTCGTATTTGCTTTCAATAACAGAGCTAGGAAGGGCGCTGTTGATTTGAAGAAGAGAATCGATGCAGGTGAGCTTGGCAGCATCAACACAATCCAGGCTGAGTGGATCAGGCGCGAGGGCATTCCTGGCTTTGGAGGATGGTTCACGAACAAGAAGCTCTCAGGAGGCGGGCCTGTGATAGACCTTGTCCACATGCTTGATCTTGCTCTTCATATGATGGGCTATCCTGAGCCTGAATATGTGCTTGCATCAAATTATTCGACTTTCATAGATGATCCCGGATTCTCAAGAGGCGATATCGTGGGAAGCCTCCCTGTAGATGTGGAGTCATCCTCCCATGCGATGATCACACTTAAGGGCGGAGCATCCATCTTCTCACGCGCAAGCTGGGCTGAGATGATTGAGTGCGAGAGCTGTGCCATAACGCTCCAGGGGACTAAGGCAGGTGCAAGGCTGCAAAGAGTCCAAAGGGATGGGAGAAAGGACCTTCTTGAATGGTATGGGAAGGAGAATTCATCATTCTTCTTTGAAAGCGATGGCGAGATGGGGCGCCTTGATCTTATCTCGGACTTCCTTAGGGCCCTAGACGGTGAGGATATCCCTCTTCCTAATCCTAGGGAGGCCTTGGTTCTCATGAGAATCATCGATGCAATCTATGAGTCAGCAGAGAGCAGATGTCCTGTGAAGGTTAGGGATTTTTAGCTTGTATAAGGAATTATTTTGTTGACAACGTTGTAATTTGTGATAATCTTTATTCATCATTTAGTGGGGTGTGTGAATTCCTGTCTTTTTATTAATACCCCCTTTCCCTTCTTTGCCCCAGAAAAGCTGGGGCTTTTCTGTTGCGAAAAAGAGCTTGAAATGTGTCAGATTGATGATTTTTGTTGCTATAGTTTACACAAAAATCAAATATCCCCCTTTTTTGTAGGTATACTGTTGTTTTTTAAAAAAAAACGATTGTTAGCCCGTTAGGTGTTATAATTTTTTTGTGGTGTAGTGTGTTTTCGCAAAGCCATTTATTCTCCATTGGAGAAAGGAGAGAAAATGCCATCAGTTAAAATCGACGATAAAATCATCAGAGTTGATGCAGTGGCAAAAGCAAGGGGAGAAGCAAAGTATGTTTGCGACCTTTCTTTTCCAAATATGCAATATGCATATATGATTCGTTCCTCAATCCCAAGAGGAAGGATACTCAGAATAGATACGCCAAATCTTCCAAAGGGCTATCGCTTCATAACCTACAAGGATATTCCTGCAGGCGGAAAGAACGAGCTTTGGATGATTGCAAAGGACTGGAGAGCCTTTGCAGAGGACGATGTGAGATATGTCGGTGAGACTATCGGTCTTATTGTTGGTCCAGACAGAAACGTTCTCAAATACCTTAAGGATAGGATCAAGATCGAATACGAGGAAGGCGTTCCTGCAGTTTCTATCGATGACGGCGTCAATCTAGTCGGAGGCGCAATAAGAGACGGAAACAATATCACTTGCGAGCTTTTCTGTGAAAAGGGCAAGGATATGGAGGAGGTCTTTGCTGAGGCAGATGAGATCTTCGAGGAAACCATCGAGACAGGATTCCAGGAGCATGTGCATCTTGAGACAAATGGCGCCATAGTGCTATTTGAAGAAGGCAAGTACGTAGTCTACGCCTCTGCGCAGTGCCCATTCTATATCAGGAAGTCCGTAGCAGGTCTTATTGGAAAGCCTTATGAGGATATCATAGTGCGACAGACAACAACAGGTGGCGCATTCGGAGGCAAGGAGCACTTCCCTGATGTCATCGTTGGGCCAATGCTTGTCGCTCTGAATGTTGTCAGAAAGCCAATCAAGCTTATCTTCGATAGAGAAGAGGATATGCTCTACTCAGTCAAGAGGCATCCTTCGAAGGTCGTATACAAGACAGCCATCAAGGACGGCAGGATAATCGGTACAAAGGGGCTGATCAGATATAACGTTGGTGCATACCTGGCATCCTCCTATGTCGTGCTTCAGAGAGGCGTCTTCCATGCAAATGGCGTATATGATTTCCCAAACACCTATCTTAAGGGTGAGGGAATTGCGACAAACACATTCCCATCTTGCGCCTTCAGAGGCTTTGGAGCTCCTCAGACGCTATTTGCGATTGAGACCCATATGGACCATATCGCAAGGCATCTGGGAGTTGATCCATTGGCATTCAAGGAGGCTCATCTGATCAAGAAGGGCGGTGAGACAGTCACGAACGGCCACATTGTTGAAGATGTTATGCTTCCTGAGATGATCAAGGTTGTCACAAAGGCTTCTGATTACTATAGAAAGGCAGCTGAATACAAGATCGGCTCTGGAAGGGGCATCGGAATCGCGATGTACAACCATGGTGGGGCTTTCACAGGAAATGGTGAGCAGGCAATCATCAAGGCACATGCGAAGCTTGTTAAGACAGGGGATCTGGTCGATATCCGCGTTGGCTCAACAGAGATGGGTCAGGGCTTCCAGACTGCGCTCAGGAAGATTGCAGCAACAGTTTTGGAACTTCCATTGGAAAACATAAGCTACGACAATCCAGACACCTCAAGGGTTGTGGACTCAGGCCCAACCGCAGCATCACGCTCAACAATGATTGTTGGAAAGCTTGTTGAGAGAGCAGCTCTTGAGATGAAGGAGCGCTGGGCAGAAGGAGATTTTGAGACTGAGGTTGAATATGAGCATCCAGAGGGACACCCATGGGATCAGTCAACCTTTAGAGGTGATGCTTATCTAGGCTACGGCTGGGGAATTGCTTGCGTCGAGGTTGAGGCCGATAAGCTGACCAACGAGATAAAGACAGTTGGCATATGGTCATCCCATGAGATTGGAAAGGCTATCGATGAGCTTATTGTTCATGGCCAGATCAATGGAGGAATCATGCAATCCCTTGGCTATGCATCGATGGAGAAGCTTGAGAATAGAAAGGGATATTTCAGACAGTCAAGCATGTCTGATTACGTGATCCCAACATCCATGGATTTCCCTAAGCAGGAGTACCATATCCAGGAAAACCCATACCAGTGGGGGCCTTTCGGCGCTAAGGGCATGGGCGAGCTTGTGTTCAATGGAGCATCAGCTGCGTATGTTGATGCTGTTGAGAGAGCATTGGGTATAACTGTTCGTTCAATCCCAATCCCACCAGAAGATATTGAGGAGGCACTCAAGAATGTCCGCTGAAATCAGATTCACGCTAAATGATAAGAAAATAGTATTTAATGGAGATCCTTTAAGAAGGCTTTTGGATGTCATTAGAGAGGATGCCGGCCTCACAGGCTCTAAGGAGGGCTGTGGAGAAGGTGAATGTGGCGCCTGCTCAGTATTGAAGGATGGCGAACTTGTAACAGCTTGCATCATCCCTGTTGGCGCTTGTGAAGGTGCTGACATAAAGACAATTGAGGGCATCAGGGACACTGAGAAGGGAAAGTGCATAATAGATGCTTTTGCAGAGGGTGGGGCTGTTCAATGCGGCTTCTGCATCCCTGGCATGGTCATCGCTGCATACTATCTTTTGGATAGAAACCCAAATCCAAGCGAGGATGATATCAGGCTTGCCATCAGTGGGAACATCTGTCGTTGCACAGGCTACGACTTGATTGTTGAGTCAATCAAGCTGGCAGCAGAGAAAGGAGCTGAGCTATGGAAGAAGTAAAGTGCTATATACCAAGGACTTTAGAGGAAGCTCTGCACATCAGAAAGGAGTTCGGCGCCATACCTCTTGCCGGCGGCACTGATTTGATGGTGCAGCATTATTCAGGCACAGGACTTTCCCCTGAGTTCTCAAAGCCGGTTATGATCATCACGAACCTCAATGAGCTTAAAGGCATAAAGAAGAATGAGGATGGCTCTGTTGAGCTTGGCGCTCTCACAGTATCGAGGGAGATTGCAGAGTGCGAGGATGTCCACTATCTTGTAAGGGAAGCTGCATCAAGAATGGGCGCTGTCTCATTGAGAAACAGTGCTACAATTGGCGGAAATATTGGAAATGCATCCCCTAAGGGAGATTTGCCACAGCCTCTTATCCTTCTAGATGCTGAGGTTGAGCTTGTTAGCCTAGAGGGTACAAGAAGAATGCTCCTTGATGACTTCATCAAGGGTGCTAAGAAGACAGAGCTTAGAGAGGATGAGTTAATCAAGAAGGTCATCATTCCTAAGACAGAGTCGACATATCTTTTCTATAGGAAGATTGGAACAAGAAGGGCTAATGCGATTTCCAAGCTCTCTCTTTCCGCTCTTTGTCTTGTAAAGGATGGTGTGATTGTTGATTTCAGGGCATCATCTGGCGCTGCAGGGCCTAAGGTAGCAAGGGGAAGAGCTGCTGAGGATATCCTTAAAGGGCTGTCTTTGGAGGAAGCAAGGGCAAAGAAAGATGAGTTCCTGGATGCTTGGAATGGAGTGATCAGCCCACATGCTATGCCGGAATGGAGAAGAAACTCAACTAGAAGACTTCTCTCCTATTTTATCGATGCAATCACCAGCGGTGCCCCTGAAGGTATTGTCGAGTAAAGGAGAAGCCATGATCATACATCAGCCTAAATCAATCGAGGAAGCTGTAAAGCTAAGACACGACATAGAGAATTCATCCTATCTAGCAGGAGGGACAGAGGTTCTTCGTCTCGGTTCCTCTATAGATCCGGATGCTGAGCTAATCGATATCACAAAGCTTGTGGACCGCTCAATTTTCGAGAAGGATGGGAAGGTTTACATTGGAGGTGGCGCTACTTTGCAGGCAATCAAGGCTTCTTGCATTGTTCCTGGCTTCATAAGAGATGCAGCAGCTTTCTGCTCATCCTTTGAAAAGAGGAATAGCGCTACTGTTGGTGGTAATGTCGCTTTGAAGAGAGAGGATAGCTATATGCTTTCATCGCTGGTGGCAGCGGAGGCTGATGTAGTTATACAGTGCCACTCAGGTGAGAAGGTGAAGCCTTTATCAACATATATAGAGAAGAACTGCAAGGGTATTATCAAATATGTGGTCATCCCTGCTTCCAGAAAGGGATGGTCCAAGAAAATAGCGCTTACATCCTCATCCCATGCAATACTGATTGCTTCTGAATCTGAAGGCAACTATGCGCTTTCTGTGTCAGGATCAGCATTTGCCTATGGCAAGGATGAGAATCTATATAAGGCAATGGAATTCAGAAGCGATCTCAGAGGCAGCGCAGAGTACAAGAAGTACCTTGCATCTGTGGTTTTCGAGGAAAGGAGGTAAGAATGGATATCAAGTGTAGAATCAATGGCGAGAATATCATTCTTATCGCAGAGAGAGATGAACGCTTAAGGGATGTTCTCTATCGCTCTGGTTATAATTCAGTAAGGGACTCTGACGACAGAGAGGGCTTTGCAGGCTCAGATACCATCGTGTTCAATGATGAGCTGAAGTATTCAAACTTCATCTTGGCTTATCAGGCAGAGGGAGCTGAGATCATGACCGCAGAAGGTCTTCTCAAGGATAGAAAGCTCAATTATGTCCAAAATGCAATGGTTGCTGCAGGTATTGTCCAAAGCGCATACAACGCACCTGCTGCTGCATTGATCCTCACCTGGCTTTTGGAGCATAATCCCAACCCATCTAAGGACGATATCAAGGAAGCATTGTCTGGCATCTTCATAAGGGATGCTGGCTATGAGCATTACTATCTTGCGGTAAAGCTTGCAATAGAGCTGAGAGATGAGGGGAGGTTTGTATCAGAAATCTCACCTTCATTCAGACCATCCTTGGATTTCATCGGAAAGCCTACAGGCAAGATAGATGGCAGTGCGCTTGTCTCAGGTGAGCCTGTCTTCGTTGAGGACAAGGTCCCTCAGAAAGCATGGTGTCTTCATGTATTGAGAAGCCCATTTGCGCATGCTTATATCAAGTCGATAGATACACAGGAGGCTGAGAAGATTGATGGCGTTGCAAAGATTGTCACAGCGTTCAATTGCCCTGATATCTATTATATGCAGGCTGGTCAGGGAAATCCTGAGCCTTCACCTCACGATAGACGCCTTTTCAATAAGAAGGTGAGACACGTTGGTGACAGAGTCGCTGGCATTGTGGCAAAGACAAAGGAGATTGCAGATAAGGCTGCATCCCTTATTAAAGTTGAGTATGAGCCACTACCTCCTGTCTTCACAGTAGAGGAGGCTATGGCCGAGGGTGCTCCAATCGTTCAGAACGGCATTGTTGAGTATAGAGCAGGCGCACCAAAGGATTTGGATGAATACAACAAGTCCTCTGATGAGAGAGATGGAAGGATTGTCTACCAATTCCCTCTTCATGCAGATAGCCACAGGAATATCGCAGCGGGCGCTCATGGCGGTATCGGGGATATCGAGAAGGGATTTGCTGACTCTGATGCGATTGTTGATGAGACATACCAGACAAGCCAGGTTCAGTGCACTCCTTTGGAGCCACATGTATGCTATGCTCATATCGAGGGCGGCAGGCTCGTGATGAACTGCTCAACCCAGGTCCCTTATCATGTTAGAAGAATTGTTGGCTGGGTATGCCAGATTCCTGAGAACAAGATCCATATCATCAAGGAGCGTGTTGGCGGAGGCTATGGCTCGAAGCAGGATATCTTGGTTGAGGACCTTGTTGGTTATTGCACTTGGATAACAGGAAAGCCAATTTACTACAGGAATACAAGAGCTGAGGAGTTCTATGCTAATTCAACTCGACATCCGATGAGAGTCAGAGTCAAGATGGGCGGCAAGAAGGATGGCACAATCACAGCTATCTATATGGATGTCAGGGCAAATACAGGCCCTTATGGCAACCACTGCCTGACAGTTCCTATGAATGCATCATCAAAGACCTTGCCTATTTTCGCTGTTGATAATATGTATTATGACCTTCTCACATATTACACTAACATCCCTCCAACAGGTGCCTATCAAGGCTATGGAGCGCCAAAGGGCTACTTTGGAATCATCTCATGCATGGGACAGCTTGCAATGAAGCTTGGAATTGATCCATTGATGATGGCAAAGAAGAACATCGTCCATGAGGGCTATATGCTTGAGATTCTCAAAGGGCTTGGAGAGGGAAGAGAAGGTGCTGTTGTGCCAGTTGGCTCTTGTGGCCTGGAGGAGGCACTCGATAAGGGCGCTGAGATGATCAATTGGGGCAAGAGAGAGGATTCTGGTGACCCAGAGTGGAAGATTGGAAAGGGCTTTGCGATGATACAGCAGGGCTCAGGCCTTCCAGGTCTTGATCATGCGACTGCGCAGTGCAAGCTTCTGACCGATGGTACCTTCATCCTATTCTCAGGCGGGGCTGATTTGGGAACAGGACTGGATACGATATCTGCCAAGTGTGTATCAGAGATAATGAGAGTTCCTTTGGATGTCGTATCTGTGGTATCTGGCGATACTGACTCTTGCCCATTCGATACAGGCGCATATGCATCCTCTGGCACCTATTTCTCAGGAAATGCATCGCTTCTAGCTGTCAAGGACCTGAAGGAGAAGGTGCTATCCGAAGCAGCTTTGCAGCTTTGTGAGAGCAAGGAGGATTTGTCTCTTGCATGGCCTGGCAAGGTAGTTTCAAAGAGCGGCAAGGAGATTTCTTACCAGAAGCTCTCGCATGATGCCCTTCAAGGTGATGGCAGAGGGCAGATGATTGGCAAGGGAACCTTCGTCACACCTAATTTCGCTGTTCCTTACGGTGCTCACTTTGCAGAGGTTGCCGTGAATGTCAGGACAGGTGAGATAAAGGTCAATAAGTTCTATGCTCTTCAGGATGCGGGAACACCAATTAATCCTGAGATCGCTCTTTGCCAGATGTATGGCGCTGCCTTGAAGTCGATAGGACACACTCTGTATGAGGGCATGATCCTCGATGAGAATGGTGCTTGCGAGAATGCGAACTTCACTGATTACGGAACACCTATGATCTTTGAGAGCCCAGAGGATTTCAAGTCAGTCTTGATTGACGTAGACGATAAGTTCGGACCTTTTGGAGCAAAGTCGATCTCTGAGATCGCAACAAATGGCGCAGCGCCTTCAATTGCGATGGCGATCGCAGATGCCTGCGGTGTCTGGGTGCGCTCATGGCCAATAACGCCTGAGAAGATCCTTAAGGGACTCGGGAAGTTTTAGAGCTTATAAAATATGAGCTTAGGATGCCTGGTCGGACCAGGCATTCCTTTTTGCCATTATGTGGACTAATCGAGCGTTTTGTTTTACAAAGAGATGCATGAGTGGAACGAAAAGCAAGCTAACAGTTTGGGAAAGCGCATGCATCATCACAGGCTATGGCATAGGCGGCGGAGTCATGGCAATGCCCCTTTTGACAAAGAGCTGCGGTATAATTGGCGCATTTGCGCTTTTGACGATCGCATTTCTCAGCTCAGTCATTCTTCATCTTATGATTGCAGAGCTGTCAATGAAGAGCGGCAGGGATGGCCAGATCATCTCTGTCTTCTCGAAATATCTATTCACTGGGAAAAGAAAGAAGGCAATGACAATGGCCTTTTTCATAATCATGCTTCTGGTGCTTTTCACAAACCTCGCTGCATATATTGAGGGTGCTATGGAGATTCTCTCTCCGCTTCTAGGCATATCGCAGATGGGTGCAAGACTGCTGTTTTATTGTGTGGCTGCCTTTGTGGTGCTCTTTGGCCTTAAGGCTGTTGGAGTGAGTGAGAAGATAGCAGTCGCAATCATATATGCCCTTGTTCTCGTTCTATCATTCTCATCTTTTTTCAATATCTCGAATCCACTTCCCTTAGAGCTAGGTCCACTCAACTTCCTCTTAGCGTATTTTGGAATGGCTATGTTCGCATTCTCTGCGTTCTTCTCTGTTCCGCAGGCAGTCAAGGGACTTGATGGGGATGCTCGGAAGATAAAGAAAGCTGTTGTTCTTGGAATGCTGAACAACTATATCCTGATCATCTTGATCACAGTATCATCGCTTCTTTCCTCCCCTGAGGTCACGGAGGTCGCCATGGTTGGCTGGTCTAAAGGCATAGGCGCTTGGGCAGAGCTTGTGGGCTCTCTATTCACGCTTCTTGCAATGGTGAC
>JAZURW010000081.1:0-7243 GCA_045606405.1 Candidatus Ornithospirochaeta sp. | reverse complement strand
AGAATCTTCTATCTTCGCGATCTCTGGAGTAGCGTCTCTCATCGGAGGATTCTCTTCTATCTGACCTTTCTCTGCGTCGCTCATGATCACGCTGATGGGTGTCCCTTCTTGGTCTTTCTTCTCTCTCACCTTCTCTTCTCTCATCAAAGCTGAAGCTTCTTGATGAGGATCTTCTCTCTCTTCTCTCTTTTGTGTTTCCGTTATCATCGGAAAGTGTGAGCCTATTGAGGCTCTCGTCATTTAATTTGTCCATTGTCCTTTTCTTCCTGACAGCTCTTTCCACAACCTTCATATCTGCTGTCTTTTCCAAAATCCACACCCTGCAGCTCTTTCTCTTCTTTGAGAAGCCCTGGGCATGCACCTCATTGGTGATCTCGCGCACTTTAAAGTATGGCTCGAGCTTTCCTTTCTCGAACCTGAATCCCTGAAGATTCTCGGAAAAGATGACTGTTCCATTATCTGAGAGAATTCTATTTATCCTAGAAAGGAAAACAAGATAATCCTTTTGGACATCAAAATCCTCAGCCTTATGGGAATTGGAGAAAGCAGGTGGGTCAAAAATGACAACATCATACTTTTCCCTCTTCTCTATCGCCTGATCCAAGAATGCACTGGCATCCATAGTCACTACACTATACTTTCCAGCGTCAAGGAATCCATTTGCATCAAGATTCCTTCTTGACCACTGGGAATACACATTTGATAAGTCAACGCTGCAAACACTCTCTGCGCCGCCTGCTGCCGCATAAACGGAGAAGGATGATGTATAGCAAAAGAGGTTGAGTATCCTTCGGCCCCTTGAGTTCTCCATCACCATCGCCCTTGTGTTTGTCTGATCAAGGAATAGACCTGTATCTGCATAAAGCGACAGCTCTACCTCGAACTCCATCCCATATTCCCTGACCTTGAGCTTGACAGACTCGTCTCCCTTCTCATGCTGCTCGCCTCGCTCTCTCTTCTTTCTCTCCTTGAAGATGACCTTAGATGACTCAACATAAAGAAAGCGAGATACAATATCCTTGATCTCGATGATTTCATCTTCTGAGAACCCCTCATCTGAGAAATCCACAATGCGCGCATATTGGCCGTAGATTTCCACTGTCACTGGGATTGCTTCAAGATTCCTGTCATAGACTCTAGCCACATCAGATTCAGTCAGCTTCATCCAACGTCTTGCTTCAAGAGCTTGGTGCTTAAGGATTTTTCCAAAGTCTTTCTTATCAAAATCATTCATCGCTTAGAAATAATAAACAAAGAATCAAAAAAAGGGTAGCATCTCCTCTATTATCTTTTGAGAAATTCATTCCCATATTGTAGAATGGAATCTATGGATGCCATCAGTACAAAAGAATTCATTGAAATAAGGGAAGCGAAGCTTGGCTCAAGAATAACTTGGAGGACATACTCAACCTGGCATGCATCCACAGCTGGAGTGAAGCGAGAGTTTGGCGTATTCCTGTACACAGATGGAAAGACACTTGTATTCGAGGACTTTGAGAGGACGCCTACATTGATGGGTATTCCTGTATCCTCGATGAGAAAAGAGAAATACGAGAAATATGAGATTTCAATACCCATCCTTGAGATAGCTGAGATAAACAGAGTCACAAGAAGCTCTGCAGAGGCCTCCTTTTCAGCAAGCTCTGACAGATCAAAGCCCGCAGGTGCTTTCTCAAAGGCCTTCAGAAAACTTGTAACGAGGGTCAAGCTTAAGGATGGCACTGCATACTTTTTCGAGTTGATCGATCACAGCGGTTTCAAGAAGCAAATCGAAGGATATATTAAAGGAGAATGAACATGGGTGCTTTCAAGGCATATGACATCAGAGGCGTTTGGAAGAAGGATTTCGATGAGACGACTGTCTATAAAGTCGGCTATTTCCTGCCAGAGTTATTGAATACTGACCACGTAGTAGTTGGAAGGGATGTCAGACTATCCTCCCCTACTATCCATGACTGCCTTGTCAGAGGCATCACAGACAGCGGTGCGGATGTATGGGATCTCGGTCTTGCGACAACTCCAATGGTCTATTTCGCAACCGCTTTCTTGGATGCAAAGGCATCTGTCCAGATCACAGCAAGCCATAACCCACCAGAGTATAATGGCCTCAAGATCAGCAGACAGGGTGCACTCCCAGTAGGAGGCGAGACAGGCCTTAAGGATCTGGAAAGAATGGTTCTCGATAGAGAGGCACTGCCTAAATCAGAAAAAGGCACCGTGAAGGACTACTCATATGTAAGAGATGAATATGTGAAATACCTATCATCTTATGCCAAGGGTCTTGAAGACCTTAAGCTTTCAATCGACTGCTCACATGGCATGGCAAACCTCATAATCAAGGACATACTTGGAGAGGACCACAACTACATCTATGACCATTTTGATGGCTCCTATCCTGCACATGAGCCTAACCCTCTTGATGAAGCAAACTGCAGAGATCTTGAAAAAGAAGTTGTGCGCACACAATCAGATTGCGGCGTCATCTATGATGGAGATGCAGATAGAGTGGTATTCACAGACGAAAAGGGACGCTGGATACAGCCTGACTACATCACAGCCCTCCTGGGAATCTACTACTCTAGACAGGGAAGAACAGGAAACTACCTTGTGGATATAAGAACAAGCAAGTCTACGACAGACTACCTTGAGAAGATGGGCTGGAATGTCTCCATCTGGAAGGTTGGACACGCATTTGCAAAACTGAAGATAAGAGAGATCGATGGAGTCTTTGGAGGTGAGCTTGCCGGCCATTACTATTTCAAGGATTTCTACAATTGCGACTCTGGCATTCTTGCATCGCTTCTGGTTCTATCTGTGGTAGCATCACTGAAAAAAGAAGGAAAGACACTATCATCGCTTGTAGATGAGATTGTCACCTACAGCAATTCCTCAGAGGTGAACTTCAAACTAGAGAACAAGGATGATGCGATCAACGAGCTCTACAAGACATATGCTATTGATGCAAAGCCTAATGTCATCTATGACTTCGATGGCTATAGAATCGAATTCGATGACTGGTGGTTCAGCGTTAGAAAATCAAACACCGAGCCTTATTTGAGGATTGTGTGCGAAGCGCGTGATAAAGCAATGCTTGATGAGAAGCTTAGCCAGATAACAGCTATAATCAAAAAGCATGACTAATGGATAAATGCGCTCCTTATTAAGGCAGCATGCACGCGAGGCTGTCCTCGGGAGTGAGGAAAAGGAGGCGACACTTGGTTTTCATAATCAGGTATCGCCTTTTTCTATCTTCAACAGAGTCTTTGAATATGCTTTCAGACTCTGAATGCAATCATCAACTGACTCAAATCAAGCACCCATAGGTAGAAAGAGGTTCGTCTGAACCAAATTCTCTCGCTTGCTCATCGATTTTCACACAATCACATTGCTCTCAAGACTAATAAGACAGCTAGAACAAATCTTGTTAATGCATACAGGGAAGCTATTTTTCGAACACTTCCAAAACCCTTCTATCCAATTCAAACTTAATCACCCAAGCTATTCCAAAATACCAAACAATGATAAGATTACTCTATGAAAAAACTGATAACAATTCTATTTATCTCACTGATTGCACTTTCCTGTGCATTCTCTATTGAGAGCGGGAAGAATGTCGATGCGTACATCATTCCCCTCACAAGCGGAATCTATGATGATATTGATGCATTGTATCTCATAAGTGGCAAAGCAATTCCATCCACATCAAGACCATGGAGCTATTCTGAAGCAGAGCTTATCTTCAGCAAGCTTGAGTCTGATGTTGTCGGTGAGGATTTGTACAATAATGTTAAGGCAGAGCTTGAAAGCCATAAGCCAAGATGGGCAATTGATGAGGGCTTCGGCTTAGGTCTCAACATCATCATCAATCCTGAGATCTATACTCATACAAACACAGAAGACTTCACAACAGACACAGATTGGTCATACACATATGATGAGAGACCAGTTGCTGCCAATGGAACAATTGACCTCTCAGTCAATGATTTCTTCTATTCATACTCTGAGTTCTCATTCGCAATCTCAAGATACCAGCAGCTTGGTCTTGAGTACTATGATCCATACACAGACTACCCAAGCGGCATTGGCGCAATAATCCCTGCTCCAAGCACATGGGAAGACAACGATAGAGGAAAATTGGACACTGGATACGTTGTTAAGAGCTCACACCTTTACAAGAACAAGTTCTCAACGAACATCCCTGTTCTTGTTGATGTACTCGACATTGACTTCACATTCCCAAAGAGAGCAATCGCATCTGTTGGAGGAGACAATTGGAACGTTCTCTTTGGACGTGAGAGAGTCAACTGGGGAGGCTCAAACATCGGCAATTTCACAATTGATGATCATGTTGGCTTCCATGAGGTATTGAGAGCAACTATGTACACCTCCAAGTTCAAGTATGATTGGACTAATCTCTTCTTCGACCCATATCCAAGAGTCACAGAAGACGAAGGCACAGAGCATGAGAAATTCAAGGTCATGATGAACCATCGCTTGGAGTTCAGACCACTTGATCAGCTTTCCTTCGCGGTCACAGAGAGCATCATGTATATCTCAAAGGCATTCGAGCTTCAGAGCTTCAATCCTGCATATATCTATCATCAGCTTAACGACAGATCAATGTTCAACTCCCTTGCTTCTCTTGAGGTTTTCGTAACCCCATTCGATGGGCTCAACCTCTATTTTGAATTCGGCCTTGATAATGCGACATTGGCAAACGAGGGCGACTCACAGGCTGATGCAAATGGCTTCCTTGTTGGCGCTGAATACACAATGGCACTTAAAAACGGCTATTTAGAAGCAGCGCTTGAATATGCTAAGACATCACCAATCATGTATAGAAGAGACGAGGTTGACTTCCTGATGGCACAGAGATGCTATACTCTTGGCGCGGATAAAGGAAACAGCGCTTCTCCTAAGCTTTACTATATTGGTTTCCCTTATGGCCCAGATGCTAAGGTATTCCATGTTGGCGCAACATATAAGGTTCCTTCCGTATTCGAGATTGCATTCGATGCCAATTTCGTAACAAAGGGCGCTGTAACTATGATGGCATCGCACAACACTGAAGGAGACAACACAGAAAAAGCAAACCTCAAGGGTACAACACCAAGTGGCGATAAGCACATCAAGGGTGTAGAGCTTGCTCTTGGCGCAAAGTACGAAATCCCAGCATTTGTCTCCTGGCTTGATATGTCAGTCAATGCTAATCTTGCTTATGTATCAAAGCAGAACTACACAGTTTCCACAGATACTTACTCTGAGAAGGCAAGCGATATCCAGTTTGCCATGGGAGTATGCTTGAAGTTCTAGGAATTATTCATTCAAACCAACTAGATTTGAAATACACGGAAGGCCTGCCTTCTGTGTATTTTTTTTAACTGACTTGCTTCCTAATTGCCCTACCCATCTAAGACAATATAAGCAAGGAAATCCAAGGTAAGCCATTGAGTATTTGCTTTACTCTTCAAATCTTATTATCTCATTGATGCATGTACCTAAGGCATAAATAAGATGCAAATTGCTCGATTGTTGATATTTTTCCTAAATACAGTATCATATCGATAGGAGAATACTATGACAGATAAACTAGATTTCGAATATATCTTCAATGTGAATGAAAAGGACCAAAGCAAAGCAAAGGAGCTGTTTCCTGTTACTATCGCAAGAAAGGCAAGGATGTTCCATAGACAGATCCCTGGATATAAGATGACTCCTTTGAGAGCTCTTCCTAACCTTGCTGACATGCTTGGCGTCGGCGGCATCTACATCAAGGATGAGGCACAGCGTCTTGAGCTTAACTCCTTCAAGGTAATGGGTGGAAGCTTCGCAGTATATCGCTTCATTCAGAAGAAGCTCAATATGGAGGACCAGGAGCTTAGCTACGACTACCTTGTAAGCGAGGAATGCCATAAAGCGCTTGGCGACATCACATTCTGTTCAGCTACAGACGGCAACCACGGAAGAGGTCTTGCATGGGCTGCCCAGAAGCTAGGGCATAAGTGTCAAATCTATGTCCATAGTGAGACAAGCCAGGCAAGAATTGAGGCAATCAGAAGCTATGGCGCTGTTATAACAATTGTAGCAGGCAACTATGATGATGCAGTACGACAAGCAGCTGAAGATGCAAAACAAAATGGTTGGGAAGTCATCTCTGATACCTCATGGGATGGATACACAGAGATTCCTACATGGATTATGCAAGGGTACACCTCAATGCTCCTTGAATGTCAGGAGCAATTTGCCGGCATGGGCCTTCAAAAGCCAACACACGTCTTTGTCCAAGCTGGAGTTGGAGCTCTCGCAGCCTCAGTAGTAGGCTTCTATACAGCACTCTTCCCAGAAAACCCTCCTAAGTTCATCGTTGTTGAGCCTAACAAAGCACCATGCATCTATGAATCAATGAAGGCAGGAGATGGCCTTTGCCATTCAGTTAAGGGCGATTTGGACACAATCATGGCAGGACTTGCATGTGGAGATCCATCCCCTATAGCATTTGAGGTTCTTTCAAAGAACGCTGATGCATTCCTATCAATTCCAGATTACATTGCAGCAAGAGGCATGAGAGTCCTTTCCTGCCCTGTTACTGGAGACCCATTCATGATTTCAGGTGAATCAGGTGCTGCTCCACTTGGAGCACTCTACTCACTGATGACAGAAAAAGGCGCTGAGGATATTAGAAATAGACTTGGACTTGACAAGCATTCTCGCATCTTCATCGTGAACACAGAGGGAAACACAGATCCAAAGCACTTCAGGCGAATCATCTGGGATGGACAGGATCCTGTTCCAAGAGAGTATAGAACAAGAAGATAAGGATTTAATAATAATATCCTAGCGATAGTTGCAAATCCAGAATACTAGGTTACCTGCGAATATATGGGAGGTGACCTAGTTTTTTATGCAATCACAATCAACAATCTCTTCTAAAGCATCTTTAGCTATTAATATGCTTCACTTCCTGAGAAGCCTTTACAATTCATTGCTCTCCTTCTCTTCAGTTTTACTTGAATGTTTCTGTGTTCCACAAATTGGAAGCTAATGCCATTGCACATCCCAACCTGCATTCAGAGATTGAAATACTATAGCTTTAGTTATTCTTGCTGATTATATTGATTTGCTTCAGAGCAAAAGCATTGAAAAAGAAAAAAGGCTTCCTTTTAAAGAAGCCTTCTTTGCTCCCCCGGACGGATTTGAACCGCCGACAGGGTGGTTAACAGCCACCTGCTCTACCGACTGAGCT
>JAZURW010000080.1:0-11767 GCA_045606405.1 Candidatus Ornithospirochaeta sp. | reverse complement strand
TATGTGGTACAATAGAACCATATATGAATAGCGTGAATAAAACACTATACATCCCCTTATACGGTAAATCCTACGTGAGCAAGAAAGGCTTGTTCCTTGATGATAAAAAAGCCGAGGAAATATGGGATGCCGAAGGATTTTCGCTTAGGGGCAAATCTAAATCCAAATGGCTTGCTTACTATATGGGTGTTCGTTCCGCTGTCTTTGACGAATGGCTAAAGCAGCAAATGGCAGATATCCTGGATGCTGTGGTAATTCATATCGGTTGCGGAATGGATAGCCGTGTGATAAGAGTGGATACGAGAAGCCATAAGTGGTATGACGTGGATTTTCCAGAAGTTATTGATGAAAGAAAACGATACTATGGCGAGACAGATTACTACAAAATGATTGCAGGCGATGCAAGAGATTGCAGCTGGCTAAGGGCTATTGAGGAAAAGAAATCCGCCATTATCGTTATGGAAGGTGTGAGCATGTACTTGACCGTAGATGAAATGCGGAATCTAGCCGATATCCTGTGCTCTCATTTTGAAAGCATCATGCTTTTGGTGGATGCTTATACTTCTTTTGCCGCTAAGATGTCAAAGCGAAGAAACCCGATAAATGATGTAGGCGTGACCGAGGTTTACGGCATAGACAACGCGCAAGCATATCAAAGCGAGAAGCTTGCCTTTGTAAAAGAACACACAATGATACCTCAAAAATACATACACGAGCTAAAAGGATTTGAAAGGTTCATTTTTGCTAAACTCTATGCCGGCAGTCTTTCAAAAAAGCTGTATCGCTTGTTTGAATACAAGAAGAGTTGACCAAAGCACAATCTGCTGTAATGAAATGGGCGAAAAACCCTTGCCGGAATCAACCACACCTCTTTTATAGCAACTGAAAGCCAATATGATGCTTTGTCAGGGCTCAGGGATCTGCATCTACAATACATTGCAGAGGCTAGGGAAAGCACAGAGCTGGAAGGTCTGCAATTCCTATGCGATTGGATTTGCGCCTTCAAGATCCTTCTTGTCTAGTCCGATGAGGTAGATTTCAAAGCTGTCATCCCTGCAGGCCTTGGGCTTGAAGGCCTTTGCCTTGCTAAAGAGTGTTCGCATGGTCTTCAGAACCTGCTCCTGACCGCCTCCTTGGAAGATCTTGATCACTAGATTTCCATGGACTTTGAGCTGTTCCTCAGCTAATAGCACTACCTGCTCTGCAAGCCATTCGGACCTGGTTGTATCGACTGTTCTGTTTCCAGTTGTCATAGGAGCTGCGTCGCTTATGATTGCGTCATAAGGGCCTTGCTCGACAAGTCGTGCTCTGATTTCCTTTGAGAATGCGTCTCCCGTGAACTCTATCACAGTTGGGGGGACTGGATTCAGATTAAGAGGGTTCAAGTCAACAGATACAATCTTTCCCCTTCCTTTGATTAGCTCTCGATGGGTGAAAAGAGTCCACGATCCAGGAGCTGCGCCAACATCAAGCACTGAGTCGCCAGGCTTTATCAGCCTATAAGTCTGGTTGATCTCCTCGAGCTTGTAAACGCTTCTGGCTGGGTAGCCTTCCTTTCTTGCCTTGAGTGTGTAGGAGTCTGCTTTGTCTCTGCGTGAATTAGCCATAGGCAAAGTTTAGATTAAATAGAGGATAAAATCATCATGTAAGGACAAAAAAAAGAAGCGTCAGACTGATAATGGGGGTGGGAGAGAGACAGTCTGACGCAAGTACTCATTGCAAAGGAGGTATGAAAACGGCACCTTTTGCTTATTTCATGCAATTAACGTGCCAAGATATAAGTCAATATAATATAAGGAAATAATAAAATAATGACGAAAAAAGAGGTGTGAAATTCTTTCATAGTGTGAAATATTTGCACAGTCGCATCATGATAAAGGCAGGGATGAGATGTTCATCCCTGCCAACACTAAAAAGGAGGTTGTTGAAAAAACTGCTCTCAGCTCATCTTTGAGCTACAAACCATAGTGCATTAACCGTGCCAACTTCAAAACGCGCAATTTTAGGTGGATTTAGGCTGTTTCTCTCATTTCCGATTGCTCATTAAGTGTGCAATAACTACACTCTGTGAAAGTTTTGCTTGTTTAAAGTTTTCGTTCTTTCTGCTATCGTTATTTTGTGCGAAATACAATAATCAACAGGCAATTCAGATACTCATATAATAATGGCGCATTGATTTTGATCTTGATCAATATCGCCACATACATTGTCACCAACTTCTTCCCAGAGGTGACATATTATCTTTCAATGATTCCTTCGCTTGTTTATTACAAGCATTGGTATTGGCAGTTCGTGACATATATGTTTGTCCATGGGTCATTTTCCCATCTTCTGAGCAATATGCTTGGAATCTTGATTTTCTCTGTTGCTTTGGAGAGAAAGATAGGAACAAAGGAATATCTGCTGTACTACTTCCTTTGCGGGATATTAGCTGGGATAGCGTCATATTTCTCATATCTTTATTCAGGGACGAATGTTGTTCTTCTCGGAGCCTCAGGTGCCTTGTATTCTGTGATGCTGCTATTTGCGGTATTCTTCCCCAGCGCAGTGATCCTTATTTTCGGCATCATCCCTGTGCGAGCGCCTATTTTGGTCATGATTTATTTCCTTGTCGAGTTCTTCAGCCAGTCCTCAATGGATGGCGTTGCGCATGCTACTCATCTCTATGGCTTCCTGTTTGGATATCTCTACCTGAGGATAAGGATGAGGATAAAGCCTTTGAAGGTTTGGGGGATTCTTTAAAAGCAAAGTCCTTCGTTTTTGCGCGAAGGACTTTTCTGTCATAGGCCATGCTTCTCTCGTATTTCGCTATATCCCTTCTTGATCACATCGTAGATGATCTTCAGCTTCTTGTCGTGATGGATGAATGCGGATTTCATGGCATTTATTGTGATTTTCTCCATATCCTTTATGTCCATGCCGTAGTTTTTGATGGCTATCTCCATCTCATTTGTGAGGCTGGTATCGCTCATTAGGCGATTGTCTGAGCATAAGAAGACTCTGAAGTTGTTTCTGAACATGATAGGGAAGGGGTGGTCCTGGTAGCTTTCAACAGCACCTGTTCCGACATTTGAGGTAAGGCACATCTCCAAAGGGATTCTCTTGTCCTTCACGAAGTGCGCAAGGCTGCTCATCTTGAGTATCTTGCCATCTTCAATCGTCATATCCTCAACAAGCCTTGTCCCGTGTCCTATTCTATGGGCCTCGCATATCTGGATCGCTTGCCAGATTGATTCAAGTCCAAACGCCTCCCCGGCATGTATTGTGATATTGAAGTTCTTGTTTCTGATGTATTTGAAGGCCTCCTGATGCTTTTTTGCGGGATGACCGAACTCGTCTCCAGCAAGATCAAAGCCAACGACACCTCTTTCTGAGAAGGCGACGGCTAGCTCTGCCATTTCCAAGGAGTGCGCAGGGTCCAAGTGCCTCATAGCTGAGATTATGACTCCGAATTCAACTCCAGTTGCCTTCCTTCCTGCCTCTAAGCCCTTAAGGACTGCGCTTATGACCTGCTCAAGGTTGAGGCCCTCTCTCGTATGGAGTTCAGGACAGAACCTGATCTCCGCATAGACCACATTGTCCTTCGCTAGATCCTCGATCTCTTCCTTTGCGATCCTGTAAAGAGCTTCTTCGTCTTGCATCACAGCTGTCGTCACATTAAAGGTCTCAAGATACAGTGAGAGGGATTTTTGCTTGCAACCTCTGACAAACCAAGCTTTCAGCTCACTGCTGTCCCAGCAAGGAAGAGGGGTGTTCTTCTTTTTCGCAAGCTCTATTATAGTCTCTGGCCTTAGTCCGCCATCTAGGTGCTCATGGAGCTCCACTTTGGGTAGCATTCTGATTAATTCTTTGTCCAACATATTTTAAGTATAGCATGAAAGAAAAATTTGTAGACAGTTATGAGATATAATGAACATATAATAATATTTGTTTGATATATTCTTTATTTAAAAATAATTATTAAAATAAAAATTGCGAAATTTCATCATTTGAGTATTTACATTAACTCAAAAATAGTAGGAATATATAAGTACATGGAGGAAAGAAATGGCAAGAACAAACGAGTCAGTTAACAAGAAGCTTTTGACAGCTGCTGTTAGCGCTACCAAGGCCAGAGACATAAAGGATATTCTTGAGAAGGGTGCAGATGTCCATACTCACAATGAGTGGGGGCTTACTCCTGTTATGCTCGCTAGCCAGTACAATCACTCTGTTGCTGTGCTTAAGGCACTTATTGAGGCTGGCGCGGATATCCATGAAGCTGAGCCAAAATATCGCTCAAATTCTCTTCATTTGGCAGCTAATAGCTCAAAGAACCCAAAGGTCATTGAGGCTCTTTTATCAGCAGGTTCAAATATCAATGCAAGGAACTATCTTGGAGAGACAGCGCTGATTATGGCCGTCAATACAAATCCAGAGACAAAGATAACAACCCAGCTCATCAAGAGCGGGGCAGATATCAACGCAACTGATTATCAGGGGCACTCAGTCCTTGATTATGCCAAGGCATCAAAGAGAACCTACATCATCAATCTTTTGAAAGAGCAGGGTGCAAATTAAGCGAATTAGACTAAGGAGCATCAGCTCCTATCCTTGTCCTCACCCCCTTGTGTTAGGTTCTTAGTCCAGCATTTGGGGGTCGCATCACAGCTGAGGGCTCTGTTTCAAGTAAATCCTTAAAACATCTTAAAAAGTTGATACATTCCTGAATATTTTGTAATGATTTATAGCGTCGTACCATATATAATGGGAAAAAACAAAATGAAGGTAGGTATTGAAATGAAGAGAGTTCTTCTTCTATTGGTTTTCTTGATTTGCTTAGGTCCTCTTTTTGCTATTGACTACCAGATATCAGACTACGGCGTTAAGGAAAGCGCAAAGAATGGTAAATACTTTAGCTTGGAATTGACAGCCACCGAGGGGGCATCAAAAATCAATCTCGACATCTATGAGCTAGCTGAGGTTGCAGATTGCATCACATTCTTCAAAGATCCATTCATCCAGGGAACAATCCAGTCTGTCTTTGGCTCTTTCAATAATCTTGTGCTTGCAGGTGAGAGCTTTCAGTTTGACAACACAAGAAACTCAGTATCATCAACAAAGCATGACGTTTCATTAGCATCCAAGGAATATGACACTGGCGCCTTCTCATTCCAGAGAGGAAGCATTGATAATATCATCGCTGCTCTCTTAAATGATGGCTCAGCAGCTTTTAAGGCTACTATCAACTGCGGAAAGAAGAAGTCCTTCTCAAATTCCTTTGATATCAAATTGGCAGAGGCTAAGAAGGCAGAAGCATTGAACGAGTTCAACGCCTTCATTGCTCAGAGCTATGGCAAATAAATAAGCATCTTTCATTATTCTGTTTGTCTTTTCAAGGCTTAGTCCTTATCTTTCAAGTATAGGAATAAAAGGAATGGAAGATAAGAGTCTCTCTAAGCTGAAAGGCGATATCGACAGAATCTGCGGTGTGGGGCCGATTCCTTCTTTTGATGCAAAGAATGGCGGCTCGCCATTGCTTTCCGGAGGCAGACTGCCTAGGAAAGGCTGTAGGATAAGGTCGATAAAGAAGTCATGGACTTGGTGAATCATGAGAGAAGATCTCCCGGTTACGGGAGATTCTTTATGCCAATTGAGATAGAAAATCGCCCCTCAGGGCGATCCTCCATTATTAAGCAAGCTCCTTCTCGACTATGTTGTCATCGATCTTCTGCTGCTCTTTTGCTATCTCAGCTTTTATCTCTGATGCCAAATCCTCAATTGCGTAGCTTGTGACCTCTCCAGTGGCCCTGAGCTTGACTTCAACCTTTCCTTCCTTTATGGATCTATTTCCCAAGGTGATGCGGATTGGCACTCCAATCAAGTCTGCATCTGCGAATTTGACGCCTGCTGTCTCCTTTCTGTCATCATAGAGGACTTCAATGCCAGCACCAACAAGATCATTGTAGATCTTCTCGGCAATCGCTGTATCCTTCACAAGGGATACCAGGTGCACCTGGTATGGAGATACTGCAATAGGGAGCTTCAAGCCGCTCTCATCATTGTATTCCTCAGCTAAGCAAGCGAGGAGTCTTCCGATTCCGATGCCATAGGAGCCCATGATGACTGGCTGCTGCTTTCCTGTCTCATCTTGATAGAAGCAATTCATCGCAGCTGAGTATCTTGTGCCGAGTTGGAAGATGTTGCCAACCTCAACTCCCTTGGAGACTTTCAAAGGCTTTCCGCATACAGGGCACTTGTAGCCATCTTTTGCTGAGGCAATGTCTGCCACCTGTCCTTCATAATCTCTTCCGAAGTTTGTGTTTATATAGTGGTAGCCTTCTTCATTTGCACCTGCTACAAGGTTGTTGGACTTTGCAACGCTGTCATCAACAATGACAACCATCTTGCCCTTAGCTCCAATAGGAGAGGCGTATCCTGCTACCATGCCGCACTCTGCAATCTCCTCCTCATGAGCAGGGCGAAGCGCATTAGCCTTGACAGCATTGGAGAGCTTCGACTCTTCTACGTCCATGTCCCCTCTGATGATGGCGACAACAAGCTTTGACTCTTCCTCTCCATTTGTGTCGTCAATGAAGGTTCCGACCATGAAGACAGCCTTTGCCATTCTTGACTTCTCGACCTTGAGGAATTCTGAAAGCTCCTCAATTGTCTTAACACCAGGTGTTGCGATCTTCTCGATCTCCTTCATCTCCTCTGGATAGTACTCTTTCTGGAAGGATGCGACCTGTCTATTTGCTGTGTATCCGCACTCAGGGCAGTAGATGATTGTGTCTTCTCCGATTGGGCTTAGGTACATATATTCGTGGGAAACCTTGCCTCCCATCATTCCTGAGTCAGCGCCAACCGCAATTACTGGAAGACCGCATCTTGAGTAGATTCTGAAGTAAGCCTTGTAATGGGCCTTATAAACCTTATCCAAGCCTTCCCAATCCCTATCGAAGGAGTAAGAGTCCTTCATTGTGAATTCCCTTACCCTTATTAGTCCTGCTCTTGGTCTTGGATCATCTCTCCACTTTGTCTGGATCTGATAAACAAGAAGAGGGAGCCTCTTATAGCTGTCGATCTCCCCTCTGGCGATATCTGTGACAGCTTCCTCGTGAGTCATTGCGAGTACCATGTCTCTGCCGACTCTATCTTGGAATCTGCTCATTTCTTTATCAATTGAATAGTAGCGACCTGTTTCTTTCCAAATGTCTGCAGGGTTGACGAGAGGCATCAGTATTTCCTCTGCACCGATTGCATTCATCTCTTCTCTGACGATATTCTGGATCTTCTGAGTAGCTTTGAAGCCTAAAGGAAGAAGGGAGAAGATACCTGCGCCCATTTGGCGGATGTATCCTGCTCTCAATAAATATTCATAGCCCTTGCAATCTGCACCATTAGGAGCTTCTCGAAGGGTTCTTGAAAACATGCTGGACATTCTCATATGTATTCTTTTCTCCTGCTAAAGATTATAAGTAAAGAGATGTGTTTTCACAAGATTAACCAAAGGCTATGATTCTTCTCATCCAATGTTTTTCAGCTAGAACATGTAAGTCATGAAAAAAATATGGAAAATAGTACATCATAAATATAGAGTAAATATTATGATAACTGTAGAAATCATTGTCCCTTATTTAGAGTTTTCTGCGGTCGCAGAGAGAGCCTTTTCTGATTACCCTAGAAAAGGAGAAGTGAATTTAATTTTGTCAGAAATCAGCCATTCTCAGATAAGGAACCATAGATTCACTGGCGATATCATTATTGCCAGAGGCCTTTCTGCTTTTTTGCTTAATAATTTTATAGTTGGTACTAATATCATTCTCGAGCTCCCGATGACGGGATATGATATATTACGTGCAATTTATCGTGGGATTAATCGACATGATTATGGTGGTGTCGCAATTATTGCTGCTGAAAATGTGATTTATGGAATAAAGAATAGTGACATTCCTTTCCCTGTGCATGTCTCAACCTATTCGATTACGGGTGTTTCAGACATTGATGAAGTTGTATTGGAAGCTGTTCGCAATGGGGCAAGCCTAATTGTTGGAGGAGACTCTGTCGTTCCGGTTTGTGAAAAATACGGTATAGATTTTGAACGAATTGATGTTGGTGTGGAAACAGTTCGACAGGTGTTGGATGAGGCGATTCGTATTTTTAATCTCAACAGAGAGGAACGAGCTAGAAGCGAACGATTTAAGGCAGTTATAGAAAATGTTGATGAAGGAATCATTTCATGTGATAGAGATAAGAGGATTGTCTTTAACAATAAGTTTGTCAGAAATATATTCGTATCGGTGGGTACACCATTAGAAGGGATGCTTCTTTCAGAGTTGTGTCCAGCTTTGGATGATCCAAAGCTAGAGGATTTGTCAGCTCCAGAAACAGGGAAGATCATGCTTTTAGCAAATACAGATTATGTAGTGAGCAGGATACCTGTTTTTGTGGAGGGGAGATTTACTTCAGGAATAATTGTTTTCCAGAAACTTGCAAATATTCATAAAATTGAGTCTGAATTTAGAAGTAACACAAAGAGAAAGAGCTTTGTGGCTAAGTATGATTTTAACAATATTCTCGGTTCTAGCCCAATCATTTCAAATGCAAAAAGCACAGCCAACGACTATTCTAAAGTAGATGCGAATGTTTTGATAATCGGAGAAACTGGAACAGGTAAGGAATTGTTTGCACAGAGCATACATAACGCTAGTTCCAGAGCAAATAATCCGTTTGTTGCTGTAAATTGTGCAGCCTTGCCTTCTTCTTTGCTGGAAAGTGAGCTTTTTGGTTATGCAGGGGGTGCTTTTACTGGTGCTTCAAAAGAAGGGAAAATGGGGCTTTTTGAAATGGCTCATACAGGAACAATCTTTTTGGATGAGATTTCAGAAATGAACATGGATCTTCAGGGTAGATTACTTCGCGTAATTGAACAACGAGAAATAATGCGTATAGGACATGATAGGGTCATTCCAATTGATATACGAATTATTGCAGCTACAAACAAAGATATACAAAAGCTTGTTGATAATAATGAGTTCAGACGAGATTTGTTTTACAGACTAAATGTGTTGAGGTTGCGGATTCCTTCTCTAAAAGAAATGAAGTCTGATATTCCTATGCTAATGCAACATTATTTAGAGTATTACGATAAGAAGCATAAGACAGTGCCTCACATGCTAGATTCATCAATTTTCGATTTACTTCAGCATCAATCGTGGCCTGGCAATACAAGACAACTCAGAAACTTGTGTGAAAGGCTTTCTACTGTTGTCAAAAGATCAATAATTGGAGTGGAAGATATTCTTTCCTATTGTGATGATAATGAGAAGACAATGACGCATATAGATTCAGAATTGATGGAGCTCAGAAGTGCTTTGGAGAGTGTGGGCTACAACAGAGGAAAAGCTGCTGAAATCCTGAAGATCGACCGCTCCACGCTTTATAGAAGAATGAAGAAGTATAAATTGCTTTGATATTGCATCTGTTGCGCAATACATATGCAATATATTGCAACGATTACTTTGCCATATCTGATATTAATACGGTTTAATGTTCAGGTTTTTTAATTGGCATATTATTTGCATCTCTTTTTGTCAACCGACAAAAGGAGGATTTTCTTATGAAGAGAATTATGTTAGTAATGTGTATTTTCCTTTCTGCAATGAGTGTTTATGCAGAAGGAGCAAAAGAAAGCACTTATCCATCTCATGCAATCGAATTTGCAGTAAATGGCGGTGCTGGTGGTGGTAGTGATATTCTTGCAAGGTCTCTTGCGGATATCATTCAGTCAAACAATCTTATTAGCCAACCATTTTCTATTGTAAACAAATCTGGTGGCTCAGGTGCTGTTTGTTTCTCATATGTAAACTCAAGAACAGACTACGATCACACAATTATGACAGTAAACAGCGCTAACATTTTGACAATGAATGTTACAGATTGCTATTCACCTATTGGCAAGTATACTCCAATAGCTGTTGTTGCTATGGACAACCAGTGTTTCGTAACACTTGCTGATGGTCCGTTTAAGACTTGGGCAGATGTAGAATCATACATGAAGGCTAACCCAAATAGCTTAACTGTTGGATGCTCTGACGACTTAGATGAGCTTGCTGTTGTTACTCTTGAAAATGCAACAGGTGTTAAGTTCAATAGAACTGCATTCTTCTCAGGAAGCTCGGAAGTAGCTACAGCTCTTCTTGGTGGTCACATTGCATTCGCAATTCTCAATCCAGTAGAATGCATTAGCCTCTATGAAAGTGGGCGTGTAAACGTTGTTGCAGCATTTGCTCCAGAAAGGTTGGACGCTCCTTTTGCAGATATTCCTACATTTACAGAGCTCGGATATCCAAACTGTGTTGTACAGATGTTCAGAGGTGTTATGGGCGCTGCAGGTATGAGTTCAGAGGCTCAGCACTATCTCAGTGATGCAATCATGGAAGCTGTTAAGACAGAAGCATGGAAAACGGATTACATCGATAAGAACCTTCTCCAGAACAAAGTAATGAATTGTGATGAATTCACTGAATACCTGGTTGATTACGAGGCAACTCTCATCGATTTTGCTAAGCAGAATGGATTGATGTAGTTAAAAAGAGAATTATGTATGCACGGATACTCTCCGTGCATACTTTGGAGTAATCGTGTTAGTACTGTGTTTGATATTTTTAGGGATTTCTTTATTTTGGATAATTGAAGGCATTTCTAAGTATGGATTTATGGAAAACGGTCTTCCAACCATGGGCTTTTTTCCAATTCTGGCGGGAATTCTCGTTTTCTCATTAAGTTTAATATGTCTTATCAAATCGATTTTTGACTATAGATCGGGGGTGGGACGTCAAAGCAAAAGTGAAGACACTTCTTCAGATCCGCTAATGGTTTCCTTTGTACCTAAAAAGTGGATACCTTTAGCTGCCCTTATTTATAGCGGTATTCTGGTTCTTATCTTTTATTACGTCGGAGTAATTACTGCAGTATTCCTAACAGGAATGTCTTGGATGATTGGAATTTGTCGTAAATCATTTTTCAAAGCATTTATTTTCTCCATAGTGGTTTCTGCAATTATCTATGGTGTCTTCGTTTTGTGGCTTAATACCCCATTTCCTAATGCATTGCTTATATAGGAGGAATAGATATGGATACTATTAATTTATTAATTGGTGGTCTTGCAACGGCATTATCTCCTATAAATCTTATGTATGCAGTAATTGGTGGCATTCTAGGTATAATTGTTGGAGCACTGCCTGGAATTGGATCTGGTACTGGCATTTCACTTCTTTTGCCGTTAACTTTTAAAATGAATCCAACATCAGCAATTATCATGCTTGCTGGTATTTATTATGGAAATATGTTTGGTGGTGCATATAGTGCCATCCTCTTGAATATCCCAGGAGATTCTCCTGCTGTATGTACAGCATTGGATGGATATCAGCTGACAAAGAAAGGTCTTGGTGGAAAAGCATTGATGACTGCTAATATTTCATCATTCATTGGTGGGTTGATTGGCATAATTCTTTTGACAATCTGCGGTCCTCTTTTAGCTGAGATTGGATTAAAGTTCGGGCCAACGGAAATAGCAGCACTGATTTTCTTTGCTTTGACTTCAATCGGTTGGTTGTTGGGAGAGGACCCACTGAAGGGATTGATTTCTGCTGGTATTGGAATCTTGATTGCAACAATAGGCGTTGATTCTTCTACTGGAAAGTTCCGTTATTTCTTTGGTAATTTCAACTTAATTGGTGGCATTTCATTTGTGCCTTTGGTAATAGGAATGTTTGGATTTAGT
>JAZURW010000079.1:0-10796 GCA_045606405.1 Candidatus Ornithospirochaeta sp. | reverse complement strand
AAGCTTGAATTCAGTTCAAACTGTTTAATTAATTAACATAGAGAATAATATTCCGAAAATAGAATATAAATTTTAAATAAGGTAGTATACTTCGCACTGTGAATAAATGCCTCTGTATTTGAATTCGACAATGATTTAACCTATGAAAGAGGAAAAATATGAAGAAGCTATCTACATTCGTTGTTTTACTAGTGTGTTGTTTATCTCTTTGCCTTGGAGGTACGTCTAGACTCTATGATTCAATGAGCATTGAGTACCAAAGAGTGAGAAAGCTATGTCTTATGACAGGAGATCTAGGTCCAACGAGCGCATCTCCTATGACAGAAAGCGAACTATATAGAGCGTATTTGAGGATAGATAAGTCAAAGCTCGACGAAAGGAGCTTGAGTGAGTATGAAGAGCTGGGTGAAATATTCGAGGATGAGGAAAAACCTCTGGATTTTGTTGTTAGCATAAATCCTTTCTTGTATGAGACAACTCTCAAGGACACTCTAGACAATGAGGAGTTTATATTGCCCTACAGAAAAATGCCCGCATTCATTGAATATGGCTTGAAAGCCTCTTTCGGCGATTTCGCTTTTCTTGAGATGTATCTTGAAGAAGCCAATATGGAGAGAATAGATGTTTTGGATAGCGATAAAAATGTCGTAAGCAGTTATCAAGGTGTTTATGATTCATCATTTGATCTTTTTCTGAAACATCAGAATGGGAAATGGTATTCATACTTTGATGGTATTCAACCGGTCTATAAGTTCCAGAACACGCCAACTATCGCAAGAGGCGCAATCTCCAATGAATTCACATCTTTGATCTTAGGCAGAACAAAGCAAGAACTTGGAGGTGGATACACAGGCAACCTTGTCCTTTCAGATAACTTCAGGTACCAGGAGATGCTAGGATTTGCCTTTTTCAATGATGAGTTCAACTATAGATTGAATCTGACCCATTTTGATCCCCAACGCTCAGATGAGAAGTATGACACTAGCTATTTTTCTGGAAAGCAGAATGAGAGGCTTGTTCACAGGATAGAGATGTCATTGGGCCGTAGATTCCGAGCAGCTGTCAATCTAGGCTTGATGATATACGCAGAGCGAGGCTTTGATATAAGGCACTTGACTCCAATGATGTTTGTCCATAATTGGTACAATTTCAGCGAGGACGAGGTTATCAGGAATAGTGATGAAGCTAATAATGTGATGTCATTTGAGCTTGAGGCATTGCCCTTTGATGGCTTTAGGATAAGCGGTCAGGCGATAATCGACCAGATAACACAGATTGGCGAGGAGGTTGTCAATGTTCCAAATGCTCTAGGGTTCTTGGCAAATGCATCTTATTTGAAAAGCCACAGCCATTTTGATGCTGAGTATTTCATGGAAGCATATTATTCAACGCCAAGTTTGTATCTTAACAAGAAAAAGAACGATGATATGACATGGAATTGGAACTATGATTGGGTTGTAGGCTATGCAAGGGAAGGCGTGGGCGATGCACATTACTCTGGACACCCTTATGGGCCAGATACGATAATGTCAGCTCTGGGCGTCAATCTTGACTTTAGTGATATTGATCTTCGCTCAGAGAATATCCTTGAGTACAAGATATCAGGCAGTCAGGCAAAGAACAGGAATACTGTATTCTCCTTTGACAAGAAAAGTCCGACGGGAATTTGCGAGACAAGACTGTCGCTTAGGAGCTACAATAGCCTAGTTGCGACAGAAAGCCTTTCTATCCATTTGGATTTCGGAATGTCGCATTATAAGAACTTTAGGTACAATGAAGGCGAGAATAAGACATTATTCCAGCTTGCATTCGGAGTGAAGTGGGAAATTATCTAAAATGAATGAAGAGACAATCAAACTAATTGAAAAAAGAAGATCAATCAGGAATTTCAAGGAAGATGAAATTGGTTCTGCTGTTCTTGATAAACTCAAAAGGCTAACCCTTAGGTGCTCAACTGGCGGCAGGTTCTCAGTGATTGAGGTTGTTGACCAAGCAAAAAAAGATAAGCTATGCGCTCTTTGCGAGAATCAGATCATGATATCAAGAGCACCTGGTGTTTGGCTCTTCCTATCAGATATGCAAAGGCTTTATTCCTGGATGGATGAGAAAGGAACAGCTCTTGGTTTTGATGAAGTGCTCAAGAAGCCTGGTATTGGCACATTCCACTTAGGCATGCAGGATGCAATAATAGCAGCTCAGAATGCCGTTGTGTCTGCAGAGGCTTTAGGACTATCTTCCTGCTTTGTTGGCGATATCATCGAGAACTATGAGGAAATCCAGAAGCTGTTCAATCTTCCCAAATATGCAGTTCCAGCTTGTCTTCTCATATTCGGATATGCCAAGTCAATTCCAAGCGCACCTATGACGACAAGACCAGAGCCAGAGTATGTTTTCATGCTGGATGGCTATAGGCATCAAGGTGTTGAGGAATGCGAGAGAATGTATGAGAGGAACACTGCATCCTTCAGAGAGAGGGGAGTGCTTCCCTTTGATAACAAGGGAACATATATCGATTGGTACTATAGGAAGAAATACACATCAGACTGGATGGCTGAGATGAGCAGATCTGTAAAGTTGTTCTTGGACAGGTGGGAAGAGTAGGTGTGCTTTAAAGCCTTTTATAAGCGTTGAGCTCATCAAATCAATCTGGCGCTATCAAAATGATTGATTATAGCCATTAAGCGCATCAAACCATAATTCTAGCCAAAGGGGTGGACTGAATATCATCAGTCCATTTCGTTTTAGCAGGACTTGATGCGTACATAAGACTCAAGGATTTGATAACTCCTTGGGATTTGCTTCCTACTGCATCAAGCACTAAAAGGTGTTTTCATAGCTATACTTTCTTGTTTTTAAGGTGCGTAATGCTTCTTTGATTATTCACACTCAAGCCTAAAGAGCTGCTTTTCAGTTAAAGGATCCATTATCCCTCTGGATTGCCGTTTGAATTCGTATTTGCAAATTCCAAAGGAGCATTTATGGATTGAGATGCGATAAGGGCAGGATATTCCTTGTTTGCACCGATAATAGCGAATAAGGAAGTCAATAATCTTATGAATTAGGGATTTAGGGATATGGAGGCAAATGAAAATTGCCCAGAACGAGACTCGAACTCGTACGCCTGTGAAGGCAAGGGATTTTAAGTCCCTAGTGTCTACCATTCCACCACCTGGGCAACAGAAACGATGATAAAGCATAAAGCAAAAAAAATAAAGTAGGAGGATAAATAACTTATGTTGTTATTTCCACCAGTTTGATTTAAATTTATATGCGGAGTTCAATATGGCAAATTGGCAATATTTATTACTAGGTCTTTCAATAGGTTTGTTCGTAGCCTTAGTGCTTTGGGTCGTTATGGCAATCAAAAGACGTGCAATCAAGAAGGCTTCGGAGCTTGAGATCCTCAAATACAAGAACATGCTCTCCCAGAGAATGGAGCTTGAGTCAGAGGGAATGGAAAAGCTTAGAAAGGAGAATGAAAGCCTGAAAAGCGCTAATGAGAATCTCAGGATATCGTTGCAGACAATGAGCCAGAAGCCAGGAAAGAGAGAAATCGCAAGACTCCAGGTATATCAGACAGCGGTCGATAGACTCACCATAAACAGCCCAGGCTTTGGTCCTGCATGGCAGGCTGCTCTAAAGGAATCCGAAGAGGAGTTTTCCAAGACTCTCTCCGGAACTATCCCTTTTCTGAGGAAATTCATCCCAAACAAGACAGATGCACAGCTGATTGAGGAGGACTAAGCTTTCTCCTCAAGCTCAAGCCAGCGCTCGGTCTTCTGGTCAAGGGCTATCTTGGACTCTTCGTATTTATCTGTCCTTTGCTTTAGATTTCCATATTCATTTTCCTCAACAAAGGCAAATGATTCCTCAAGCATGCCAATTAGGAGCTCCAACTCCTCTATTTCCTTCTCTAGAGACTCCTTTTCACGCATCTCCTTGTAACTGAGGCCCTTTCTTTGACGACTCCTTTCCTCCTTTGGCTGAGGAGCTTCTGCTTCTTCTTTTCTGCTTAGGCTGCTGCTCTCTTTATCTCTTTCTTCCTTCCACTCTGAGTAGTTTCCTGGAAAGAGCGTTATCCTATTATCCTCGATGACAAAGAGCATATCCACAGTTATGTCCAGGAAGGTTCTATCGTGGCTGGAGATTATCGCGCAGCCGGGGAAGGATGAGATGTAATCCTCGAGATTCTCCATAGTTTCAAGGTCAAGATCGTTGGTAGGCTCATCAAAGAGGAGGAAGTTAGGATTATAAAGAAGCCTTGTTATGAGATACAACCTCCTTCTCTCACCGCCGGATAGAATATCCACAGGGGTCCTTTGCTTTGAAGGCGGAAAACCGAAGATCTCCAAAAATCGTGCTGCTGTGACATCTTCGCCATCTGTGTACCTCACGCGCTTTGATATGTCCTCAGCGTATTCAAGCACTGTCTTTCCGGATGTCAGGTTCCTTCCTAGCTGGTCGTAGTAGCCAAATACTGTGTTGACGCCTTTATCCACTTGGCCAGAGTCCGGGGCCAGCCTTCCTGAAAGAATATCCAGAAGTGTTGATTTGCCGCATCCATTCTCACCGATGAGTCCTATTTTCACACCCTTTGCAAAGGAGTAGGAGAAGCCTGAGAAGAGAAGCTTCCCATCAAAGCTCTTTGATATTCCATCAATTTCAAGAATCTTCTTTCCGAGCCTTCTTTCAAGCGATGAGAACTCCTTCTGCCTATCCTCCCTGACCTTTCTGAGCTGGCTTTGCATCTCAGATATTCTGTCCTTTCTGTTCTTGTCCTTGCCTGTTCTTGCCTGTGGCCCTCTCATCAGCCATACCAGCTCACGCCTCAGGATTGTTCTCAGCCTTGCTTGCTCCTTCTCATCCTGGACCAGGCGCTCCTCTTTCCTCTCAAGGTAGTCGGAGAAGTTTCCTGGATGCTTGTAGAACACCTTTCTATCTAGCTCCCAGATTGTTGTGCAGCATTCGTTGAGTATATGCCTATCATGAGTGACAATGATCACAGCTATTTTTGTGCTCTTCACCCATGACTCCAGATATTCGATGGTTTTTATATCCAAATGGTTCGTTGGCTCATCTAGCAGAAGTATCGTTGGCCTTAGAGCTATTGCCCTTGCTATGGCAGCCTTCTTCTGCTGTCCGCCAGATAGGCTATCCATCGCTCTATTTGGCTCAAGATCCTCTCCGAGCTCCGTCAAGAGTGCGTAATAGCTTCTTTCGATGTCCCATAGATCATCTCTTTCAATTTCGTTGTAAAGACTGTTGTACAGCTTCTCATTTCCATCCTCCAAGGCTGAGTTATACCTTTTCAGAAGCTCAATGTTCTTGTTCTTCGAAAGATATAGAAAGCTCTCAACAGTCGTTCCCTCTGGGAAGGAGACTCTTTGCTCAAGTGCTACGATGTTGCTCTCACGCGCTGATGAGATGTTGCCCTCATCTGGGTAGATCTCGCCAGATAAGACTTTTAAGAATGTTGATTTTCCAGCGCCATTCTTTCCGACAATGCCTACTTTCTCGCCTTCCTCGAGACCGAGTGTCACATTCTCAAACAGTGGCTCATCATTGAGCGTCTTAGCTATGTTTTCAACAGAGAGGATGTTCATGGGCTCATTTTAGTTTAAGAGAGTCTGTCAATCAACAGATGGGAGGATGAACAAGGCTAGAGAAGGATAATTAATTGAGCATAGTCTCCTTGCATCAATTCTCACATTCCTCTGAAGGTGCTATCATCGAAGAATGATTAAAGACATTGACCTTATTCTTACCCCTGAGGAGAGCGCAATTGAATCGCTTTTGGTTAAGAAGGCAGCGGCTAAGGCAGCTGTGAAGCCTAGCGCGATCACTGCTGTCAAATATCTTAGAAAGTCCATCGATGCAAGAAGGATGGATGTCAAGGTGAATCTTAGAGTGCGCTTGTTCATTGGAGAGGAAGCGAAGGAGGTTTTTGCGCCTGTTGAGTTTGGCGATGTGTCAAAAGCAGGGCAGGCCATTGTAGTCGGCGCAGGTCCAGCTGGGCTCTTTGCCTCCTTGACTCTCATCGAGAAGGGCGTAAGGCCAATTCTTATTGAGCGTGGTAAGGATGTGCATGCTCGTAAGCATGATACCGCGCTTCTTGCAACGAAGGGAATTCTTAATGCAGAGTCCAACTATGCCTTCGGCGAGGGTGGGGCTGGCGCATACTCAGATGGGAAGCTCTATACTCGCTCTGTTAAGAGAGGCAATGTCAGGAAGATACTGGAGCTTCTTGTCCAACATGGAGCTGATGAGAGCATTTTATACGAAACGCACCCTCATGTGGGGACAGATAAGCTTCCAACGGTGATCGAAAACATCAGGAAGACTATCATAAGGTGCGGGGGCGAGGTCCACTTTGAATCAAGAGTTACAGACTTGATCGTTGATGGAGAAGGCACAAAGGGCGTGGTTCTTGCAGATGGCCGAGAGTTCCTTGGTCCCGTGATCTTGGCAACAGGACACTCTGCAAAGGATGTGTACCAGATGCTGGATAGGCGTGGTTTTCTCCTAGAGGCAAAGGACACAGCTGTTGGCGTGAGGCTGGAGCATCCTCAGTTTTTGATTGATCAGCTTCAATACCATAATCCAAAGGGAAGGGGCCTATATCTTCCACCTGCATCCTACTCCTTTGTGACTCAGGTTGAGGGAAGAGGGGTCTACTCATTCTGCATGTGCCCAGGCGGATCTGTCATTCCAGCAGCGACAGAGGAGGGAAGGCAGGCTGTCAATGGCATGTCCTCTTCCTCTCGAGGTGGCAAGAAGGCAAATTCCGGCATGGTTGTCCAAATTAGGCAGGATGATATCAAATACAAGGACAAGCTTGGAATGCTTAGGTGGGTAGAGGAGATGGAGGAGATGGCGTTCTTTGAGGGGTTCAAGGCTCCTAGTCAGAGAATGGCTGACTTTGTAAATGACAAGGTCTCATCGACACTTCCTGATACAACCTATAAGCCAGGCCTAGTCTCAATGAGAATGGACGATGCGCTTCCCAAGATTGTCGCCGACTCATTAAGAGAGGGCTTTAAGGCCTTCGGGAGAATGAGCAGGGGTGGCTTTTTGACAAATGAGGCATTGATGATTGGCTCAGAGACAAGAACTTCAAGTCCAGTGAGGATAGTAAGAGACGAGATGATGCGGCAAGGTGCGGGTCTATACCCTGCAGGAGAGGGGGCAGGATATGCAGGTGGCATAGTCTCTGCCGCTGTGGATGGGACAGAAGCAGCAATCCGTCTTTCGGGAGAGATATATGGAAAGTAGAAGAAAGGATGTGCTGGAGGGCATTCAAGATGGATTGCCAATCTTTCTTGGTTATTTCACAACAGCGCTGGCATTCGGTCTTTTGACTAGGACAAGTGGGTTGAGATTCGTTGAGGGCATCTTGATCAGCCTCACTAACTTTTCTGGCTCAGGCCAGTTCTTGATGATGAACCTGTTCAATGCAGGCTCCTTCCTTCTTGAGATAGTCATCTCTGTGTTCTTCCTGAACACAAGATACATCTTCATGGCCTCTTCTCTCTATACCCACCTTGAGAATCCAAGGTCGATTGGCGGAAGACTTATGTGCGGCTTTGGCACCACAGATGAGGTTTTTGCGGTGGCGGCGCTTAAGGGTAAGAAGCTTACCTATTCATACATGGCAGGAATCATATTCACATCCTATTCTGGATGGACAAGCGGAACAGCGCTCGGTTTCATTGCAGGCACATTCCTTCCAGATGTGATACAGAAGGCTGCGGTGATCACAGTATATGCGATGTTTGCCTCTCTTCTGGGCTCTGAAAGCAGAAAGAATGCGAAGGCTCTTTTAGTTCTTTTGGTATCTGCTGGAGTGAACTCCTTACTGATTCTTCTCTTTAATGTCGGAACAGGAGTATCATTCTTGATTTCAATGCTTTCAGCTACAGTGTTTGGCTGCTTGATTTATACTGACGAGGAGGCAGGTGTATGATCAATGTTATTCTCATGATAGCGCTTTGCTCTGTAGCTACAATGCTCCCAAGAATGGCGCCTTATTTCATGCCTTTTCTTGCTAAGCTCCCTAAGAGTGTTAGAAAGTGCATGGTGCTTCTTCCCGTTGCCGCGCTAGGGGCTTTGATCTTCCCATTGGCGCTGACGGATTTTGGCCTACAGTGGTATGCTGGACTTGTTGGAGTGCTCTCTGCATTCCTGGTCTCCTATTTCAAGGGATCTATGATTGTCTCGATCTTGGTCTCTCTTGCGTTTACTGCGCTTATGTTGGTGATATGATGAACGAAATACTTTACTCAATGATTCATAAAAGGCGTTCCTTCAGACAGTTTCGCGACGAGAAGCTGTCTAGGGAAAAATGCATGGAGGTGATCTCTGGATATAATGGAGAGATCGGGACCTTCAAGCTTGTTGATAGGAGCCAGACAAGCTGCCCAATTGGAGATGTATGTCTTCTTTATTACGGCGATAGGGATAATCCCATGGATCTTTTGCAAGCTGGATATAGGCTTGAAAAGCTAGAGCTATATCTTCAGGCGAACTCTATTGGAGCTTGCTGGTATGGCTTTGGAAGAACAAAGGAGAAGAACTACGAGGGAAAGGACTTCCTGATCATGCTAACCCTTGGATACCTTGAAGAGGATAAGCTCAGAAAATCCGATGATGAATTCAAAAGGAACGCCATCGATGAAACATGCGACGGGGACTTTGACAGGAGGGTCTTGGAAGATGTCAGATTGGCCCCATCAGCGTGCAACTCCCAGCCTTGGAAGATAGTATCTGAGGGTAGTAGGATAGATGTCTATAGAACAGAGGGCAACAAGTCCATAATGGTTGGAAGATTCAAGGAATACTTCAACACAATCGACATAGGAATATTCCTCGCCTTCTTGGAGATATCACTCTCTCATCATGGCTACAGATTTGAGAAGGATATCCTAGGCACAAAAGGCCTCTTTGCAAAATACAATATAATTGACAGTTTTGATTTTAATTGTGAGATAATTAAGACATGAGAAAGATCACATCATTGCTACTTATCATGTTTTTCGTTTCAAGTCTTTGTGCTGTTTCTTATCAGAGAACATACTTGAAGGATTCAATTGAATGGAAGGCTGCAGAGGCGCTTTTGATCTCTGAGGGATATAATCCTCCTACTGCGGTTAACCCTGCGACAGGAGCAGAGATAATCAGCTCTCTCAGTCTATTGGAGTCTGAGTCAATGGGAGAGGTTGAGCGTTCCTTCCTTGATTATGCTGTCCAGTCCCTCTCGTGGGAGCCAGTGATTGAGAGTGGGAATTTTGCAATGACGCCATCGGTCATCATCTCTCCTGAGGTTTACAAGCATACAACGGCATTCGATAGCTATAGCGATTATCTCTTTCCAGTTAGAGACAGGCTCAGCGCCCTTGATTTTGACATTGACCTAGAGTATGCAGACACCTTCTATGGCTTTGTTGATTACTTAGTGCTGTCACCTGAGCATGAGAAGCAATATGACAAGCTTTGGGGCACAAACATGGATGCGATAAAGGGTGGCTTCAATACCCAGCATGAGGGAACCCTAAGAGCAGGTGGCTTATTTGGAAATGAGTGGATGAACTTCTCAGTGCAGAGATCCAGGCAGAGCCTTGGGTATGGAAAGTCCGGCACATTCGCTCTTGGCGATAATTTCTCAAGACAGGACTTCATGAGGTTCCATACCTTCTCTGATATCTTTGACTACACTTTGAACCTCACCCTTTTCAGCAATATGGACTCCAATATGGAGACAATCGATTTCAACTTCAATGGAATGCATAATATTCTTTCCCTCCATAGATTCGATATTAAGCTCTTTGATAGAGCGATGATTTCAATAACAGAGGGAATAGCCGCATATATGGATTCAACTCTGGATATAAGGCTCCTTAATCCATTCCTATTCCATCATGGCTTCAATAACTATAATGAGGGAATCGATGCGAAGCCTTCAGAGGGGGATGAGGCAAACAACATCTTTTCCGTTGAGCTTGGCTACACAGTGCTTCCACACATGAGAGTCAGGGGCGAGCTTATCTTTGACCAGATACAGCTCTCCGGCGAGGCTGCAGCTCAAAATGCAAGACCAAATGCAAATGGCTTCATGGTAGGCCTTGATAGCTCATGGATTTTAAGTGAGGATATGTTCATCACCGTCTACGCTGAGTTTGCGAAGACCTCTCCTTACCTCTATCTGAACTACAAGGAGAATTCCGGAAAGCTTCAGCCTAACTATGACTACATCTTCGGCGTCCATGATTGGTGGGGCGTTGATGAGGTTGCATACGGCGGCTATAGATTCGGACCAGATGCAGTTGTGCTTGGCTTCGGAGCAAGCATAGGAGGAATTGGCTCCTTCCTTGTCGATGCTGACTTTGTCTACTCTCGCCATGGATTATATGGCCTTGGATATGACAAGGGTGTCGAAAATGAGTTTGGCCCAGATCATATCAATGACAAGAGCCCAACAGGGGAAGAGGATCAGATTGAGAGGAGAATTGAGGCTAAGATAGACTCTGAGATATTGATCACTGATTACTTATCACTCAAGGCAGGGGTTGGATATGTCTATGCGAAAAACTACAGGAACAATCCTGGAATGACATTCAGTGACCTTCAGATGAAGCTTGGCGTCTCTTTGGATGTAACAGGTATATTTAGATAATCGGAGAATGAAGATGAGAATAGTTGTACTAGATGGTGAGAGGGAAAATCCTGGCGATCTTAGCTGGGAGAGCTTCGAGAGGCTTGGCGAGCTAGTCGTATATGACAATACAAAGCCAGAGGAGGTT
>JAZURW010000078.1:0-6756 GCA_045606405.1 Candidatus Ornithospirochaeta sp. | reverse complement strand
GTATTCCAGACATACGCCCTATTCCCTCATCTGACTGCATATGAGAATATCGCATTTCCCTTGAGGCTCAAGAAGCTCGACGAGAAGGCAATAGATGAGAAAGTCATGAAATATGTGCGTCTTGTGCAGCTTGAAGAGCATATGCATAAAAAGCCCAGCATGCTATCTGGTGGGCAAAAGCAAAGAGTCGCGATTGCAAGAGCGCTGATCAATGAGCCTTCCGTGCTTCTTCTCGATGAGCCTTTATCAGCTCTCGATGCGAAGCTGAGGCAGAATCTGCTTATTGAGCTTGATGAGATCCATGACAAAGTCGGCATCACATTCATATATGTCACACATGACCAGTCTGAAGCGCTCTCAGTATCAGACAGAATTGCTGTAATGAACCACGGCAAAGCCTTGCAGATAGGCACACCATACGAAATCTATGAATCTCCTGCAACAGAGTTCGTTGCGCGCTTCATCGGAGAGACGAACATCTATGACTGCCGTGTGCTTTCCTCAGAGAAATATGGCGATGAATATATGTGCCTTGTTGATGTTCCTGCTTTAGGCACGAAGGTATGGGTCACAGATTGGGATCAGCAGAGCGTAGGCGCAGAGCTTAAGTTCACTATCAGGCCAGAGAAAATCAAGATATCGCTTTCTGATGAGACAATCGCGCTAAAAGATAATATGAACATCTTCAAAGGCGTTGTTGATGAGCCTGTCTACTCAGGCTTCCAGTCGAAGTTCTACGTAAAGCTGACAAATGGCCAGACGATCAAGGTCTTCAAGCAACACTCAACGTTCCTTGACGATGGCCCTGAGATTGAATGGAAAGACCATGTCACCATCGTTTGGAAGGCCGTCGATGGATACCTTGTCAAGGAGAAGGACTGATGGAAAAGAGAATAGACAGAAAACGATCTCTTCTCGGGTATGGCTATTCATCTCCCATGGGACTATGGTTCACCATCTTCTTTGTTGTGCCTCTAGTCATAATAATCGTTTACTCCTTCATGAAGAAGGGCCTTTACGGCGGTGTTGTGAGTGAATTCTCGCTAAGAGCCTATAAGGACATATTCAATCCTAACTTTCTATCGACTGTCTGGAGGACAATCTGGATCAGCGTGCTCTCGACTGCAATATGCATCTTCATCGCAATTCCCTGCAGCTACGCCATGGCAAGGTCAAAACACCAAACCCTTCTGCTGGCAATGGTCATAATCCCATTTTGGACAAACAGCCTCATTAGAATCTATGCGTGGATCAATTTTTTATCGACAGAGGGCTTCTTGAACAATCTTCTTATGAGATTGGGAATCATCTCTGAACCCCTTTCGTTGATCTACAACCATTTTTCTGTGATCCTTGTCCTTATTTACATGTACCTGCCCTTTGCAATCCTTCCCATCTTCACTGTGATTGACAAGTTCGACTTCTCACTTCTAGATGCAGCAAGGGATTTAGGAGCAGGAAAGCTCAGCTCCTTTATGAAGGTTCTGATCCCAAATATCAAAGCTGGCATAACAACAGCGCTAGTCTTCACCTTCATTCCAATGTTCGGCGCATATGAAGTTCCGCTCTTGGTTGGTGGAATGGAATCCTCGATGGTTGGCAACATCATCGTTGACCAAGTGCAAAAGACTCGCAACTGGCCTCTTGCCGCCTCCTTCTCTGTGATTTTGACAGCAATCTCCATGATAGGTGTCATATGGATGATGAGAACAAGCAAAGTAGAGATCAAGAACAAGAAGGACAACAAGGTCGCAGAGGAAACCTTCAAGAAGGAGGTCCTATGAAAAAGGCTTACTCCACTGGAAGGTACAATCCTCTATCATACTCGAACATTGTCTTGATTCTCACCTTGTTCTTCCTCTTCCTGCCCTTGATCGTCGTTGTCTACTACTCCTTCAACGCAGATAAGGGGACAACCTGGACCGGATTCTCCCTTGTATGGTACAAGGAGCTTTTCCTGAACTCTCCAGATCTATGGAGAGCGCTTTGGAACTCTGTCCTCATTGCCTTGACAAGCTCAACTACCGCAACCGCAATCGGTACTTTGGCTGCAGTAGGCATCAAGTGGTACAACTTCAAAGGAAAGAGATACATAGAGACCATAAGCTATCTACCTATGATCCTGCCTGAGGTAATCATAGGCATCTCGATGCTTATATTCTTCGCAGCTGTCAACATCCCACTGGGAAGGTTATCAATATACATTGCTCATGTGACATTCAATCTGCCCTTTGTCTATATGCTGGTATCTGCAAGACTTGATGAGTTTGACTATTCGATTGTAGAGGCAGCTAGGGATCTTGGAGCCACTGAGAAGCAGACCTTTCTTAAGGTCATAGTCCCTTCGATTGTCCCTGCGATCGCATCTAGCCTTCTAATAACTGTGACAACCTCCCTTGAGGACTTTGTCATCACCTTCTTCGTCTCAGGGCCAGGCTCCTCCACGCTTCCTCTCTATGTCTACTCATCAATCAGGTATGGAGTATCGCCAGTTATCAACGCGCTATCATTCATAGTCATCCTCGCAACAATGGGGCTGACGATTGTATTCAGGAAGTTCTTGAAAACTGTTGCAGCCTCATCTTAAATCAGAAAGAGGCATTAAGAGCGGAGAGCAATCTCTGCTCTTTTTATTATAGTATTTGAAATCTTGCTTATATCCTCATCAGAGACAAAGACGACATCCTTCTCAAGTCCAGCAGCCCAATTGATTGAGTAAGCAACTGCTGCATTCGGTATTCCCAGCTCTTTTAGAAGCACTGCCTCTGATGAGAGCGTCATGCCCACTATATCGCAGCCTAGTATTGAATACGCTTTGATCTCTGCCTTTGTCTCAAGCCTTGGTCCATTTGTAGTCACATACACAAGCTCATCAGCAATGCAATCACCTGCTCTCTTGAACCTTTCCTTAAGAGAGCTCGAGAAAGGCTCTGAAAGGGAGATGTGCCTTACACCCTTCTCTCCCCCTTCAAAGAATGTCATCTCGCGACCAGAGAAGTCGATGAAATCAGAGACGAGGCCATAGTGAAGAGGCCTAAGCTTGCTTGTTATGGAACCTACAGCATATATCGATATAACCTCATCGACACCAAGAATCTTTAATGCCATCACATTGGCCTTATAGTTGATTCTGTGAGGTGGGACAGAGTGTCCCTTCATGTGCCTTGGGAGGTAAATTATCCCATCCCTTTCTGTATAATGCGCTTCTCCGTATTCCGTCACCAGAATCTTGTATTTGCCCTCAAATGCCTGGGCTTGGTCTATGCCTGTTCCACCTAAAATCGCCTTCATCTTAAAATGCCATCCTCTGTTATTATCCCGCTGACAAGCTCTGAGGGAATTATATCAAAGCAAGGATAGATAGCCTTTGCATCCCTATCTGCCAATTGAATGCCTTTATATGCCTTGATCTCATCTCCTGATCTGTATTCAATGTGGATATCTTCTTTGCTCTTTGAGTAGTCGATGCCTAGCGAGAATGCATAATAAGGAATGCCAAAGTGCTTTGCGGAGATTGCATTAGATAGAGTACCCGTTTTATTGACGACAGTCCTGTCCTTAAGTGCGAGGTCTGCTGCTGTCATATAGACCTTTATATCGCCACGTGCCATGAAATGCGCAGGCATACCATCTGTCAAAAGATAGCACTCGATCCCAAGCTCCCTCAACGAGGGCTCGGTAAGGTGCGAGCCTTGGAAATAGGGTCTGGTTTCAGGCACAAAGACACGTATGCTCTTCCCGTTTTCAATCGCTTTAGCCATAGATAGGATGAAAGAGTGCTCAGGAAAGCAGGTTGTCAATACTCCGTCTCCATCGCTGATCAAGGCCTCACCATAGTCGGAGATCGTATCATAGATCCTATCGAATCGGGAAAAGAGCTCATTCACGATATCCTCAAAGAACTCCCCATCGTTATATCGCGTCATAAGCTCAACAAGAGTCCTCTTCATTGTTGTATTCGTTGGCCTTGAATCAGATAATGCCTTGAAAGCCTCATAAAGGTTATCACGATCATAGGCATAGGTATGGAGCATCGCAATCAAGGCAGCCTCCAAAGGACCACCCCCTTGGGTGACCATGTCCTTTATCGCCTTTGCGACATCAAGATAGCCTCGCATCTCCAGCTCCCTGCGTTCAAATGGAAAGCATCTTCTATCTGTGATGTATATCCTGGAGCCCTCAAGGCGGGCTATGTTCTTATGCTTCAATATGTAAGGAAGTAATGATTGCATTTTCATCTCCAGACATTGTTATCTTCTTTGCTTTCATGGCAAATTGCTATCTATCTCATAGCCATGAGTCCCATCTTCTCTATCCATATTTGAGAAGAACCCTTTTAATGCAAGGCTCCATAAGCCAAGCACAGAATCCATAAAAGAGAGGAGTTGGAGAATGATGCTTGCACGCTTTTTTGAAGGCAGCGCTTCAAAAATCACAACAAGCTTTCATCAAGGAAACTCTTGCTCTTCATATTTATGATATTAATCTTCAGAGCATATTCACGCAACATGGTCTTTGCAAAGAAAATCCTTTAAATCTACACATTAGATGTGGATATCAAGATAGGATAATGTTGACCCGAAATTGGTAAGATAGTACCTTATTAAAGTAACTATTTTTAAAGAGGATGATTCATGAAAACCAGAACTCTAATTTCAATTCTTCTCGTTTTATTCCTTGCTTGCTCACCAGCATTCTCACGCGGTGCGAAGGAAGTGCAGGAAAACGAAAGATTCGTCAAAGTCGTTTCAGTGACTGAAGACAATGGTCACTATGATATTAACGGTATCTACGAAGATGGCTCAGATGTCATCTACCACACAACAGATGCAACAATCTCATTATTCCCTATCTCATCCTTCACAGAAGGCACAATCCTTCTTATCAAGGACAGTGGCATAATGACAATGTCAATTCCTCCTCAGCTTACAGCTGAAGAGATCAGAAACGTCACACTCGGTGTGAATGCAGGCGTTTACAAGGCATCTTTCCCAGAGCCAGTTGTAGAGCCAGAGCTTCCTGTTATTGCGTTTGCTGATGTTGACCTGGATGATGTCTATGAGGCATTCAACTACAGCTATGGATACCTTGTAATGCAGAACATCCTGATGAACCAGGTCACACTCAACGGTGGTTATTTCGCACTTGGCGTTCTTGATGCATGCGAATACTACGATGGCAAGGATCCTCTCTACACAGAAGAGGCTATGAATGCTTTCCTGGACCAGTATGCAGCAGACTACCTTTACAAGGGCATCGCAATTGAGAAGGGCGACGTTGTTTCTTCAATTGACGAGGTTCTCGCACTTGGTGAGCCAATGAACCTTGAAGAGCAGTTCTCCTACTCATATGGCTGGCTTACAACCTTCGATCTGATTTACGCAGGCTATGACATCTACGCTCCAGAGTATCTTCAGGGCGCACTCTCCTTCTTCTTCGGTGCTGAGCCTCTTACTGGCCTCATTGAAATGGAAGAGAACATCAACGCATACGTTGAATATGTCAACTCTCTTTATGAGGAATACATGGCAGAGATCGCAGAAGTGAATGCAAAGGCCGCTGATGAGTTCCTCCTCCAGAACAAGAATGCAGAGGGTGTTGTTGTATATCCTTCAGGCTTGCAGGTAATCGTAAGAAACGCTGAAGGCAACGGCGTAAAGCCAGAAGCCACAGACGTAATCAACTGCGACTACACTCTCACTCTCCTTGATGGCACTATCGCAGACAAGGCAACAGGAATCGAGTTTGATCTTGCATCCTTGATCCCTGGCTTTGTTGAAGCTGTTGTCAACATGGAGGTTGGACAGTCAATCACTGCATATATCCCACCCGCACTCGGCTATGGCGAGCAGGCTTATGGCCCAATTGCTCCAAACGCTGTGCTTATCTTCGATATCACACTCAACAACATTGTTGAGTAATGCAGATGATATTCAAAATGGAGCTGCTTTTGATTTGAAAATCATATAACTCTCTGTTTTGAAAGATGAAAAAAGAGCTCGATTCAAACTGAACCGGGCTCTTTTCTTATTTGGATTTTCACTATTAAATCTCTATATGGCTTTATCGTGCATCATTCGTAAAGGCTGCAAAGCAAAAAATACCCAATTGCATAGCCTTATCAAGTCGCCGATGATTCTTCCCAGAACTATGCACTTCAGAATATGAATCTAACGCACTTGAATGCAGTTGGAAGAGAGTACATGATCGCACGCTTGATATCGCTATCTCCTGAATAGATGAGGAATCTACCAGGAGAGAGCCTGAACACAGAGCCGTCAACGTTAACAATCTCCTCCCCCTCCAGGGTTATCTCGCATACAACCTTCCCTTCGAGCTTTGGGGAAGAAAAGCCAGAGCTTGATGTGAGATGTGCCTCCACAATATGCACACCCTTTCCCTCTCCTGGGTTCTCATACTCTCCTGGTCCTTCCTCGTAAGGAGTTGAGTGGTCCATGACCTCTATTATCGTGTTAATGAAATCAAATGCGTTCTTATAGCTCTCAAGCTCATCAAGGGTATCGAAGATAATCATGGTTTCGATTATAAGAAAAAAATGCCAGCTAGATAACTAGCCGGCAAGACAATATTAGGATTGATTATGAAAGCACTGACGCTGCAACCTTGTCGGCAAGGGCCTCGAACTCTGAGATCTGGCTATCCTTCATAGTTGACTTTATTGAGATCAGGTCATTGATGAATCTGATGTTCTTCATTGATGAAAATGCCTCAGCCATCTTCTTTCCTGCCTGAAGA
>JAZURW010000077.1:0-3422 GCA_045606405.1 Candidatus Ornithospirochaeta sp. | reverse complement strand
GTATTGTCTTCCTAAGACCGCTTGGCCTCCGACTTAGTGGGCATACTATTCATACGACAATTGGCTTCATCTCCTACCTGCAGAAGGAGATCAAGCTCATCGGTGCGACCCATGTGGCAGTTGTGTTCGACTCTGATGGCTCAGATGATAGAAAGAGTCTTTATTCAGATTACAAGGCAAATAGAGTAGATAACTGGGATAAGCTTGACAAGGAGGATATCCCCTTTTCTGAGGAGGATATGATAATCAAGTGCCTGGATCACATGGGAATAAAGACCATGCGATCAAGTGGGATGGAAGCCGATGATGCGATTGCATCTATCGCGATTCTATTTGAGAAGGAAGCGGATGTCACAATCTCATCCTTCGACAGCGATTTCTTCCAGCTGATCTCAGATAGCATAAGCGTCCTCAGATACAGAGGAAAGGCCTCCATCTTGTGGGATAAGCCATATTTCATCGAGAAAATGGGCTTTTCTCCCGAGAAATACGTCCTTTTCAAAGCGCTTGTAGGAGACAGCTCGGACAATATCAGAGGCGTCAGGGGAATTGGGAAGAAAAGAGGCGCAGAGATAGTCAATGCAATCAATTCATTTGATGAGCTTGAGTCATCATGCGCTGATCCTAAGCACATCAAGACCATCCTTGAAAGCAAGGACGTGGTTGAAAGAAACATCAACCTGATCAAGCTAGGATATCGTGATGAGATAAAGCTCTCTCTTGATGAACTAACCTTCTCTCACGAAAGAGCCGCAGAGAGGAATTCCATGATCCTGTCAGCATGCGGAGTATTCGACTAGGACCGAGCCAAGAGCTCCTTGACATAGCTTTCGGGATGGTTGATTGAGAACTCCCCATGATATAGACCATCTTTCTTCAGAAGGATGCTCGAAGGAATGGCCTTATGTATAAGAGAGGCAGATTGGATCATTTTCCTTTGTTCACTGCCACCTACAATGACTGCCACAGCTGCCTTGCACCTCTCCAAGCCAGAAGGAATGCAGAATGCTGTGCTGGCTTTCAGGAATGAGGCCATATCTTCCTTCACTATCCTTATGGAGTCCTCATAATATGCTTTGTAAAAGGACTTGTTCATCCTCAATGCCTTGAATTGAAGTCTAGAGAACCATTTAAGCCTGATCAGAGGATAACTCAGGCTGAGCATAGGAGAGATAAGCGCATTCGTGAGCCTAGAAGGGATCACAGACGCGCTCTCCACGATTGCCTTATCGCAGATAGATGGCCTTAAAGAGAGTATATTGAGCAGAATCTGGGCACCTAGAGACAATCCTCCCATGGCATATACATGACCGTTGAACTCCTTATCGATTAAGTTTATCACCTCACTCGCGCAATCAGCTATTGACATAAATCGCCGCTCACTGCCTGCATGTCCATCTAGAATGGGGATCACAACACGAAAGTCTTTGCTGAGAATTTCCGCCTCGTCTCTATAGCTCCACCAAGAGAGCCCTCCTCCATGGAGAAGCACTATCACATCACTATGCTCCTCACCATACTCTAATCTTTTCATAGCCCCCGCCTTTCAACTATTCTAGTGCGAATGAGTCAGACCCACAATAAAAAGAGAATTCCAAGCAGGAAGGAAAGCGACAAGATCCTTCTCTCGCTTGGATATGAAAAAGGCCCTCATCACTGAAGGCCTGAAAGGAAAAAGGAATCACATCGCTTCCAAAAATGGAACACCGATTAATGAGAATGCGTTCTTCATGACCTGCTTGATCATAGAGCAGAGCCCGACTCTTGCAACTACAAGCTCCTTTGTCTCTGCAGATAGGATTCTATTGTCATGATAGTAATGGCTATAGGTTTTTGCAAAGTCATACAAAAAGCCTGTGATGATTGATGGATCATGGCCTTCTGCAGCCTTTCTAACCAGCATTGGATAATCTGCGATCAGCTTCAAAAGAGTCTTCTCATCATCGCCAGAGAGAAGAGCGCCATCAAATGCGACTCCATCATACTCTCTCTTGACCTCTTCATATTTTCTCATGATTGAGGAGATTCTCGCACCAGTATACTGGAGATATGGGCCAGTGTTTCCATTGAAGGAGATGGATTCCTCAGGATTGAAGACCATATCCTTTGTTGGCTGAACCTGGAGAAGATAGTAATTCAAGGCGCCAAGAGCGATCTTCTGAGAGGTTCCATCGACATCGCCAACCTCCTCTTCCCTTCCCTTTGAGATGATCTCAGCCTTTGCAAGATTCGTAAGCTCAGCGAGAAGATCATCGGCATCAACGACTGTACCCTCTCTGGATTTCATCTTTCCATTTGGAAGATTGACCATGCCATATGAGAGATGGTAGAGCTCCTTTGCCCACTCATAGCCAAGAAGTCCGAGAACATAGAAGAGAACCTTGAAGTGGTATTGCTGCTCAGAGGCGACAACATAGATAAGGCTATCGAAAGGCCAATCCTCATGGCGCTTGACAGCTGTTCCGATGTCCTGGGTCATATAGAGCGTTGTTCCATCCTTTCTAAGGAGAACCTTCTTATCGAGCTTGATTGGAGAGAGATCAATCTGCACAGAGCCATCCTCTTCCTTCTGGAAGATTCCCATATCAAGGCCCTTATAAACCTCATCCTTGCCAAACTTGTATGTAATTGACTCATAGTAGTACTTATCAAAGGAGATTCCCATGTTCTTGTAACTTTCAGCAAGCCCATCAAGAGTCCACTTATTCATCTTCTCCCATAGAGCGATGACCTCAGCATCTCCATCCTCCCACTTCTTGAGCATTGCCTGTGCCTCTTTCTCAGGGTTGATGAATCCTGGCTCATTCTCAAGTGCAGGGTTAGCCTCAAGAGCAGCCCCCACTTCCTTCTCCCACTGAGCGAATTTGACGTAGTAGCGACCTACAAAATGATCCCCCTTCTCGCCTGTTGACTCTGGAGTCTCACCATTTGAGAATATCTTATAGGCAAGCATGCTCTTGCAGATATGCACGCCTCTGTTATTGATGAGGTTGACCTTCTTGACATCTGCTCCCTGCGTCTTGATGAGCTCTGCAACAGACTGACCGAGAGAGTCGTTCCTCATATGTCCAAGGTGAAGTGGCTTGTTTGTATTTGGGCAAGAGAACTCAACCATGACCTTCTTGTCCTTCATTGAATCAGACCAACCATATTCATCGCCCTCTTGCTCAACCTTCTCCAAAAGCGCTGGGGCAAGAGCTGAGATATCAAAAGCGACATTAAGGTATGGTCCAGCGAGAATGATCCTACCGGCAAGGCCCTTACCCTCCAATCTCTCTGCGATATCCTTAGCAATTAAGGCAGGACTCTTTCCAGCTGCCTTTGCATAAGGAAACATTGGATAGGCAGCATCACCCATCTCAGGCTTTGGAGGCTGCCCAATGGTCACAGGTGCGACTGATTCAACAGCCAAATATGATTTC
>JAZURW010000076.1:0-7194 GCA_045606405.1 Candidatus Ornithospirochaeta sp. | reverse complement strand
CTCCGCAATCGTTGGCTCGGGCATATCACTTGCAGGCGGCGTTGCCCTAGCGCTTAAAAGGCAAGGAAGGGATAATATCTCCGTTGCCATCTTCGGTGATGGCGCGACAAGCAGAGGCACGATCCATGAGGTGATGAACATCTCCTCTGTATGGAATCTTCCGATCTTGTTTTTTCTGGAGAACAACCACTATGGCATGTCAGCTGACTCAAATAGGATGGTAAGCACAAAGGAAATCCATAAGAGAGCGCTTGGATATTCAATTGAGTCAGAGAAAGTCGATGGCAATGACATCCATGCAGTCATCGAGGCCGTGAAAAGAGCCAGAAGGCATATATTGGAGAAGCGTGAGCCATACTTCATCGAGTGCGACACCTATAGAATCTGCGGCCATTCAAAATCAGATAAGAGAGTCTACAGAACAAGAGAGGAAGAGGAGAGCTGGGAGCAGAAAGACCCAATTAAGAGGCTAGGGACGGCCCTTCTTGAGGAGTATGATGAGCTCTTTCTCCTGGGAATATGCCAAGAAATCAGGAGCGAAGTAGAATCAGCCTGGCAGGAAGCATTTCAATTAAAGGACGATATTCTCTCAATTGAGGAGGCCGAGAGCTATGTCTTTGCCTCTGATCTTGATATCGCAGAATCAGAGGGCATGTGCCATAGAGGCACCTACAGAGAGGCTATCAGAGAGGCTCTGGATGAGATTCTCTCCTTCGATGACTCCTTTACTTTGATGGGAGAGGATATTGGAAGATATGGCGGATGCTTTGGCGTGACTGGGAATCTATATCAAAAGCATTCGGAGCGCATATTGGAGACTCCGGTTTCAGAGGAGTCCTTCATAGGAATGGCGGCCGGGGCTGCTATGCTTGGCGAGAGAGTGATAGCTGAGGTTATGTATGGTGACTTCTCGACTCTTGCAAGCGATGCCTTGATAAACCATGCTGCGAAGACCCATTTCATGTCAGCCGGGCAATTGAGCTGCCCAATGATCTATCGCACTCCGATCGGTGGTGGAACAGGACATGGAAGCCAGCATACGCAATGCCTGGAGAGCATGTTTTTGAATATCCCTGGCCTTATTGTGATCGCCCCCTCTGACGCTTATTCCGCAAAGGCTCTCCTAAAGAGCGCATCAAGACTCAATAATTCAGTCCTTTTCTTTGAGCATAAGGCTCTTTATGGGGAATCTGGGGAGATAGGCGACGAGAATGCATTTCTCCCTATTGGAAAGGGCATAGTCTCCGGAAGCGGAGAGGAGCTTCTCATAATAGGATACTCAAGGGCGATGAGCGTTGCGAAGAAAGCGCTCAAGGGCAGGGAGGCGTTGTTTTTCGATATAGCTACGCTATCTCCTTTAGACGCAGAGGGGATAGAGGCATATTCAAGGAAGGCCAAGAGGATTGTGATAGTGGAGGACACTCCTTTGCAGGGCTCTGTGGCTGAAAGTGTTTACAGAATCGCGAGAGAGGCAAATGCTAGTGCGTCAATCAAGATAGTTTCAGCAAGGAACATGCCTGTGCCTTTCTCAGAGCGTTTGGAAAGCGCGACTTTGGTGAGCACGCGCGATATACTTGATGCGATAGAGTGAGAATGAGGGGGTGGCTTTAGCGCATCCTTGTATCCTGTCGCAATCTCAGTGGCTTCTCCCCTTTAAACTTTTAAGCATAATCATTACAATCAAAGATACTTTTTAAAAGTGAATATAGGAGCCATTTATGGATATTGATGTAAAGAATCTGCATCCACTTGAGGTGAAACTCCTTAGGCATGTATCTCTTGGTGATAAGATCACAGCAGAGAAGATCGTCGAGGAGCTTGGATATAAAGTGGGTCAGTGCAACCAGGCATTCTCCTGGCTTGCAGCAAAGGGCTGCCTTGTAGAGACAGGCAGAAACAAGAAGGTGCTCTATGAGCTGACCGATCTTGGCAATGCGCAGAAGAAATCTGGCATGCCAGTTGAGCGCATCTTTACATTTTTGAAAGAGAATGGACCTCATGCTATGCCAGAGATCGCAGACGCCCTTTCTCTCGAGAAAAGCGACGTAGGCTCAGCCTTTGGTCTTCTTTCCAAGGAAGGAATCACAAAGCTCAATGATGAGAGGAAGGCAGAGGTTGTCAAGGATGAGCTTCCAGAGGAAGTTAGAGTGCAGAGGGCACTGCTTGATAAAACTGTCGACGCACTTGAGGAAAGCAGCCTTTCAGAGGTAGAGAAGAAGGCGATTGTCGCTCTTGCAAAGAAGAGGGGCGCAGCTAATGCACCTTTTAAGCTTATTGAAAGGGAAGAGGTCATCTATGAGCTCACAGAGGCTGGAAAGGAGACAAAGGAGAACGTCATCAAGGCGAATATCACAGGAGAGGAGTTTGGTCTCCTCACACCAGAGATGCTCTCTTCAGGAAGCTGGAAGAACGGCTCCTTCAGACCATTTGGAATCAATGCGCCAACCTCTCGTCTCATCCCAGGCAGACACAACGCATACGGCAACTACCTTCAGTGGGTAAAGGATAAGCTGACATCTCTTGGCTTTGAAGAATTCGATGGACCACTTGTGGAGAATGAGTTCTGGAATGGAGATGCTCTTTTTATGCCTCAGTTCCACTCAGCAAGAGACATCCATGACGTTTACTACGTCAAGGATCCTGTGCATTGCAAGGAAATCGAAGAGCCATGGCTCAGTCAGGTAGCAAAGACACATGAAGACGGTTGGCAGACTGGCTCACGTGGCTGGGGCTATACATTCGACCACGAGTTCACCCGTCGTCAGGTTCTCAGAAGCCAGGGTACAGTTCTTTCAGCTCATCAGCTTACAAAGGCAAAGATCCCAGGCAAGTACTTCGGTGTAGCTAGATGCTTCAGATACGACCAGGTTGACGCAACCCACGGTGCGGACTTCTATCAGACAGAGGGCATTGTGCTTGGCGAGGATGTTAACCTCAAGAACCTTCTTGGTCTCTTGAAGATGTTCGCAGAGGAGATTGCTGGAGCTGAGGAAGTCAAGTATGTGCCAGGCTACTTCCCATTCACAGAACCTTCAATCGAGGTTCACATCAAGCACCCAGTTCTTGGTTGGTTTGAGCTAGGTGGCTCAGGCATCTTCCGCCCAGAGGTGACAAAGGCACTTGGAATCGATGTCCCAGTCCTCGCTTGGGGTCTTGGCATTGACAGAATGGCTTTGATGCACCTTGGATTGAATGATCTCAGAGAGCTCTTCACTCCAAATATCGAGAACGTTAGAACAAGGAGAGGAAACTAATGCCTAAGATTGATGCACCAGAGAATCTCTTCTTTGAGCTTCTCGGAAAGAAAATGACAGATGATGAGCTTATCAACATCTTCCCAGTGGCTAAGGCTGAGCTTGATGGGCACGATGTGGAGGGGAAAATCCTCAAGATTGAGCTCAATGACACAAACCGCCCTGACCTCTGGTCTCCAGCAGGTGTTGCTAGAGCCCTCACAACCTATGAGACAGGAGAGATTCCTTACTATGACTTCTTCTCAACAGAGAAGGAGGAGAAGGATAGCGAGGGAAGAATGATCATTGATGATGAGTCTGCAATCGGAATCAGAGACTACTCAATTGGCTTCGCATGCCGTGGAAGAGTTGTTGACGATGATCTTTTGAAGAACCTCATCCAGTCTCAGGAAAAGCTTTGCTTCAACTTCGGAAGAAAGAGAAAGACAATTGCAATGGGCATCTATAGATCAGATCTGATCAAGTACCCAGTCCACTATGCAGCAGTTGATCCAGATTCGACAAAGTTCGTTCCTCTTGGCCTTGGCGAGGAGCTTTCTCTCAGGGAAATCTGCGAGAAGCATCCTAAGGGCAAGGAATATGGATATATCGTATCTTCATTTGATAAGTTCCCTTATCTATATGATGACAACAATGACACACTATCATTCCCTCCAGTGATCAACAGCGCAAGAATCGGAGCGGTAGAGGTTGGTGATTCCGACTTCTTCATTGAAGTTTCAGGCCCAATTCTCGACGACCTTCTTCTTGCGGTAAATATCCTTGCATGTGATATGGATGATATGGGCTTTGAGATTCTCCCTGTGAAGGTGAGGTTCGCAAAGGACACTCCTTATGGTAGGGAGATCACCTGCCCATACTATTTCCAGAAGCCACAGAAGGCATCAGTTGAGCTCATTCAGAAGAAGCTTGGAGACGCTTTGACTCCAGACCAGATAATCGCTGCCCTAGCAAAGATGGGTGTATACTCAATTTGCGACAATGGCGAGATCTATATCCAGGTTCCAGAGTACAGAAACGACTTCCTTCACGCTGTGGATATCGCAGAGGATGTGATGATTGGCCATGGACTTGAGAATTTCGAGCCTGTAATGCCATCAGACTTCACAGTTGGACGCCTAAGCCCAGCTGAGGAGTTCTCAAGAAAGGTGAAGGACATCCTTGTTGGACTAGGCTTCCAGGAGATGATGTACAACTACCTTGGCTCAAAAAAGGAATATATTGACAATATGCATGTATCTGGCGAGGGTGCAGTGTTCATCGCAAACCCAATGAGCGAGAACTATGAGGTGATCAGACCTTCAATCCTCCCATCACTTCTTGAGAGTGAGTCTGTTTCAGGCCATGCTGTATATCCTCACAACATCTTCGAGGTTGGCAAGGTCACAGTCAAGGATAGCTCAGACAACTCTGGAACAAAGACAAAGAACTGCCTCGGTTTCTTCTCAGCTGATGTTCAGAAGACATACAATGACGCAGCTGCATATATTCAGACTCTCATGTACTTCCTCAGAAAGGAATATACTCTTGCATCTGTTGAAAACGATCCAAGATTCATTCCAGGCAGAGCTGCATATGTGGTATATAACGGAAAGATCGCAGGTGTATTTGGCGAGACTCATCCTCAGGTTCTCGAGAGCTGGGGCTGCTCAATGCCTTCAATCATGGCAGAGCTGGATATCGATATTCTCATTGGTGAGGAAGAAAAGACTGAAGAACCTGTTGTTGAGATCAAGGAGGACCCTGAGCTTCTCGCAAAGTGGGCCAACAAGGTTATTCTCAAGGTTTCTAAGATTGTTGAGTGCGAGCGCCATCCAGAGGGCGAGAGGCTCTATATCCTCAAGCTCGACTGCGGCGAGCCTGAATTGAGGACAATCGTCTCATCAATCGTTCCTTACTACAAGAAGGAAGAGCTGATGAACAGGAACATCGTTCTCGTTTCAAACCTCAAGCCAGCGAATTTCAGAGGAGTCAAGAGCTATGGAATGCTCCTTGCCGCCTCAGATAAGGATGATGATAGCCATTCAACTTGCGAGCTGATATTCGCAGATGAATTCGCAGTCGGTACTGTCCTTGAGTATGAGGGACAGCCTGAGACAGAGAAGATAACAACATACCTGAAGGCTGACCACTTCTTCGATCTTCCAATGGAGACCATGAATGGCTCTGTATGCATCAACGGAAAGAGGATTGGAAAGGACGGGAAGTTCCTGAAAGTAGAGAAGTACGTCAACGGCAACGTTGGTTGATCTATCAATGCAAAAGAGGAAAGAGGGTGTTGCTACTCACTTTCAAAAACCTGGGTCTCGCAACACCTTCCTACTTGTTCTTAGAGAGAGTCTTACTTCATGTTCAGCATCTTCTTGATCTCAGCATCAGATAGGTTGCTGTGATAGAACTCCTCAAAGAAGTCATCTGCGTCATCTACTACATTGTCCATTGTGAGGTTCTTGTAAGCAAGCATCCTCATCCATTGCAGACCAATCAATCTTCCTGGTCCTGCATCCTCTGAAAGGATGTTGTAAGGCGCATTCGGAACAAGGTACACATCTCCGTTTTGCACGGCCCTTATGCCCTTGAACTCTGCATTAGATAGGAATGCGTCATATGCGGACTTCTCATCAAATAGGATCAAATCGGGATTTGCGTCTCTTATATCCTTTGCAGTCATCTTGGCAGTGCTTCCTGAAGGGATGACATTCTTAAGACCCATGAATTGCATAACGCTTGTATTGATGTCACCCTCGTTGTATGCTGTCAGTCCATCCTCTGTTCCGGAATAGTAGTAGGAAACGATGTTCCTCGTGGTGTAGAGAGGAAGTAGCATCTCTTCTGCGAATTCAATAGGATCCTCCCCGTTAGGATAGGATGAGATTATCAGCGAGATCCTGCTGATTGTAGTGGGGATGTATGGGAATTCATCATTTATGAATATGAATGGAAGCCCAAGCTCCTCTTGCTTCTCATCTAGGAGAGCTGTGATTTCAGACTTGTACTCTCCAACGTTTCCAACCACAAGAATCGCATCAGCTCCTGATGCCTTGATCTTCCCATAGGAAAGAGAATCTGCCATGTAATCGAAGATGCCATATACAGGGGCATTCAGGGCGGCCTTGGAAACAATCTTTCTTGATCCTTCTGGCCATGGTGCTGAGATTCCGAAGAGCCTGTCAGGATTGATGGCATATATGTAGTTCTGAGCAGCAGGGGTTGCTGCGATAACGTTCTGGAAGCCTCCAGCTTTGACGTTGATCATCCTTCCTAAATCATCAGTGAACAGCGTTAGGCTGCCATCTCTGATCACAGTGACTTTGGTGTTGACGCCCTCTCTTGTTCCCCCTGCAAAGCAAAGTGCTGTTGCAAAGGCTGAGATTAGAAGTGCTATGATAATTTTCCTCATTAATTTCCTCCATGGATTTCAAACAGAAGGTAATGCCATAGCAGGGAGTGGAAAACGACATTATTGACATTTGCCTATCAAAAGAGGATATAGAAGATATGCCTTTATTGATTATCGTTTTGCTTTTATCGCTTTTATTCATCGCTATCAACTATGTTGTGTTCTCCATGGCTTTCAAGCCTTCAAAGGATAGGGACTCTGATTACACCAAGTTTCCAAAAAGCCCACAATATGATGAGGTTAAGGAGAGAAGCGATATATTGACTGAGGAGCTTGAAGCCATTCCTTATGAGGAGGTTTGGATAGAATCATTTGATGGATTGAGGCTCTTTGGCAGATATTACCATATAAAGGATGGCGCTCCTTTGCAGATTGAGGCACATGGCTACCATGGCACAGCCTTTAGGGATTTCTGTGGCGGCAACAAGCTGGCAAGAGAGTCTGGCTTCAATACTCTTCTTATCGACCAGAGAAGCCATGCAAGGAGCGAGGGACGCGCGATCACCTTTGGAATAAAAGAGAGACTCGATATAAAGGCAT
>JAZURW010000075.1:0-12108 GCA_045606405.1 Candidatus Ornithospirochaeta sp. | reverse complement strand
AGCTTTTTAGATTCAAAAGGCCTCTTCTCTCTGCCTCCTCCACCCAATCTGAGGAGTAGCTGTTGCCATTGAATACAATCCTCTTATGCTCCTTGTATGTCTCTCCAACCAGCTTTGTTACTGCTTTTGTGAAATCCTTTGCGTCCACAAGCTTGTCATAGAATCCCTTTAGGACCTTTGCAACGATTGTGTTGAGCATTACATTAGGCTCTGATACAGAGAAAGAGGAACCAAGCATCCTGAACTCGAACTTATTGCCCGTGAAGGCCATTGGAGAGGTTCTGTTCCTATCTGTCGTATCCTTTGGGATAGATGGAAGCACGTGTGTCCCCAGCTCCATCTGCACCTTCGACTTTCCATACGCAGTCTTGCCCTCGCTTATCGCCTCAAGGATTTCTGTAAGCTCATCGCCAAGGAAGATGGAGACGACTGCAGGAGGCGCCTCATTAGCGCCAAGACGATGATCGTTTCCTGCTGATGCGCTGGAGATCCTCATCAAGTCCTGGTATTCATCTACGCCTTTGATGACAGCAATGAGGAAAAGAAGGAACTGGGCATTGTCCTTAGGACTATCACCCGGCTCAAAGAGGTTCTGTCCCTTATCTGTTGTCAAGGACCAGTTGTTATGCTTTCCCGAGCCATTGACGCCATTGAAGGGCTTCTCATGCAATAGGCAGGCAAAGCCATGCTTCTCAGCAAGCTTCTTCATGAGCTCCATCGTCAGCTGGTTATGGTCAACAGATATGTTCGCAGTAGTGTAAACAGGTGCAAGCTCATGCTGTGATGGCGCAGCCTCATTGTGGCTTGTCTTGGAGTAGATTCCCAGCTTCCAAAGCTCCTTGTCCAGATCATGCATGAAATTTGCGACCCTTGTCCTGAGAGCGCCAAAATAGTGGTCCTCCATCTCCTGGCCCTTGGGGCTTCTTGCACCAAGGAGAGTCCTTCCTGTGTAAATCAAGTCAGCTCTCTTCGCATAATCCTTCTTGTCTATGAGGAAATACTCCTGCTCTGCGCCGACTGTCGTGGTGACACGCTTGACATCATCCCTGCCAAAGAGCCTGAGTATCTTTACAGCCTCCTTTGAGATTACATCCATTGATCTCAATAGAGGTGTCTTCTTATCCAGAACCTCACCGGAATATGAGCAGAATGCAGTAGGAATGCAAAGCGTCTCTCCCTTTATGAAGGCGTAGCTTGTTGGATCCCATGCAGTGTATCCCCTCGCCTCGAAGGTCGCCCTGATCCCACCTGATGGGAAGGATGATGCGTCAGGCTCACCCTTTATCAGCTCCTTGCCTGAGAAGTCAAGGATAACCTTGCCTCCCTCTGCAGGGACAATGAAGGCATCATGCTTTTCAGCGGTAATCCCTGTCATTGGCTGGAACCAATGCGTATAATGGGTGGCACCCTTCTCAACAGCCCAGTTCTTCATCGCATTAGCAACTACATTCGCGACATTCAAATCCAGCTCCTTGCCTTCCTCAATTGTCCTCCTGAGTGCCTTATAGACGTCCTTTGGCAGTCTTTCGCGCATAGTCACATCATTGAAGACCATGCAACCAAAATAATCTGTTATGTTCTCCATCCTTGCCTCCCATTAGAATCCCGATGGAATCATAAATGTTACAATATTCTAGCTTTTTTCGTTTATCAAGTGATTTAAGCTCTTAAAGGCTGCAACTCTGCTTTTTTATGAGCTCTTCGATGATTTTCCCAACAAAAGGGGTAATTTTCGCAGCCATGATCTTGTGTCCTTCCAGGTTAGGATGGAGTCCATCGCCCTCGGGAGCATCAGGATTAGAATAGTATTGCCTGTTGTTCTCCCTCTCCCAAGGCTTCAAAGGGGAATCATGGTATATATCCAGAAACGGGATCCCATTCTCATCAGCATAACGCTCAAGCTCATTGACAAGATTATCAAGCTCATCGCCACTGCCAGGTCTGTATTGCGCCTGAGGCACTGGGGATATGATAGCGACCAAGGCCTTTGGCAGGCACTTTCTGATCTTCTTGATAAGAATATCCAGGCAGCCCATATAGCTCTCATCAAAGCTATCGCCTGCAATTCCGACATAGCCATCATCAAGCATTACGTCATTGACGCCGCCAAGGATTGTGATGAAATCGATCGGATAGTCTTCATAGCGCTCTATGCGCTTGTAAAAAGGAGGCCTTGTCTTATGGGCATGCCTGAAGCCTGTGCCACCCTCTCCTGCATTCAGGACATGGAGGCAGCCTAGTTCCTCCTTGACTAGGAGATGGTAGTTCTTCTCTGCTCTGATGCTCTTTTCCGTTATGCTATCACCCAAGGCAAGCCAAACAAATTCCCTCATAGGTGGATTATGGATTAAAAAAGGATAATGGACAACTACAGTCTCTCAGGATAGAGGACTATTGTTCTCCCTCCCTTTTGTATGAGAATCGCCTCCCCTGTGCCCTCCTTGCTTTGGGTATAGTGGAATCGAAGCTCAGGCCTGCTCACGCCAAGTGCTGCACCATCTTTATAAGCGAACTCGAGGGCGACGGAGAAAACGGAGCCTTCAACAATCACAATAAGAGAGCTATCGCGTCTTTCTGTGATCACTCTTCTTGTGGCATCCTCAAAGACAAGCTCCCTCAGCTCTCTAAGCTCGTAAGCCTCGCAGTACCAGCTTCTGCCATCAATTCGCCTCAATATCGATAGGTACTCATCCTCATTTATCGTTGTGAGGGAAGAGGACTCCCTGAAGAAGGAGTAGACAGCAACTGACAGAAATCCAAGCAGCAAAAGAAGTGCGATGATGATGATGACAACTTTATCCGTTTTCGATAGTCTTTCCAGCCTCTTATGGGTCTTCAAACCCCTAAGCTCTGTCTCAATCGTGGATTCTTTGATATTTCTATTCTTTGCCATTTTGATATTTCATCACAACAATCGGCCATAGGATAGGTATCCGAGTGGTGAGGTTAATTGAAATACTACAGATTTTATATAATTATCCTTTTGTTATCCTGCTAACATTTTCAAGGCCAAATCATGGCAATCTTCTATCACTTTAGCTAAATATAGTCTTTATTTGCCTAAACTTGCTTGAAACAAAATATCATAAAGGAATACACTCAAAGAACATTTATTCTGTTTTATTAATTTACAAGGGAGTTTTAAAATGAGCGGAATTATTATCCTCCTTATTGGCCTTGTAGCACTCGTCTGCGGTTACCTTTTCTACGGCAGATGGCTTGCTAAGCAGTGGGGAGTAGACAACAGCAGAGTAACTCCAGCAGTTGAATACAACGACGGAGTAGACTACGTTCCAACCAAGGCACAGGTTGTATTCGGTCACCAGTTCGCATCAATCGCAGGTGCAGGCCCAATCAACGGACCAATTCAGGCAGCTATCTTCGGATGGGTACCAGTTCTTCTTTGGTGTGTAATCGGCGGTATTTTCTTCGGTGCAGTACAGGACTTCTCAGCAATGTTCGCATCTGTAAGAAACAAGGGTAGATCAATTGGTATTATCATTGAGAACTACGTTGGTAAGCTCGGAAAGAGACTTTTCCTCATCTTCGTCTACCTTTTCTGTATTCTCGTTATCGCAGCTTTCGCAGATATCGTAGCAAAGTCATTCGGTGTCACAGAGGCAGCAACAGAGTCAATCAACAAGTCACATGGTCAGGTAGCTACAACATCTGTTCTCTTCATCTTCTTCGCAGTAGCATTCGGCTTCTTCCTCAAGTATGTCGACATCTACAAGAAGTTTGGAGCTAAGGGCGGCACAGCTGTCAACACAGCAATCGCTATCATCATCCTCGTTGTTGCAATCGCCATCGGTCTTGCAGCTCCAATGACAATCTCAGTAAAGACTTGGTCACTCTTGGTATTCGCATACATCCTCGTTGCTTGCGTAACACCAGTTTGGGCACTTCTCCAGCCAAGAGATTACCTCAACTCTTACCTCCTGGTTGCTATGATCGCAGCTGCTGTAATTGGTATCTTCGCATCAAACCCAGAGGTCAAGCTCAATGCATTCAATGGCTTCAAGCTTGCAAACGGAACATCAATCTTCCCATTCCTCTTCGTAACAATCGCATGTGGCGCAGTATCTGGCTTCCATTCACTTGTTTCTTCAGATACAGCATCTAAGCAGGTTATGAAGGAATCTGACATGCTTCCTATCTCATATGGCGCAATGCTTGTTGAGTCCCTCCTTGGCATCATCTCACTCGTAGCTGTTTGTGCTATCGCAGTTGACGGTGCAGTTCCAGCAGGCACTCCTCAGGACCTCTTCGCATCAGCAGTAGCAGGCTTCCTCGGACCTATCGGTGTAAGCCCAGACCTTGCTTTCACACTCATCTCTCTCTCAGTTTCAGCCTTCGCTCTCACATCTCTTGACTCAGTAGCAAGAGTTGGCAGACTCACATGGCAGGAGCTCTTCCTTGATGCAGAGGATGACCACTCAGACAAGGAGCTTCCAGGCTGGAAGAAGATCATCACAAATTCTTGGGTTGCAACACTCATCGTTCTTATTCCTTCATATGCACTTATGAAGGTTGGTTACGCAAACATCTGGCCTCTCTTCGGCTCAGCTAACCAGCTTCTCGCAGTACTCGCACTCTCAGCAGTTGCAGTATTCCTCAAGAAGATCAACAAGAACAACAAGATGATGCTCTTCCCAATGTTCTTCATGCTCGCAGTAACAGCTGTTGCTCTTATCCAGATCATCATCAAGCAGAGCAAGGCACTTGTTGCTGGCACAGGCGTAATGGCTGCTGGTCTCCAGCTCGTCTTCGCTATCCTCCTTCTCGCTCTTGCAGCAATCGTAGTTGTACAGTGCTGCCAGAAGCTCTTCGGAAAGGACGAGGAAAAAGCAAGAGCATAATTGCTTTTGATTCATCAAAGCAACAACAGGGCCACAGCGTGTGGTCCTGTTTTTATTTCATAGTCAAAGAGCAATTAATAGACAAGCTAGCCTAAGAAGGCTGCTCATGAGATAGCCTACCTGCCAAATCAATATAAAATCCAATCAAACAAGATATATGCTTTCACCTTCCTTGCCCTATTGTGGGTTTCAATCTAAAATACCAATAATTCCCACTCCATCTTACTGATGCTCATCATGTCGAGAATGGACCACTCATTGTAACAATAGTTTGTAAAAAGGCTGTATTTGACTTGTTTTGCATTAAAGCAAGATCGGCTTTCAAATGGGTTATTCTCATTTACTGCATTTAGGTGAAATGCGGAATTGCTATTTATCATCATAAAGAGCATTCTCTTCTGCTTATCCCATGAATTTCCGCAAAAGGCCAAGAAGAAGCAATGAAAAATCCTCCCTGAGGAGGACGTTTCATATTCTTGCTTACATTGCCCAGCCTAGAGCGATTCTTGGAAGCGGGATAGAGAATAGAAGGTCTGCGCTTGTGCCGCTATCCTTGAACTGCAGGAACTCGAAATCGATTCCTGTTCCCACCTTGATGAAGAAGTTCTTCACAATTCTCAAATTCGCCTCTGCTCTTGCATAGAAGCCTACATTGAAGTCATTTCCGAACTTGAAATAGGGACCAGCTGCCAAAATGAAGTCTGAAGAGGCTTCAAGATTCGTTCTATATGCATATCCTGCACCTAGGATGAAGCTTTGCTTGAAATCTGTTCCGAACAGCATATCCAATCCTGACTTCTTCCCATTGAAATAAACACCGATAATTGATTCTAGCTCAGCATCTATCTTCGTGCTGAAACTCCTATCAGTAGGCTTTGATAAATTGATGTTCATGCCTGTCTTTGCAGACAGAGCAAGGTCGATATCTGTGGCTGCGAATAAGCCAAGCATGGGAACAATCAGCAATAGAATCGTTGCAATCAAACGCTTCTTCATCTCTCTCCTCCTATTTTAAAATGCGCATTGCGTTTCCTACGAAGATCTTATCTATTATTCTAGAGGGAATTCCCTCTTTTTTCATAGCATTTTTGAGAAGAATCATCTTGTCTGGAGAAGAAATCTCCAATGAGCCTGATATGCCATCGAAATCCGTGCCGATTGCAAGAACGTCCTCACCTGCGACATTTAATATGTGCTTCACATGGATGATCATGTCAGATATAAGACTTGCGCCATCTGGAGTTGAGGAAGTCCTCAGGAATGCAGGACATAGATTCAAGCCAGTAAGCCCTCCTTTGTCTGATAATGCGACAAGCATATCATCATCAAGGTTCCTGCTGGACGGAGTGATTGCCCTTGAGTTTGAATGGGTTGCAACAAATGGCTTTCTTGAATGTCTTACAACGTCCCAGAAGCCTCCATCCGACAAATGAGACACATCAACCACAATGCCCAGCCTCTCGCACTCCTCCAATGCCTCAAAGCCCTTGCTCTTCAGGCCGCTTGCCATAACGCGCCTATCCTTTGAATTTGGGTATCCAAGCTCATTTTCAAAGTTCCAGGTGAAGCCGAATATCCTCACGCCCCACGTTTTGAGTGTGGAGAGTCTTGATAAGTCCCCCTCAATTGAGGCTCCCTCCTCTGTTGTCAGCACTGCCTGCAATGAATCTTGGCAGATGGGATCACCATAAAACAGCTGCTTGATTGATGCTTTGTGAATCTCTGTTTTGAATCTACCATATAGCTCAGAGAGAATTTGCCAAGGGCTCTTTGCCTCATCTCTTTTGAGCCTTACGTCATACATTGGGACAAAAAGAGCAAAGCATTGGGCTATGACACCGCCCATTTCAAGCCTTGCTTTGTCAATCATGAGGTCATTGGAGAGCAGGCTGCGTTCTTCGCCCTCCTCCCATAGTCTATAGATGGTATCTGAATGCAAATCTATCATTAGGACAATTAGACCATGGATAAGTCCTGTTGGCTACAAAAATCAGCTATCCTTGCCCAGAAGCAGGCCCAAGGACTCCTTCACATAGACCAAATGCTTCTCTTTGATGACGCTATTTGCAGAGTAATAGCAATACCATGTATCCTCATTCTCCTTGTACCTGAGGTCAACGGAGCTTATGTAGCGTGAGGACCACCCTTCTTCAGGGCTTTTCTGCACTAGCTTGGGCTCTGACCAGCTAAGGCCGTCCTCGCTTGTCAAAAGCAGAATCGCAGATGTCGATTTATTCCTCTCCCGATCATAGTAGTAGGCACATTCCAGCCCCGCCATGCCGTCTGAGCATGGAACGATGCGCACCGAGCCCACTGCAAGGTTCCTATACTCACTGTCTGGCTCAATCTCCAAAAGGGCGTCATGGTTTATTCTGTAAGGCCCCTCTATGTAATCAGACTCAGCATACATCAATCTTGCCGTTGCCTTTTGACCTGTATCATAGATTCTTGTCTCACCAGCTCCGAAGTACAATCTATAGCGCCCTTCCCAGAATACCAGCTGCGGACGCGATATCCTCGCAGATCCCTCTTGGAAGACAGCCTCAGGTATCTTGTCTGTATCGAGCAAAAGCTTAGGCTCAGACCATAGAGCAAGATCTGTCGAGCTTGTGATCATGATTCTTGAGTTCTTGAGCCTATCCTTCTCCTTATTGAAGAAATCCCTGTCATGAATCTCATAAAGAAGGTAGTATGTCGTTCCCTCTCTGAAGATGAAAGGAGAATGAGCCCTGGTGAAAACCCTATGCTCACGAGTCCATTCAAGGCCGGATGTGGAAGTGAAGTGATCGATTCCAACCCATGTGTGCGCAAAGAGGTGCCAAAGCCCATCAGGAGATTCCTCTGGAAGCAGGTATGCAGGATCACATAAGCGTGGCGTGAATGCATTTCGAGTGGCAATAGGCTCATCACTGAAGGAATACCAATATGCCTTCTCTAGCTTACTTAGGCTCTGATAACGCATTTAGTCATCCCTTCTAGGTGGCCTCTTGCCCTTTGGAGCCAAGAATGGATATAGATTGTCCTCTAGCTTGAACTTCACCTGAGCCCAGCCTATGATCTTGTTGTAAATGAATAGCGTCGCTGCAGTGGACCCCACAAAAAGAATAAGCACAAGAAGAAGCGTTAGCATTGAATTCTCAGCAGCGCTTGGCCACTTAGTGAAGATAGCCGTGATCAGGATGAATCCTATAGTGAAGAAGATGAACATCAATACGACATTCACAACCGTCGCTGCTAGCATGAACCATACTGTATTAGATTTCTTTCCCATTTTCCCTTCTCCCTGAGATTAAGAAGCTGATCAGAAGCAGAATCACAGAGCAAACAACCGATGCATCAGCGATGTTCCAGGTTGGAAATCTATCCATACCAAGAAAACCATTGAGATCAGTCGATATGAAATCCACAACCCTCAAGCCTCTGAAAAGCCTATCTGTGATATTGCCTATCCCACCGCCAAAGATAGCTGCAAGACACCATCTTTGGAACAGGGTGAACTCTTCCCTTCCCTTCTCTGATATTATGCAGTATGCAACTGCTACCATCAACAGAAGAGGAAGCGCCACAAACAGAATATATTTAAGAATCAAAGGCAGTGAAGCTCCCATTGAGAATGCAACCGCATCATTCCTGACATGGACAATCCACAGCCAATCGGAGAAAAAGCTCTTGTAGATTGTCCCCTCTGGTATGAAGGCCACAACCAAGGCCTTTGATATCTGGTCAGCGAGAACAATGATCGCAGAGAGGATGAATGGTTTATACTCTTTCTTCTTCAAAGTCCTGTCTCCACATTTATGAACTTGGTCTCAAGACCAAGCTTTCTCTTTGTCAGCCTTTCAAGTGCCAAGACTCCAAAGACCTCCGTCCTATAATGTCCGCCTGAAATCACAGAAATCCCAGCTTCCTTAGCTGTATGATAGTTCTGATGGAGTATCTCCCCAGTTATGAAGAGGTCAAGACCCTCATCGATAGCATCCTGGATATCATTTCCGGCACCACCGGAGATTATGCCGACACTCTCTATCTTTCTTTCCATATTGTCTGTGATGATATCTGAGAACACTGGATCAAGACCAAGAAGCCTGATGATTTCCTCAATAGTCATAGGGAAAGGGAGTTTTCCCTTCACGCCCACGGCCTTGCCTTTAAAGTATCCAAAGGGGTCGTACTCCTTCATCCCCAAGGAAATCGCCATCTGGGCATTGTTTCCATAGAGCATATGGGCATCAAGGGGTATGTGGGCAGCAAAAAGCGTAAGGTTGCTATCCATAGCGCACTTGACTCTCTTATAATGGTCTCCCTTGATTGCGATGGGCCTGCCCCAGAAAAGCCCATGGTGGACAACAAGCATGTCAGCGCCCCACTTTGCCGCCTCAGATATTGTCTGGTAGCATGCATCAACAGCAAAGGCAACCTTCTTGATTGGCCTATCTGGAGATGCTATCTGCACACCATTTAAAGAGATGTCATCAAATGATGCGATATCGAGCGTATTTGACAGGTATTCTGCATATTCACTGATTAACATACCTATTGATTATAATTCGTTGACTCAAAATAATCCACCTTATATCATTTTCTCATGCTAAAAGAGATTACTGCCAACGAAATCAGGCTCTCATATGGATCATATTGCTTTGATGGCGTCAAAGCAGGCGAGAGGATAATAGGACAGGACAAGGCCCTCGGCCTTTTGCGTCTTGGGCTAGCCATGAATAGGTATGGATATAACATATTCATATCGGGAGAGGATGGAACAGGCAGGCTCTCTGCCATCAAACAGGAGATAAGGGAGATTGAAAATGACGTCTCGCTTTTGAAGGACGTCGCTTATGCGTATAGCTCCAAGCATCCAAATAGACCAACTTGCCTGGTATTCGAAAGAGGCAAGGCAAAGGAGTTCCAAAAGAACCTCTATAGATACAAGGATGGCAATCTGTCAAAAGAAGAGCTCTGCGCTCTTTACAATGACGATAGGATAACAAGATTCATCAACTCACTCCCACCCTTTGATGAGAATGAGAGTGCATGGAAGATCAACATAGTGCTTGATCGCACTGGCTTCACAAGAAGGCCCCTGGTAATCGAGACACATCCTTCCCATAGCTCTCTATTCGGCTCAAATGAGAAGGATATGGAGCCACACCTGTCTGTCAAAATAGGCTCCTATCAGGAGGCAGCAGGAGGGTTTTTGGTCCTCAATGCCGCTGAGATAGTGGAAGATGAGGAGCTGTGGACAGCTCTGAAGCGCTATCTCGATATGACACATAGGGCAATTGCATCAACTGCAGTGCAGGGAGAGATGTCCTCATCTGTTAGACCTTCACCCATCCCACTTCCCACCAAGGTGATCCTACTAGGCTCAGAGGAGCTCTATAACAAGCTGATCGATCGAGATGACCTTTTTCTTAAGTTCTTCAAGATATCACCTGAGTTCGACTTCACAATGGATGCGACGAAGGAGAACATCCTTGGGACTGTAAGCTACCTTAAATATGCTGGACTGTCGATGCTCAAGCAGGAGGATTCGGCTTATCATGAGATTCTAAGGTACTCCTCATGGCTTGCTGAAGACAGAAAGAGGCTGACCACACAGCTCTCCTTATTGGGCGATTTGCTGGAGGAATCCTCTGTTGAGGCAGTCGCACTTGGAAAGGACACTGTCGATGGATATGCTGTCAAGGCAGCACTGGCAAAAAGAGATTGGTACAACTCCATGGCAGAGGAGCATATCAACAAGGAAATCGAGGATGGCGTGATGGTGATGGCTCTCAAGGGCGAACGAGTTGGCGTCGTCAACGGGCTTGCTGTCATGGACCGCGGACTATCATCCTTTGGAACCCCTACAGTGATCTCCGCAACCGTCGCACCTGGGACAGAGGGCATCGTCAACATCGAGCATGAGGCTGGACTCTCGGGAAACATCCATGACAAAGGGCTTTTGATCCTCGAGGGCTACCTAAGACACAAGTACGCAAGAACCTTCCCATTATCGCTATATGCAGGTATATGCTTTGAGCAAAGCTATGGCGAAGTAGATGGCGACTCAGCATCCTCTGCTGAGCTCTATGCACTCTTATCTGCTATTGGCGACATCCCAATCAGACAAGACTTGGCAGTCACTGGCTCTGTCAACCAGATGGGCGAGCTACAGCCTGTTGGCGGAATCAATGAGAAGATTCAAGGCTTCTATAATGCATGCCTCACCTTAGGCCTCACAGGGACACAGGGTGTGATAATCCCATCGCAAAACCTATCCTCTGTGATTCTTCCCTACCAGGTTGAGAAGGCCATTGAGGAAGGCAAATTCCACCTCTATTCCATCTCATCCATCGATGAGGGCATGGAGCTGCTATCGGGACTTAAGGGCGGAGATAGAGATAAAAAGGGGCTATTCCCCATTAGATCATTCCATAGAATTGTAGAAGAGGAGCTCAAGGAGCTCTATCGAAACAGCCAAAAGCAATAGATCAAGGAGGCTAACATGGAAAGAGAAGCAATAGGAAAAGTGATTAGCGTGAAGAAACAGCTTTGGATGAAGGTAAACACAAAAGCCCTCAGGACAAGCCCTCTAGATGGCGCTACCTTTCCCAGCATCATCAAGGTGCAATACACGGTCAATGGCAGAGAATATACAAAGAGAAAATGGATTAGCTCTCGCTCCCATGCTCCACTTCCAAATAGCGAAGTGAAGGTCATCTATAGAGAGGACAAGCCATCAAAGGCCAAGATAATCTGCTAAAAGACTGCTTTTTCCAGATGCTTAGCATAGCTTTAAGCACGTTGCATTCGCAGCACCAGAAAAGATGAGCAATCGAAGACGCAAACCAAATAGAGCGCTATTCATATAAGCCAACCATTCACCAGCCTAGCAAAGAGGCTCGATCATTCTAATTTGGCTTCGTCCTGCCAATCATTGCAAGATTAATTCGACATTAGCTGAATCATCATAAAATGAGACAATTAATTTGCCATTATTGTTTTAGCCGGTTTGGAAGCTGTCTTACAGTGAATAGACTAACAAGGATTGCAAGATTATCTCAGCTCTCAGCTTCCATCCAATGATGAAGAAGAATCGCTGTTGCTGCTGATACATTGATTGAGCCTTTGGCTCCATATTGCCTTATTGAAACTCTTCCTAAGGATTTGTCAGCTCTCTCCAATGCCTCGGGAGATACGCCGGTCTCTTCTGAGCCTATGATGCATATTCCTCGTTTTGGGAATTCAAACTCTGTGATGTCCTTGC
>JAZURW010000074.1:0-20812 GCA_045606405.1 Candidatus Ornithospirochaeta sp. | reverse complement strand
AGAAGATTCTCAAGAGAAAGAGACGAGAGACGCTCTTACGACAGAGATGACAGAAGATTCTCAAGAGAAAGAGACGAGAGACGCCCTTTTGACAGGGATGATAGAAGATTCTCAAGAGAAAGAGATGAGAGACGCTCTTTTGACAGGGATGACAGAAGATTCTTAAGAGAAAGAGATGAGAGACGCTCTTTCGACAGGGATGATAGAAGATTCTCAAGAGATAGAGACGAAAGACGCTCTTTCGATAGAGATGATAGACACTTCTCAAGAGATGGGGAGAATGAGACATCAAGATTCTACAAGGGCGAGAGACGCTTTGATGATAGACGTCCATCTAGAGACGGGGAGAGAAGGAAGAAAAGCGCTCCAAAGCCATATGGGTATGACTCATTCATGGCAACTAAGAACAGGGAAAAAGCAACAGCCTATTGGCTTCAGGGCCAGGAAGGCATCGATAACGGCTCTGAAGAGTGATTTGCCGCGATGCAGTGTTGACGATTTCAATCTAGGGGTTATCTTTAGTTTGTAAATCCCCCTTGTATATATAGAGCCGCATGGTTTGCCCAGCGGCTCTTCTCTTTTATTTATAGAGTTTCGCCTTTTTCTCCGTCGCAAAGAGGCAAAGGAGAATGAAGAAGGAGATGTAGAATGGGAAGATGCTCATAGATAGGTATTTGCTTAGAAGACCAAAGAGCGCAGGCATGAATGTTGATCCAACGTATGCCGAGGCCATCTCAAGGCCCATGAGAGTCGAGGATGCATCTTTTCCATATAGATAGGGTGTTTGATGAATCATGGAAGGGTATAGTGGACCATAGCCAAAGCCTATGATGAAGAGCGCTATGAAGATATATCCAATAGGGAGCAGCAAGAACAGGAGAACACCAAGGACTATCACAATAAGGCTGCCCCTGATCATCCATTTGTCTCCTATCCTATCTGTGATCAAGCCAGAGACCACACGTCCTAGGGTTATCCCCCAAAATAGGAGACCTGCGTACATAGCTGCATCTGATTCGCTCATGCTCCTCGATACCATATATGAGGCAGACCAAAGCATGGCGGTGTTTTCCATCGCGCAATATGCAAAAAAGCCAAGGAGCGCATAAACCGAGCCCTTTCTCTTGAGTGCATCACTGTAGCCAATTGGCAAATAATCCTCATCATGTGCTTCGGCATCCTTCGCTTTCATCTTGCCCCAAAGCGGGATGGATATGGTGACTAAGGCGCATATGGACCATTGGAACAGCGATAGGTATCTGTATCCATATTGCCATGGGAGGCTTCTTGAGAAAAGAAAGGATAGAAGGAATGGGCCTACTGTGGTTCCTATGCCCCAAGAGGCATGCAGAAAACTCATCTCCCTGCCCTTGTAATGCAGTGCCACATAGTTGTTGAGCGCTGAATCCACACACCCTCCACCTAGTCCTAATATGAGTGCGAAAGGGAGAAGCGCCCAGAAATTGGAGATATAGCCAAAGGCCATTAAGCCTGCAGCGGTGAGCGATATCGAAAAAGCAGTGATTGGCGCTGTTTTAAAGCGCTTGGCCAGCATAGGATAGGATGCGGCGCTTATTATCGTTCCTCCGCACACAGTCATTGAGATTATCCCGGCATAGGAGATATCAACAGAAAGTGTTTGATGCATCAAGGGCCAGGCTGCTCCAAGCATGGAGTCAGGTAGTCCTAGCGAGATGAAGGATATGTATATTATCACGATAAGAATCAAAGATATCATATTGGCATTATATAGACATAAACGAGTAACATATAGACTAAATTCAGACAAATAATATAATAAAACCGACATGGACTTCATTAGAGAGACATTTCCATTGGCTATTTCGAGGATATCTCTTGGCGAGAGCAAGGATATAAGCTGGAACTTCAGGGATGAAGCCGAGCTTGTGCTTTCCGTCAAGGGATCTGTGAGAGTTATTGCCTCCGACGGCTTTCAGGCCTTCACATTAAGAGAAGGTGAGGGTGTTTTCATTGCACCGATGACAATGAACATGATCAAAAGCGCTACAGAGAAATCAGAGATCATATCCCTTGTCTTCTCCCCTGTTCTTCTTTGGAATGACATGGATAGTCCAATATACACAAGATGCATAGTGCCCCTCATGCATTCAAAGGATGGCCTTGTCTCCCTGTCTTCCCAGAGCGCAAGGAGAATTGAGGAGATTCTCTCTGTGGTGGAGGAAAAGCAATTTGGCTACGAGCTTGAAGCTAGGGATTTGCTATCATCGATCATCCTTCTGCTGATTCGGGAGCGTGGTGATGGCTCTGAAAGAGGGCAGGGAATCAGGAACGAAAGGCTCTTGAGGATGGTTTCCTTCATAAAGGAGAACTACAAGGAGGATATACATCTTAAGGATATCGCAAAGGCAGCCTCTGTTTCAGAGAGGGAGGCTTTGAGGACATTCCAGAGGTCACTTTCTATTTCGCCAGTCCAATTCCTGATCACGCATAGACTCTCTGAGGGAGCCAAGCTTCTTGAGATAAGCCAATATAACATAGAGGAGATAGCTGATATGATCGGCTTTGATTCTCCCTCTCATTTCTCAAGGCTGTTTAAGCGCTCTTATTCTCTCTCTCCAACTCAATACAGGCGTTGGTTCCTCCAGGCCTAGAAAGTCGAGGACATTGCCGGATGATATCCTATCTGACATCTTCCCGCTCAATGGGGAGTTGTCGAATATCGAGTAGTACTCTGAATATGAGCCTACTTTCAGAAGATTCACGGAGAAGTCTGAGCCAAATAGAAGCCTTGATGCGATCAAGTCGGTTTTCTTGTTCTCCTTCTTTGAAAGGTAGATTGCTAGCGTCTGATAGAACTCAGGGCTTGCGCCTGTGAAGGAGATGTCTGAGTAAACGCCCTTGAACTCCTCCATCATGGTGATTATTGTCTCGGTCCAAGGATTCAGCTTGGTCCTTTTTATCTTCGATTGAATGCCTTTTATGTCCAGACTTGATGAGATAGCATATTGCTTGCCGAAGTGGGCGAAGTCGAGCTTGAGATTCGGATGGTTCTCAAGAACAGTCTTCCAGCTTGCAGGATCGGTGTACCTCCAAGCTGTACTTGCGGAGATTCCTCTGAAGCCTTGGTCATCGCAATGCGTGATGATAGGGATTTGGTTATCTTCTGCAAAGCCATAAAGATATCTATGCTTCTCCAGTAGCTCAGGGTCCTCTGGCCATGGATCGAAGTCCAAGGGTGGGTAAACCTTGATTCCATAGAATGGTTTTAAAGGCACACTGTGCTCTTCATGCATCTTATGGGATGTGTTCACATATCGCTCAAGCAGGTTTTTCAGGAATCCAAAGGAATGGAGCTTCGGATTGATGCCAACAAAGGGATAGAATTCAAAAAGCCCATCGGGATGCGTTTTGTAGTAGTATTCCATGCCCTCGATGGTTGCATCGATGTAAGGTGATAGCTTGTCCTCGCTTCTTGTGGGGTAATAGGTGCGTCCCGGACCGTCTGCATCCTCAGAGAAATCCATCAGAAGAGGCGACATCAGCATCTTGTCATAGACATTGCCTTTTATATGAAGTTTCCCATCAGCTATGAAGGGAGTCCTCTGCCACTCTCCATCCCTTGAAAACCTTCCTTCAAGGTCATCTTCCATCATGCAGAAGGTCTCTCCTATGGGACGAGAGAAGGCTTGGAGTGTGTTTTCAATGGTATTGAGCAAATTGCCGCCCTTAAGGAGTTTTGGTGTGATGATGTAATTGTCTGTGGCATTGGCGCTGATTAGCTCCCCTTTAGAGGAATATAGGGAGTTGATTAGCGATGCGAAGTTCGGCTCCCTCATGGTCATCACATGGAAATGACAATCTGCAAAATACTTCATATATAAAAAATAACATCAAGTTCTGTTTTGATAATGCACAAAATAACTTGATTTGTATGTTTTATGGTTTAATCTGATGCATATGGTTTTAATATTTGATTTGCTCTTATTCATTGCCGTTTCCTCTATCCATCTTTATAGAAGGCGCTATCATGGACGTGAGATTGTTGGAAATATTTCCAAGCTGTTTCTTATACCCTCTCTCTATTTGCTGATATTCCTCTTTTTCTCTTCTTCCCCGCATTCTTTGAATAAGCCATGGCTTGTGGCTTCTATCGCCCTCTCTTATGCATTAGGGGATCTATTCCTTCTATTTAAGAGGAGAACGTTCTTTTTCTATCTTGGGGCTGTATCCTTCAGCTTAGGCCACCTTATGTATATCCTTTACTTCTCATCGTTCGGATTATCGATTGGCTTTGCCTTAATAGGGTTCTTCTTCTCTTTGATGTTCCTGCTCAGGTACCTGAAGAAGATCCATAGCAAGGTTCCTGGAAAGGAGCTGCCTTACCTTCTTTACGCTGTGGGAATAGTGGGACTTGCATTATCTTCATTTGGCTTATTCAAGGTCGATCCATTAGCAGCGCTTTTCGCCTGTTTTGGCTCTGTTCTATTTGGCCTCTCAGATTCCTTCATTGCATATAATAAGGCTGGAGTCAAAAGGACATCGTCCTTTGCCATAATGCTTTCATATATCTTTGCCAACATCTTGCTTGTTTTGTCAATTATCATGCTGAATATGTGCTAGAATCAAGGAATGGGACTATATTCTTTATCCAACGGGATCGTATCTGTGGCTGTCGATGCAAGTGACGGCATGAACGTCATCTCAATGAAATACAAGGGACAAGAGGTTGTTGAATGCGATCTGGAGAAGAAGAGGGCAGGGAGAACATATGCTATACCGATTCTTTTCCCAACACCTAATAGGACAAGAAATGACTGCTATCTCTTTGATGGTCTTTTAGTGAAGACTCATCGTCATGGATTTGCTAGGAAGAGCGATTTTGAAGTTGTGTGCGCTGACTCCTCTTCAATCCTAGGCTCTTGCAGCTATCCTAGGCATGAGGGCTTCCCATATGATATCGACTTCTCAGTCAGGATATCTTTGTCAGATAGCACTGTCAAATGGGACTTCTGCATTGTCAACAGGGGAGAGAGGCCATTCCCCTTTGGCCTTGCCCTGCATCCCTATTTTCGAAAAGACCTGTTTAGGGCAGTTTCCTCCTCTCATGAGAAGGCCATGCTGATGGATGGGGAAATGCTTCCAACCGGTGAGACTGTGGATAGTGATTACTCAACTCCAGTGATGATTGATGATCTGGATGTTGACTCGGTGTTCCTTGCTGATGAATCAATAGAGTCCAAGCTGCTTGGAGATGATTTTTCTTTGTCAATCACAGCCAGTGAGGAGTTCAATCATGTTGTGATCTTCACAGAGAAAAGCTCGAGAACAATCTGCGTTGAGCCCCAGACCTGCTCAACAGATTTTGTGAATCTTCACAACAAGGGATACAAGAAGGAAGCGAACATGCTCGTAGTCTCCGGCAAGGAGAGCAGGCGCCTGTCAATTGAGATGAGATTCGCATGAGATTTTCACAGGGTGAGGGAATATGGCTAAGGTCAACGCAGAGGAAAAGCATAGGCAGATGACAGAGACCCCGATTAGGGACCTCATCCTCAAGCTATCTGTGCCAACAATCATAACGAATATGATAAGCACAATCTACAATGCTGCTGACACCTTCTTCATAGGAAGGATAAGCACCTCTGCCTCTGCGGCTGTCGGTGTGGTCCTCACTGTGCAGATAGTCATCCAGTCTATTGGCTTCTTCTTTGGGCAAGGGACGGGAACAACGATATCGAAGGAGCTTGGAAAGCACGATATAGAGAGGGCTAACGAGGTTGCGTCAACAGGCTTTCTCTCTGCACTTCTCCTAAGCTCTCTGATCATGGTTCCAGGCTTGTGTTTCAAATCTCCGATTGCGCGTTTTCTGGGCTCTACGGAGACGATACTTCCATATGCGCTTGATTATATGCATTACATCCTGCTTGCAGCCCCATTCATGGCAGGCTCGATTGTGCTTAACCAGCAGCTGAGGTTCCAGGGCTTCGCAACCTCATCGATGATTGGAATCACGACCGGAGGCATTCTGAATATGGTCATGGATCCAATATTCATATTCAAATTAGATATGGGGATAAAGGGAGCTGCCCTTTCCACGATGATATCGCAGGCTATCAGCTTCACGATACTTCTCATCCTCCACTTCAAGGTGAGCACTGTGACGCTTTCATTCAAGAGCATTCGCTTCTCAAGGAGGACATATAAGCCAATATATATAGGAGGGCTTCCATCCTTATGCAGGCAGAGTGTGCATTCTGTTGCGATGGTGGCATTGAACACAGCAGCAAAGCCTTTTGGCGATGCCGCAATAGCCGCCATGTCAATATCGAACAAGGTTGCTGGCTTCACCAACTCTGTGGTGTTGGGAATAGGGCAGGCATACCAGCCAATATGCGGCTTCAATTATGGCGCGAAGAAGTATGATAGAGTCAAAGAAGGGTTCTGGCTGTGCGTGAAGACTCTGGCGATAATCCTCTTTTGCATTGCGCTTTTGGAGTTCATCTTCCCTGCAGAGATCATCGGATTTTTCAGAAAGGGGGATCCAGAGGTGGTTAGGATAGGAAAGCTAGCGCTTCGCCTAAGATCTTTGACGATCACTTTCTCAAGCTGGATAATGATATCGAATATGCTTCTGCAGACGACTGGCAAGGTGTATAGAGCATCCATTCTTGGCTTTGCACGTCAAGGCATAGTCCTCATTCCAATCGTCTCCATCCTCCCTCCAATCATTGGCATGCTTGGCATTCAGATTGCCCAGCCTGTTGCGGATGTGGTCACCTTGGCAATGAGCGTGCCAATGACCTTGGGAGTTCTGAGGGGGATGAAGGAAGAGTAAGACTGGCTCTGGAAAATCAATTTAATGACTTTGTTATCGTGATTCCGGAAGCCCCTATATTCACTTATATGACATCAGCTCCATTGCCTAAGCTGTTCTTGCCATAATAGGAGTGCATTACCAGTACGCTGTCTAGTGCCTCTGTATCTTCAACGTTCAAGATAAAGCCTGCTCTTTGAAGATGCGATGCATATTTTTGATATAAAGTGAGCGAAGGGCTATGATGGTGAAATAAGAAAAGAGTCTCTATTTGGATTGATTCCAACCCATTTAGAGACTCTTGTGTTATTGAGATCTTGGATCAAAGACCCATCTTCGCTTTCATCTTGGACCAGCTATCCTTGAGCGTGCATGTTCTGTTGAAGACCATCAAATCCTCGCTGCTGTCCTTGCTGTCCACGCAATAGTATCCATTTCTGATGAACTGGAGATAATCGCCTGGCTTTGCATTTGCAGCCTCCAGCTCTATATAAGCCTTTGGAAGAACAACCAATGACTCTGGATTGAGATCATCAAGGTAGTTGCCTGTTGAAGAGCCTGGGACTTCAGCCTTGAAGAGCTTGTCGTACTGTCTTACCTCAGCTACAAGAACATGCTCTGCAGATACCCAGTGGGAGGTTCCTCTGACCTTTCTTCCATCAGGTGTTGAGCCACCCTTTGATTCTGGATCGTATGTGCAGTGCACAGCTATGATGTTGCCTTCTTCATCCTTATCAATGGATGTGGCTGTGACATAGTATGCATGCTTGAGCCTTATCTCATTTCCTGGATAGAGTCTATGATAACCCTTGACAGGAACTTCCATGAAGTCCTCTCTTTCGATGTAGAGTTCGCGTGTGAAAGCGATCTTATGCTTTCCGCTGTTCTCGTCCTCTGGGTTGTTATCTGCCTCAAAGTACTCAACCTGACCCTCTGGGTAGTTGTCGATGATGATCTTGAGAGGGTCTAGAACAGCCATAAGCCTTTTTGCCTTCTTATTAAGATCCTCTCTGACACAGAACTCCATCAGGGAGTAATCGACCATGCCTTCAACCTTAGCAACGCCGACACGTGAGACGAAGTCCTTCATAGCCTCTGGTGAGTAGCCTCTTCTCCTGATTCCGGAGACTGTAGGCATTCTAGGATCATCCCAGCCTGATACGAAGTTGTTGTTTACAAGGTATAAAAGCCTTCTCTTGCTCATGAGGCAATGGGAGATATTAAGGCGTGCGAACTCATACTGGTGAGGCGCATGCTCAATATTGTCAATTGATGTTGCCCAATCATAGGCAGGTCTATGGTCTTCGAACTCAAGGGTGCAGATAGAGTGCGTGATTCCCTCAATGGCATCTGAGATAGGGTGAGTGTAGTCATACATTGGATAGATGCACCACTTGTCACCTGTTCTAGGATGCTCTGCGTACTTGATTCTATAGAGCGCAGGATCTCTCATGTTGATATTAGGAGAAGCCATGTCGATCTTAGCCCTTAAGGTGTATTTGCCTTCAGGGAATTCGCCATTCTTCATCCTTAAGAACAGGTCCATGTTCTCCTCAATGGATCTATCTCTATCTGGGGAGTTCTTTCCAGGCTCAGTGAGGGTGCCTCTGTACTCCTTCATCTGCTCTGGTGTGAGAGAGTCAACATATGCCTTGCCTTGTCTGATAAGATCAAGCGCGATCTCATAAAGCTGATCATAGTAGTCTGATGCATAGTACTCATGCTCTCCCCATTCAAAGCCAAGCCATTTGATGTCATCCTTTATTGAGTTGATGTACTCCATATCCTCTTTTGCTGGATTTGTGTCATCAAGCCTAAGGTGGCATCTTCCGCCATACTTCTCAGCAAGACCGAAATTTATGCAGATTGATTTGATGTGCCCGATGTGAAGATAGCCATTAGGCTCTGGTGGGAATCTTGTAACAATCTCACCATTTGGTACTCTCTTTGACGCAAGATCATCTTCGATAATCTTCTCTAGGAAGTTGAGAGGTTTTGCTTCCTTAATCTCTTCGCTCATATTTGCTCCTTCACGAGCTTCAAAGGCTCGTTTAGATGATAAGTAAGTATAGCAGAGATGCGATGTAAAAAAAAGTATTGCAATAACTGGGCGATTTGATAAATAAGTAAACAGTTGTAAGCAATTTGTAGAAAAAAGATAGCATTTGAGATTAAACCAATATATAATTTCCACATGGCAAAGAGACAAAAAGAAGGTCGAAGGCTAAAGAGCCTATCACCGTTTACAACGATCATCCCTTATATCATGGTTGAGCGTAGCGATAGCCAGAACCACATCCACGACTCTCTTGAGATTGCGAAGGTTGAAGAGATGATCAAGGAGATGAGGCAGGAGGGGTATGATTCGATAGGAGTCCTTCATTTCATCATAGCAAGCTATGTCCGCATGGTCAGCCAAAGGCCTCAGGTAAATAGGTACATTAGAGGGCAGAAGATATATGCTAGAAACGGCATCATAATCAACATGGCTATCAAGAGGACCATGTCCCTTGATGAGAGTGAGACCACAATCAAGATGAAGTTCAAGCCCTCTGACAATATCTACGATGTATATAGAATCGTCAACAGCGCGATTGAGGAAGGCATAAATGGTGCGACTAATGCAGATGGTGTTGCGAAAATCATAGGCTATATACCAGGGCTTTTGAAGAAGTTCACTGTCTGGTTCCTGAAGACACTTGATTACTTTGGTCTATTGCCAAAGGCAATAATCGAGGCATCTCCTTTCCACGGTTCTCTATTTATCACGAACATGGCATCTCTTAATATCCCACCAATCCTTCACCACCTCTATAACTTCGGCAATGTTCCGGTATTCTTGGCATTTGGCGCAAAGTCAGTCAATGTTTCATACAAGAGAAATGGTGAGCCTCAGATGAAGAAGGTTGTCGATATCATCTTCAATATGGATGAAAGATTGTGTGAAGGCTATTACTATGCATCGGCTCTTAAGCTCATCAGACACTACATGGCACACCCAGAGCTGCTGAAAGAGAGCCCAACCGAGATAATAGAGGATGTGAGGTGATCAGAAAACCTCTATATAGACCTTGCCTTTGCCTCTCGTTCTGGCTCCGAATGAAGCAGAGAGTGCGAACGCAGGGTTCTTAAGCCTTAATATAAGCTTCTCTTCTGAATAAAAAGAGAGGCTTTCTTTTTCCTTTATGAGCGTTATCTTCTTCGGCCTTGGAAGGCTATGGAAGCTCTCAAGCCCAAAAAAGGATGTGTAGATCCCGTCCTTTCTGAATTCCACGGTATCTGAAGGTGTATGGAATAGGACAAAGGATGCATCTGCGCTCTCATCTGAGTTGAGTGTGAGCTCTATCTTGTCATCCTCTGCGATTGTGAATAGAACAAAGCCTTCAGTTTCGGATGAGTAGGTATAGCTATGGAGCGTGATCTCAAGGTTCTTTGGGTATCTGAGCCAGATTGCTTTCTTTGTATTCATAGTAGCGATTATATAAGCTTGCTCTTGTCTTGTCACTAAATAGAGAGGAACCGGAATTGGTTTAAATGGCGATGAATTATGGTATAATCCATTCTATGGTTGTTTTAATTGGCGAAGTCACATCATCATTGCAGCGCATCGAAGACTCCTATGAGCTCTCTTTTATTGGGATTGTTGAGCCAGCGAGCATTCTTAAGGAAAATGGCATCCCATTCAAGGTCATCACCAAGCTTAGCCGCGATGGACAGGGAGAGATGCAAAGGGAGCTTCTTCTTGAGAACTCATTATCAGAGGATTGCTATTTGCTCTCTTCTCCTCTTCTTTCCTCTTTGATGGTCGATTATGATATGAGGCTCAAGGGCACAGCACCTAGTGCGATCGAGAAGGAGGATCTTCTTTCACTCCTAAGGCAGCTGGAAGCAGATTGTGTCATTCTCTCAGAGTCGATAATGAGCGTTGAGCCTGCCGCATCAGAGATCACAAGAGCTATCATGGACTTGGAGAAAAGACCGAAGGTGGTGGTATATTCAAACCCTCTTTGGCCTCATGTTGAGCAGCTTGAGACGCTTAAGTGCGCTCTTGATTCCCTTTCTGCCGCAACCGAGGTATATACGATGAGCCAAAGCGTTCTCATAGACAATCTGATAATGATAGAGAGAAGCCATCTTCTGGATGTCATTAGATGACATTCAAGCGTTTCAACGCATAGTATATCCCATCGCTGTTGTTGTCCTTGGTGATGAAAGAAGCAGCGGCTTTTGCTCTATCTGAGCCATTTGCCATCGCAATTCCCATTCCGACAGAGGCAAGCATTCCCGCATCGTTGTCCCAGTCTCCAAAGGCAATCATCCTCTCTTTAGGTATTCCAAGCTCCCTGGAAAGGATGGATACAGAGTTGCTCTTATCCGTTCCCTTTGGGAGGATTTCGAAGTTTGATGGATGCGAGGATATGATTTCAACTTCCGCTCCCATCTTTATTCTGAGCTCCTCAAGAAGTAGCTGGCATTGTGCGCTATCATCATCCTTGACAAGAAGCTTGTAGATTCTCTCGCCCAGGGCTTTCTCAACCTCTTTGTGGCTTCTCAAGTCCATCCTGACGCCCTTTTGCCTGCATATGTTGTCTTGCATGGAGTAAAAGGAATCAACGCAATCTATTGCGTATTTGCTCTCTGAGAAGGCAATCAGCGATTTGCACCTTCCCTTCAATATAGCAGCTGCCTTCTCATAGCTTTCCACTTCTAGCGTCACCGAATTGAGGTATTTCTCGCCATGCTTTATGAGCGCGCCATTTATTCCTGACAGAATCGCATCATCAATAGCCAGCTCCTCTTTTAAAAACTGGATTCCATGAAGGTACCTGCCTGAGGAAAGAACGATTCCAATACCTTTTTCCCTTGCCTTCCTGAATGCGAGGATTGTTTTTTCTGATATCGTCAAATCATCCTTCAAGAGGGTTCCATCGATATCTGTGAGAATAAGGGAATACATATCTTGAATATTAACAGAAAGAACAGCTATGCGAAAGTTCATTGCTCTCCATAGCCTCCACTTTTTCCACCAGAGCTAGAAAACACATTGTTTTTCAATGCTGGTGCTGGTGATTATGTTCAACACTCATCTTAAAGCATTTTGGCGAGTATGCATCAAAGGATGTGGATGAGGGAGGCTTTATTTGGCTAATGGAAGAGGAAAATTAGACTATGCAAAACAACTCATTGTCATATAAGAAAATATACTACTCATCATCATCTTATCGAGCAATTGCTTTCGAATAGTCTTTTCTGATAGAGTTAAAGCATCTCTTAAGAGAATGAAGGGAGAGAGTATTTTGATTCAGTCAGGCAAGAAGATTGTTAGGCGCATATTGATTCTCCTTCTTTCTCTTTCGCTTCTCTCCTGCAAAAGCGATTTCAAATACACAGATTCACGCATCGCAATGGGAACATCTGTATCCATAACAATATATGATGAGAAGGATAAGCCTCTCTTAGCTGATGCATTTAGTCTCATATATGAGATAGAGAACAAGATATCACCAAGAATCGAGACTTCATATGTGCACAAAATCAATATGAATGCTGGTATCTCTCCAGTTGCCGTCCCTGAGGATGTGTTCTCCCTTGTATCTTATAGCTTTCAGATGAGAGAGGAGACGCAAGGGGTGTTTGATCCCCTGGTAGGCGCTCTTTCAGAGCTTTGGGCGATTGGCTCGGATTCTCCTCGTGTTCCTAGCAAACAGGAGATAGAGGAGGCTCTTCCTCTTCTCGATGGTGATGAGGTGGTGCTGGATGAGACAGATAAGACAGTCTTTCTCAAGAAGGAAGGGATGAGGCTCGATCTTGGAGGAATAGGAAAGGGCTATGCTGCTGATTGCGTTAGGGACTTCTTGTTATCCAATGGTGTTGAAAAGGCAATCATCAACCTCGGTGGGAATATCCACGTCCTTGGCGGCAAGTCTGAATCAGAGGATTGGAAGATAGGGATATCTGATCCAGCGAACCCCACAAGCTACATAACTCTTGTTGATGCGAGAGATGAGAGCGTTGTGACATCCGGTTCATATGAGAGATTCTTCATCGAGGATGGAAAATCCTATCACCATATACTGGACACCAAGACAGGCTACCCAACAGAGAGCGACCTATTATCAGCCTCAGTTGTCGCAAAGGAGAGCATTCTTGCCGATTGTCTTTCAACAGTCGTCTTCGCATCTGGCTCTGATAAGGCTGAGGAGATAGCAAAGCGCTTTGGCGTTGAGCTCATCATATATACAAAGGATGGGAGCCTGATCAGATACGGCGAGCCTTGAACGCTAGGTGGGAGTCGAATATGAAGGAATCTGTAGGCTCAGATAGCGCTCTATCTGAGAAGAATCCCTCAAGGATGAAGCCACTATCCAGCAATCCTCCTATTATAAGCTCTAGAGTATGGGAGAATTCTATCGTATCTTTCCTTTCCGCTCTTTTGGCAAGCTCCTTTTGTGATAAGGATGTGAGAGAGGAGAAGGGGAGTGTGTACTTCACCTTCAGCCTCTTTTCCTGAAGCTTCTCATTGAAGATGTATAAGACAGGATTTGCCAAGCCGAAGATGTAGATGCCTCCATGTCTCAGGACTCTATGCACCTCTTTGAAGACTTTCTCTATATCTTGTATGAAATTCAGTGATTGAGGGTTTATGACAAAGTCGAAGGATCCATCTTCAAATGGCAGAGCTTGCATATCGCACTCAATAAGCTCTGCTTTAAGATTGTATTTCTCCAAGGCCCTTCTATCCTGGTTAAGCTGCTTGTCGGATATGTCCACGGTCACGACATCTGCACCAGAGGCGCAAAGCAGGGGAGTCTGTTGCCCTCCGCCCCCTCCAAGGTTAAGCACTCTTTTCCCCTTTATTCCTTCTATCCAGCTAAGTGGGATAGGCTTTGAAGGTGTCACTGTTATCTTTGGATTTCCGCATTTTGCTTCATCAATGCTTTCTTCATCGATGATTCTCGTCCAGTAGTTCTCCAGTGAGACTTCATGGTTCCATGCAGCTTTGTTTCTTAAGTTATAGTCCATAGCAAGATATTATCATACAATGATGATGATAGACTAAGATGAATGCTGCAGAAGTTAGGAAAATAGAAGAAAGAGCCGAGTTCTTAGAAAAGGAGCTTGAAGCTCTTAAGGCAAGAGGGAAGGAGTCCTCTCTAGGTGCAATAGCCCTATATTTGGAGCTTGGGGAAGCGTATATCCTTTTAGGCAACTGCTCAAAGGCGCTTGAAAGGCTAAACGATGCCAAGAGGATAGCTTCTGAGAAGCTAGGCGAGGATTCTTTAGAGGCTATCAGGGCCTCTGATAGGATCCTGCTTCTCACGCGGGGAGCTGGTGCGGTATCTGGGCTTGATGAAAACCAAGAGCTATTGAAGACCATAGGCTCTGATGAGGCTATGAGTGAGCTTTTCATCAATAGATGCTTGAGGAATGCTATCTTCGATGAAAGTGGGGCATTGAGAGGATAGTCTTCATAAACCAAAAAGCCTGTGGTGCGCTGTCTGGCCTATATCTAGGGATGTTTCCAAATGTGGCTCAATCCATCAACACTGAAGGCTGGAAACAATTGAGCCTTTCGAGCTAAAAAGAGTGATATTATTCTCTTTTTTTGATAGACTGTCGCTATGACGAGGGCGGAGAAATTAGATAGATTGGAAGGCAAGAGCATAACAAGGCAGCTGTTTGCAATCGCCCTTCCTATTATGGCTGCGAACCTGCTGCAGTCTTTATACAATCTTGCGGATACTTATTTTCTAGGTTCACTTGGCGCGGAGGCTGTCTCTGCTCCCTCGATAACAAGCAATATCTCCAGCTTCCTCATCGTCTTCGGCATGGGCTTCTCCCTTGCTGGAACGACCATGATCGGGCAGATATATGGAAGAACAAAGGAAAAGGGTCCTATCATTGATAAGCTTGCCTCGCAGGTATTCATCATAAACGTCTCTCTGTCGATTGCCATCGCAATTATAGGTGTTGCGATAACAAAGCCGTTATGCCATCTGATGGGAGTGCCTGAGGGGATAACCTTCGACTATACCTCAGAGTATATGGCTCTCACCTTCATCGGCATGCCTTTCATGTTCATTGACCAGATATTGCGCTCAACAATGCAAGGCCTAGGTGATACTGTGACGCCTCTGATAATCCAGACGATAACAGTTGGCCTTAACTTCATCCTGGACCCTATCTTCATCTTTGTATTCGATCTTGAGGTCGCTGGTGCGGCTTATGCGACAAATATTGCGAGATTCATCTCCGCATTTGTCTCTGTGATCATCCTCTTCTCTGGAAAGAAGGGTGTTAAGGTGTCTTTAAAGGACATGAGGCCCGATAAAGCAATCCTTTCAAGAATCTTCAAGATAGGATTCCCTTCTGCAGTGGGACAGGCAATTTCGAATCTTGGCTTCGCGGTCATCCAAGGTGTCACGAACTCCTTTGGCCCTGCTGTTATCGCAGCCTTCGGGATTGGCAACAAGATAACCAACTTCTTCACGATGCCTGCAATGGGCATCAGCCAAGGCGTCCAGGTGCTCGCTTCAAGGAAGCTTGGGGCTGGGAATGAGAAGGAGGCTAGCAAGGTTGTCAGGACAGCCCTTATCGCAATTGGCATATTCATAACAATAGGAATGGTGCTGTGCATGGTTGAAGGGGAATTCGTGATGCGCTTCTTTGTTGATGATGACGAGGTTATCTTCTACGGACAGCAGTTCTTCAATGTCATCACCTTCTCTGTCATAGTCTTTGGCCTTTACACAGTCCTCACAGGAGCCTTCAATGCAGGAGGCAAGACAAAGTACACCATGTGGGCGAATATCCTAAGGCTATGGGGTGTCAGAGTGCCATTTGGGTATATTCTTCCGATCTTCTTCGGAACATATGGGCTATGGTTCTCAATGTTCGCATCCAATGTGATCGCCTTCCTGTTCATAATAGTTCCATTTGTGAAGGGAAAGTGGAAGAATAGGCTGGACATGCCAGCCTAAATCATTTTGGTCGTTTTCTGAAATAGATGAAGAAGGCCACAAAGAGCATCGCCAGGTATACGACCACGAAGATAAGATGTATGAAGATGTTTCGCACCCTTTGTTCCTCAAGGTCATCATAGGTTCTGACTGTAATTGGCAGGCAATCATCTTCTCTTGGGCTATATGAGATAGAGCTGACATTCTCATTGAAGTCGTAGTATTCATAGACGACGTTGCCATCGAGATCCGTGATGTGTCGTTTATGAGCCTCCTCTCTTGTTATCTCATTTCCGTATCTATCGTAGTAAACTGAGGTGACTTCCTCTATTTCTGTAGGGACAGAGACTATCGGACTGTAGTATGAGCCATACTGTCTTCTCTTTTCATTTTTTGCCATATATTCACCGAAGCTCTCATAGTCATAGAACTTTGTGCCACCATGAGGGATCTCAGTGAGTGCGAAATGCACGAAGAATATGATGATGAATGCCGCAGTTGTGATGATTGCAATCACCTTCTTCCTGCTTTGCCTCTCCTTGTATATCTCAAGCTCCTCCTGAGAGAGCGGATAAATATTCCTTGTGATGAGAAGCTTTGAGAGGAAGAATGAAGCACAGGCGAGAATGGCAATGCCAATAAGAACGAAGACGGAGCCGGTAAGAAGCCAGGATTCTCCTTTTAGCGCAACCATGCTGTTTCCTGTTGTCAATAAAGGAAGGGTGAAGAAAATAAGAAGAAGTGAGAATGATATCGTCTTGAGTCCCCACTTGATCTCCTTCTTTCTCTCATTTGAATCAAGAGCTTCGTTTGACACTGTCCCATTTATTGCAATCGCCTCTATGAAAATCGCTGCGACATGCAGAATGAGAGATGCAAAGAATGCGACATAGCACCTGAAGAAGCCTATGTTGATTATCGCGGCTGTTATGAGCGCAAGGATAGAGAGCATCGCTGAGATGAGACTTAGAGTTCTGAAGCTCGCACCCATGCCAGGCTCTCTTCTGCTTTTTCTCGCCTTCTCTTCAAGACAGCCATTAATCAGCTCATCAGCTGTTATGCCAAACAGCTTTGCTATGACAGGTATAAGCTCAATGTCTGGGTAGCTTTCACCTCGCTCCCATCTTGATACTGCTTTATCTGAGACGTTGAGCATCTCAGATAAATCCTTCTGCGTTAGTCCTTTTGTCTTTCTTAGGATGGCGATCAGCTCGCCCATAGTCTTTTTTTCCATACTCAGATTGTAGAGATAAATGCGCGAGAATACCACATAGCGGTGCGAGATTTTCTCTCTCGGTAAGAGAATCAGTTCCGTAGGCTCGGAATACTGTTTGACAATCTCAATCCACTTCCTTGCATCTTCCACGGACTGCTTGTTTTCTGCCAACGCTACCTTGAACTTCTGGATTTTTTCATCCAACTCAATCTGCTCCATCTGATATTTCTGCGACAACATATTGAAGTTATACTCCATGATGCGTTCAGAAACCCTGTCCTCGTACATTTTTGCAAACAGCCTGTCAACCTCTGCTTTGCGCTTCTGTATGTTTCTTCATTGCGACAGCTCTTTCCTTGTCACCGGCTTTCAGAATGCTTTCCAAGAGTCTTTCTTCGTCCTCTCGCACAGCTTTCGTCCAATGCTGAACTCTGAGCAGCACATAAGTGTAAAGCGTATTGTAGCGGACATAGTGCATGGAGCATTTACCAGTGCCTTGCCCATAATTACTGCAATGATAGTGGCCATAAGGTGTTTTGTTCTGACGATTCTCACCGTAGGCAAGCGACCAGCAGCAGTCTGCACATTTCACAAGTCCTGAGAGAATCTTTGATGTGCCATCTTTCTGCTTTCTTCTGCGGGAAGCAATCTGATTCTGCACATGATAGAAAACATCTTTTGAAATTATGGCTCCATGGGTGTTTTCGATACGAACCCATTCTTCCTTCGGTTTGCGGATTTTCTTTTTGTTCTTGTAAGAAATATTGGTCTGCTTATTGTGGATGCTGTTGCCGATGTAGGTTTCATCTTTCAGAATTTCCTTTACCTGATCGATTGACCAAGCCTGCAACGAGCGTATGGAAAATATCGTTTTCACTATGGCAAAGCAGGATGGCGTGACCGAAGCACTCAAAGCAACTAACCAAATGGAATGGGCACGCCGTATGAACGGTATTCGCAACCGTGCGGAGGAAATCATTTTGCGGGAGGTGGTATTCGTATGAGGTCGGTTATCAACGAGTTATGGCACGGAAACATCGTTCCGCAAGAGGACAGCCGAACGAACTCCAAGGAAATGAAAGAACTCCTCGGGTATATGTCAAGGCATCACGAGGACTTAGAGAAAAGCTTCACCGAGGAACAGAAAGAAACATTCGAGAAATTCCACGATTGTTGGAGCGAATATATGAGCTTGGCTGAGGTAGCCATATTTACATATGCTTTCAAGCTCGGTATGCAGATCGCAATCGAAACATTAATCGAATAAGATACGGCGGCAAGGACTCAAAATCCTTGCCGCTTTTTATGCTGTTTGGTTGAAATATGCTGTTATCTGTCCTCGCGGTCATCTTTCTTTTTAATTGGAGTGCAAGTGCGCCAAGCGGTATTTCTTTCAAGCAATGCTTTGATTTTGATAAGACTGCCCAATGCTTTTTCAAACGGAATACGGTCAGCATCGCGCAACACGTATTGCTGTTGCATAATATCATAAGCCTTACGAACAGCAGCATTGTTTTTCACATCGGTAAAGAACGAAAACATTTTAGGTGCAATACCGGGGATTCCGTCACGTCGTTCACTTTCTTCCTTCAGACGAATTTTTAGTAAATACTGCATTTGCTCTGTATCATCGCACAAGCGGATGATTGAAGGAAGGTTGGACATCACGGATAAGTCATAGATATGCTTTGCTGCTTCAAACGCGCGGTTTGCCTCGGCAGATTTTCTTACGTAGGCTTCGGCGGCAAATAACTTGTCAATAAAAATACGTTCTATGGTTATCGTTTTTATTTCAAAGGGCGCGACCTCGTAATTGCTTTCAAGGATAGCTTTTTCTTCATCGGTAGCCAAGTCGTAAAGCATAGCGGCAATCGTCAGATCCTCGGTCGGCTCACTAATGGTAAAGGATGTTGCCTCAACCTTTAACTTTCCGAAGCGTTGAAGCGCATCGTCCTCGTCATACGGGACGATAGGATCATAATGATACATTGCCAAAACCTCAGAGCGATTGGTTTTTCCTTCCTCCGCATTACGAACAAGAGAAGTGTAATTTTTCGTTGCTTTTTCCAAACGTTTGTCGTTCTGCGTTCTGCTGCACTCTCGTGTGTCAACGGATAAATCAATATCCTCGGAAAAGCGGTTGGTTGTTTTCAGAGCTTTATACAAGGCGGTGCCGCCCTTAAAGTATGCGGGAAGTCCATCTCTTTGCAGTTCTGCAAGCTCTTTCAATATCAAAACAACGTAATAATCCTTTTCCAAGACGTCCAAGCGGTATCCCGTCCTGCCGTGAACGTTATTCAATAGCACTTGAAAAGCGTTTTTATCCAAATGAAGCTTCATCGAAATTCACCTCCCGCCGTTGCGATATGCGCAATTTGAAGAATCGTATTTTTTCCATAATACTTATCCGCAAACGCAAGCAAATAATCGAATCTAATGTTTTCCTTTTCCATATACCTTGCAAGTAACGCATACGGATCGATTTCATCAATCGGAGCTTTATCCATAAGCTCTACCGCGTCAAGCAGTTGTAAATATCTTTTGTTGGATGCGGTAATTTCGGTTTTGGGTGGCTTTACGAAGATCCCAAGCGCCTTATCCTTGCGAATGCAATCCGTAGCTTTGTTTGTGGCAAGGACGCGCTCGGTGGGCATTTGCGTCGTAAGTCCCATTCTGTGAAGCAAGGTATAACCCGTTTCATATCCGATGTCGGGTAATAAATACTTGTGCTGTATAAGCAATTCTTTATTGATGCTCATTTCACCAAACGGCGTTTTTACCGTAATATAGTAAATTCCTTTTTGATAAAATCGCAAATTATCAAGCGTATTCCCGTCAACGATCCGTTTCACAGCAACAGACGTAGCGGCGTTAGCTTTTTTCATATCCATGCCGTATGCCTTTGCAAGAAGCTCGGCAAGCGCGGCGGTATAAATAGGCACTCCCGCTTTTGTATTTTCGATTTGTTTTACAATATATTCTTGATAAGTCATCCATTCATACCTCCTTATGAGATATATTATATACGATGTTCCAAAACATTATCCGATAATATTATATCACAATTGCTTTGCTTTATCAGCATCGTTTTAATATAATTACGTCATATTTATAAAAAACAAGTGCTTTTAGGTTTGGAATGCTGATTGCCATTGAAACTTTAACCGAATAACACACCGCGGCGGACTTCTTCATACCGCTTTTTATTCCAACATATCCTACAAAATCCGACAAATATATTGAAAATCTTTCAAAAGCGTGTATAAAAATACATAACTTTTGTTTTTAGGAGAGTTAGATATGATTATGAATAACGAAATGCCTGACCGTTGGTACTCCACCAAAGAAATCTGCGCCTATTTGGGTATTAGTCGCGACACGATGCTTGTGTGGATCGCAACAAAAAATATGCCCGCACATAAGGTCGGACGCAATTGGAAATTCAAGGTTAGAGAAGTTGACGAATGGATCAAGAGTGGACAAGCGGCGGAATAAGAATGATGAAATATATAGAAAAGCTAAAGAAATACGGCAAAAAGAAAATTTCCAAGATGGATATAGAGACTGTTTTTGCAACATCTTCAGATGAGGAGTTGTTTGAGATAATATCGGTTCTTTCTGAACAGCAAATTTTATTTCCAATCAAAAGTTCAAAAACGAATGGAAACAGATCGTATCCCATTTATTTGAAATATAAGGTATCACTTCCGCAAGATACCTATGAATCCGAATTGAAAGATGTAAGTGCGCTCCATCCCCTGTTTCAAAGTAATGGCTATTTGCAGTCAAAGCCGGAAGAATATAAGAAATATCGTTTGCAACTTCAAAAGCTTGATCGTT